>CAZUIA010000054.1:429-14508 GCA_964620835.1 uncultured Oscillospiraceae bacterium
TGGCCCGGAGTTCTGCGGAACGGCCAACCATCCTTACGAGATGTACCTGGCGCTCAACGACATCGAGCACCGACGGACGAAGGCCAGAACGCCCCGAACCAACGGGTTCATTGAGCGATTCAACCGCACTGCCCTGGATGGGTTCTTCTGGGTCGCCTTCCGCAACAACATCTACGAGAGCGTGGAGGCGCTTCAGGCTGATCTGGACCAATGGCTTGAGCACTACAACAAGGAACGCCCTCACAGAGGCTACAGAAACCTGGGCAAAACCCCTTATGCTACGTTCCTCGAATCGATCAGTGCCGTTAGATAAGAGGGGTAGTTGTACAGCCAATGGGATGCCATTGCGATCTGTTATGACGTGGTGCTTGCTGCCCGGACTTCCTTGGTCAACGGGGTTGGGTCCCGTGTGGGCCCTTTTTTGCCTGTATAATCGATGCGTCCACAACGCCCTGCTCCAGTCGGTTTTTCCGCATCGTGCAATTCCTGCCATATCACCCGCAGCACCGCCTCCCATACACCCAATGCGTTTCACTCCCGCACCCGCCTCCAGCAGGTCATTCCGCTGTCCCACCTCATTTCCTGGGGCAATCCATTATTAAACAAAAATCGCTTAAATCCCATATTCGCCGCCGCCAGATCACAAAGAATCGCCGTATATCTTCAAAAAGGGATTCCAAAGGGATGATATCCCTTTGGCGAATCCCCAAGGCAGAGCCCATAGGCCCCCGGCTACAGCTTCCTTTCGGCAATGGCCTGCGCCGCCTTGATCTTCCGCTCCTTGCCCGTATCCCCGATCCTGCGGACCAATTCGGAATACAGCAGGCTGACCATATATTGCTGGGAGGCCAGCACCGCGATGGAGCCGCCCTGCATGGGCCCTTCCATGGCGCCGCAGGGCAGCAGGATATCCGTGTACGGCGCGGCGGGGGTCTGCAAAAACTTGGTGATGAAAATGGTGGTGGCTCCGGATTGCTTGGCCATCTGTGTGATGCGGAGGCTATCCTTGGTGACGCCGGAATTGCAGAAAACCACCGCCGCGCTGCCGGGCTTGAGCAGCGCGGCGGAGGTAAGCTGCATGTGCACATCGCCCGAGTAGAACACGTTGGGGAGCACCCGCATAAACCGGTTCTGCATCAATTGCGCTGCGATGCCGGAGTTCCCGAACCCGTACAGGTGGATGCTGCCGGCGGACAAAAGCACGTCCATGGCCCGGGAAACTGCGTCGTAATCCAGCGCGGCCGCGGTTTCAGCGATGGTATCGGTGATGACGGCGGAAACGTTTTTCGCCAGCTCCCGAAGGTCCTGAGATTCGGTAATGCTCATATTTTCGTTGCTGTCCAGGATTTCGCCTACGTCGGAGCTTAGCGCCAGCGCCAGCTTGAAATCCTGGTAGCCGGAAAGCTCCATGGTGCGGCAGAACCTGAAAACCGTCGTGTCGCCCACGCCGCAATGGTCCGCCAGCTCAGCAATGGTCATTTTCACCACCGGCCGGGGGTTGGACAGCACATAATCAGCTACCTTCTTTTCCAGCTTTGTAAGCTGATCATAGCAGGTGCGGATCTTGATGAGCAGATTATCGTTTGTCATGAAAAACCTCCGGCCCAGCGTTGGACATTCTCCATTATATTATAACGCTTCATCTGAAAAGCGCAAGAAAAAAAGAATATTCCGCTAAATAAAAAAATTTTCCGTTAAGGCATTGCCTTTGCAGGCCCAGTATGATATCCTCTATACAAACGGGCGGTGCATCTATATGCCCTTGAACGAGAAAAGCGAAAGCCCAGTTTCCTGAAGCGAGGTGTTGTTGTGCCAAGGCAGATCCCGCGCAAGCCGCTGACGCTCAGGCGCCTGAAAAACCAGGTGCTGAACGTGGTGTGCAATCCCTTCAACATGATCGTGCTCGTATCCCTGGTCGTGCTGATCTACCTGGTGGCCTTTCCCCTGGCGTCGGTGCTCAAGACCACATTCACCCTAGCCAAGGCCGAGGCCCGGCGCACCGGAGGGGAAATCGGTTCCTTTACCCTTTACTATTGGAATTATCTGTTCGCCAGCAGCCTATCCGGGGCCGCGCTGTGGCGGCCGCTGCTGCATTCGCTGACCATCTCCTTTTTCGCCTGCCTGATCGCCGTGCCCTTTGGCAGCGCCATGGCATGGCTTATGGTGCGCAGCGACCTTCCGGGCAAGCGCGTTTTGTCCATCCTGATCATGGTACCCTACATGATCCCCTCCTGGTGCAAGTCCATGGCCTGGCTATCGGTGTTCCGCAACAGCCGGGGCGGATCGCCGGGCTTTCTGGCGGGGTTGGGAGTCGCCGTGCCGGACTGGCTGGCGTACGGGCCGGTGGCCATCGTGACGGTGATGGTGATGCACTACTACGCCTATTCCTACATCATGGTATCCGGCACGCTGCGCACCATCAACAGCGAGTTGGAGGAGATGGGGGAAATTCAGGGTGCAGGCAAGCTGCAGATCCTGCGCAAGATCACGCTGCCCCTGGTGCTGCCGGCGGTACTTTCCGGCCTGATCATGACCTTGAGCAAGACCCTGGGGGCCTACGGCGTACCGGCCAACCTGGGGGTGCGCATTGGGTATTTCACTTTGTCCACCCGCATGTACGATGCCTTGGGCACGGGCACCAAGGGTACCGGATACGCCATGGCGCTTTTGATGGTGGTGATTGCCTCGGGCTGCATCTTTGCCAATAAGCTGCTGACGGGCACGCGCAAATCCTATGCCACCATTGGCGGCAAGGGTACCCGCAGCAACCTTTTGCGCCTGGGCAAGTGGCGGTACCCCCTGATGCTGCTCCTGGTGGCCTTCCTGGTGGTGGCGCTGTTTGTGCCCATGCTCATCCTGGTGATGGAAAGCTTTCAAATCACCACCGGAGGCGGATACGGCCTTGAGAACCTGACGCTGTATAACTGGATCGGCCGGCTGGAGGATGCCACGGCCAATGTGAACTTCCCGGGGATTTTTCAAAACAGCGATTTCAAGAGCGCCCTGTGGAACACAGTTCGCTTGACGGTGATCGCTTCCATTATCACGGCGCTTTTCGGGCAGATCTTCGGGTATGTGAGCACCAGGGGGCGCGGCAAGTGGTACGGCTCGCTGACGGAGCAGTTGGTGTTCATCCCTTATCTGATCCCCAGCATCGCCTTCGGCGCAATCTACCTTGGCATGTTCAGCGTTTCCCACGGCCCTATCCCCTCCCTATACGGCACGTTCGCGCTGGTGGTGCTGGTGAGCGTTGTGAAGCACTTCCCCTTTGCCAGCCGCTCCGGCATGGCCAACATGATGCAGATCAGCGTGGAATTGGAGGAGGCGGCGGACATCGTCGGGGCCAGCTTCTGGCGGCGGCTTTTGAAGATCGTGTTTCCCCTTTCCAAGAACGGCTTCCTCTCGGGTATGATGCTGGTATTCATCACCATCGCCAAGGAATTGGACGTGATCGCCCTGCTGATGACGCCGCGCACCAGAACATTGTCCTATCTGGCCTTCATCTATTCGGCGGACGCGCTGCCCCAGATGGCGGACGCCATCTCCATCTGCATGATCGCGTTCATCATGCTGTCATACTTGATCGCCAACAAGGTGTTCAAGGCCGATATCAGCAAGAGCATGGGATGACCGCCAAATTCACAATTTGAAAAGAGGGAATGCATCGTGGGCAGGATCGAATTGCAGCATATCGACAAGTATTACGGCAGCAATCACGTCCTCAAGGACCTGGACCTGACCATTGAGGATGGGGATTTCATGACGCTGCTGGGCCCTTCGGGCTGCGGAAAGACCACGACGCTGCGGGTCATCTCCGGCTTGGAGAAGCCGCAGAACGGCAAAATGCTCATGGACGGCAAGGCGGTTATTGACTGCGACCAGTCCTACTACCTGGAGCCGGGCAAGCGGGAACTGAACCTGGTGTTCCAAAGCTATGCCCTGTGGCCGCACATGACGGTGTTTGACAACGTGGCCTTTGGCCTGAAGATCAAAAAGCTCAAGCGTGATCCCATCAAAAAGCTGGTGGAAAGCGCCCTGGAAAAGATGAAGATCGCCGAGTATGCCGACCGCTACCCCAGCGAGCTTTCCGGCGGCCAGCAGCAGCGGGTGGCCATGGCCCGGGCCATCGCGGGCGAAGCCAAGCTGCTCCTTTTGGATGAGCCGTTGTCCAACCTGGACGCGAAGCTGCGCATCGACATGCGGGCCGAGCTCAAGCGCTTGCACAACGAGCTTGGCACCACCATCGTGTACGTGACCCACGACCAGATCGAGGCTATGACCATGTCTACCAAGATCGCCCTGTTTTCCGCGGGCAGGCTGATCCAGGTGGCCCCGCCCCTTGCATTGTATATGAACCCCGTCACGCTGATGGCCGCGGATTTCATCGGCAATCCCCGCATCAATCTCCTGGAGGGTAGGGCGGATTACCAAAACGGCAAATTGACGGCCCACTGCTGCCTGGGGACGTTCACCTTTTCAGGCGGAGAGCTTACCGACGCGGTGCCCGGCGGCGAATTTACCTGCGTGTTCGGCCTGCGTCCGGAGCAGGTATCCGTGTTCACCGAGCCCACGGACGGCGCCATCCAGGCGACGGTGTATGCCGACCAGCCCGCCGGGTCCGAAACGCTGGTTTCCCTGGTGTGCGGAAGCGGCGAGTTCCTGGCAAAGCAGATCGGCATTCAGCAGTACGCCATCAATCAGACGGTATACCTGCGCATCGACCCCGCGAAGCTGAATATCTACGACAAGGCAAGCGGGAACCTGGTCAAGTTGGCGCAGTAGTCCATGGTATCAAGCCGGCCGCATGCCGGCAAGGATAGACCCCATTTGAAAGGAGTGCCCAGGTATGAAACGCATGGTTGCCCTGATCCTGTCCCTGGTTTTCATCGGGCTGATGGCCATCGCCCCAGGATACGCCGCGGAGGAGACCATCAAGCTAAAGAACGGCGTGGAGGTCAACGCCAAGGTGGCTGTGGCGGATGAAGCCTACAACGACATGACTGCGCAGGATCTCTACGAACTGGCGAAGGCGGAAGGGGATCCCATCATCGTCTACAGCGAGACCAGCAAGGTCTCCAAGGCCGTGGAGGCCTTCCTCAAGGCGTATCCCGAGCTTAAGGTGGAGCATTACGCGCTGACCCCCTCCGAGATCCAGGAGAAGGTGGAGACCGAGCAGCAGACAAAGAACGTGATGGCGGACGTGCTGATCGTCAACGACGCGGCGGGGACCATCTACAACGAATGGTATCCCGACGGCTATGTGCAGGCGTACTATCCGACCGAAGTTGTCGCCCACATCCCCGGCGAAAAATTGGGCAACGCCCTGCCCCTGTACGAGGCCCTGAACATCTGGTTTTACAATACGGCGCAGTATCCCGACGGCGCGCCCATCAGCAACTGGTGGGACATCGTGGAAGTGGATGAAACAGGCAAGCAGGTGTTCAAGATCTTCTGCAAGAACATCTCCGGCGACACCTCCTACATGTCCATGTACGCCAACATGGCCGTCTATTCCGCCGAGCTGGAGGCCGCCTATAAGGCCAAGTACGGCAAGGATCTGGAATACACCTACGACCCCAACCCCGTGCCCGTGGAGCCCAACAACGCCGCCTTTGAGTTCCTGTATCGCCTGGCGCAGTTGGAGGTAGGCTTCATCCCCGACGGGGACGAGATCGTGCAGGCTGTGGCCGAAAGCACGGAACCCACCGTGGGCATTGCCACCGCCAACAAGCTGGACCAGCGGGACGCCAACAGCTGGCCCCTGGCCTGGGTCACCCAGATGGAGCCCTTTGCTTCCACCAGCAACCCCAAGAACATCTACATGGTTTCCCAGACGAAGAACCCCGCCGGCTCCCGCTTGCTGATCCATTTTCTCATGGGCGGCCAGGACGGCCAAAACGGGGCGCTGGATGTCTTTGCGCGGCTTGGGACCTGGTTCATGCGGGATGACTATGCGGATACCGCCAACGAGATCCCCCTCAAGGACATCAGCATCGTGGAGCTGAACACCGCCGAAGTGTACGATACCTACCTGGATATCAACGACTTCTGGATCTACTGGACGGACCATTTCAGCAGGTAAGACGCTTGTTCCGTACGGGGATGCATTTGGCATCCCCGTACCATCCCTCCCCGCCGAAAGGACGCCATGAAAACCCAAAAACCAATGCCCCCATCCCCTGGGGATGAAAACCGATCCTTCCGCCTGATGGAAGCCTTCTCGCTCGTGGAAAACGGGCGGCTGAAAAGTACGCTTTTGTTGTACTCCTTTGCTCTGGCCTTTGTATTCCTGGCCATCTACGCGGCGGCCTATCTGCTGCTGCTCGCGCCGCTGAACAGCCTGATGGACGGCTGGATGCCCGTCCCGATGATCAACTGGCTGGAAGGGCTTGTGCCGGCTGCCCTCGGCACGGGCGTATGCCTGCTGATGCAGCTTCGCCTGCGGGAGGGGCGGCTTGTGCCCGCGGCTTATGTCTGGCTGGCGCTGATGGTTTTGCCAACGCTGTTGATCCTGCTGTCGATGCTCGAGCCTGTCGACCGCTTGACATATCTGTCCATCGCCGCACCCATGGCGCTCCTTCCCCTGGCGATGGGCATGGCATCTTCCTTTTTCCTGTACTTCCGGCGCCGGCACGGCCCGGCTCCGGACAGAGTTTCGGGAAATGGCAGACAAACATCGAAACGAGAGGAACATCTATGAACGACGCCAAGCATAACGGTGCGCTGGACCTGGCCCGGGCAGTGCGCGACGCCTATCAGAGGGAGCAGACGGATTATTTTATGGAGCCGCTGGTGCGCGTGGATGAGCAGGGACGGCCTGTAGGCAGGATCCAAAACGGTGATACGGTGGTGTTCTGCTGCCGCCGGGGCGAACGGGAAATCGAGCTTACGGAAATGTTTACCGATCCCGACTTTGACAAGGTGCCGCGGCATCTGCTTGCGGATCTGCGCTTTGTCATCCTTACGCTGTACCACGAAAAGTTTGCTGATCTGCCTGTGGCCTTTGCGCCCACAAAGCTGCACAAGCCCCTGGCGCAGGTGATCAGCGAGGCGGGTTTTACGCAATTGCACTGCGCGGAATCGGAAAAGTATGCCCATGTGACCTTTTTTTTCAACGGCGGCAACAACCAGCCCTATCCAGGGGAGGAAGATGTCTGGGTGCCCTCCCCCAAGGGGATCGATTTCATTGACAAGCCGGAGCTGAGCCTGCCGGAGGTGGTGGACGAGGTTTCCGCGCGGCTGGGAAAGCACGATTTTGTGGTGGTGAATTTTGCCAACGGCGATATCATCGGCCATACCTCCAGCAGCGCGGCGAAGATCGCCGCGGCGGAGCATGTCAGCCGGCAGCTTGAGCGCCTTGTGACGGCGGCAAAGGAAAAGGGGTATGTGGTGGCCATCACGGCCGATCACGGGAACCTGGAGGTTATGACGACGAAAGAGGGGAACCCGGACGTGGCCCACACCCGTAACCTCGTCCCCTTCATGCTCATCGACCCGCTTGAGGACGGTCCCATCCCCGTACGGGACGGCAGCCTGTGCGACGTGGCCCCCACGATCCTCAAGATCATGGGGATTCAACAGCCGGAAGAGATGACGGCCTCCAGCCTGACCCAAGGGCACGATTTCGGCGCGGGCCGCAAGGTGCTGCTGGTGATCCTGGATGGCTGGGGTTTTGGCGCGCAGGATGATACCAACGCCATCTTTGTGGCGGACACGCCCTATTGGGATTCACTGCTTCAAAAATATCCGCCTTCCGCGCTGCATGCCTCCGACGGATACGTGGGCCTGGGGGATGGAAAGCCGGGCAATTCGGAGGCGGGCCATCTCAACCTGGGCGCGGGGCGGGTGGTGATGCAGGACGATGTCCGGTTGGACACCGCCATTCAAAATAATACGTTCTCCCAAAATGAAGTCCTTTCCAAAGCGGTGGAGGATGCCCAAAGGCGCGGGGCGGCGCTGCACCTGCTGGCGTTTTTGACCCACAAGTCCTCCCACGGCTCCATTGAATACGCCCTGGCGGTGCTGCGCATGGCCAGGGAACTTCCGCGGGTGTACCTGCATATCATTTTTGACGGTCGGAGCACGCCCCCCGGAAGCGCTCCGGACCTGCTGGCAGAGCTGGACGAAAAGCTGCGGGAGATCGGTGCGGGCCAGGTGGTGGGCGGCGTAGGCCGCGGCCTGGTGCTGGAGCGGGATAAGCGCTACGAAAAGATCAAAAAAGGCTACGATGCCATGGTGTTGGGGAAAGGAACGCCCTATTGAATCCGGGCATACCGCATCCTGGGATGCACATTCTGCGAGGTGCTGCGGGCGATATGGCAGGAACTGTACGATGCGGGAAAAACCGACCGGAGCAGAGCGTGTGGGGATAAATTTCCATATAATAGGTAATCATTCCTTGAGGAACTCACCCCATTCGGCTGTTAACCGAAGGGTTTAACTGTTTGTATATGCACGAGCTCTGGATAACGGAACTCAAGTAATCTGTGATGGTTGCCAAATCTCGTTCAGTATCCGGTGGCATCGTGTGTTTGCGGTAACGCATCTGTTCACCCGTTCGGATTTGACCAGTCCTCCCAGTAGGGCGTTCCAACCAGTACCTCTTGGACATAGTCCTTGAGGAAATACCCGACCTTCCCGTCCAGCCGCACATGCATCCAGTTGCCCGTTTCCCCCAGAATTTCAAACTGTGTGCCCGTAAAATATCTCCCAAGCGACGCGCTGCTCTTGTCCGCCGCCTCTCGCAGATGCAGCCGGTTGGAGAGAGAATCATTGAGCACAATGCCGTAACGCTTTCCGTCGCCCGTGTCACGACGGTAGATGTCGCAGCGGTTGATGGGCATGTAGCCGTAGTTCTGCCGGCTGCACTTTACATAAACCCATGGGCCTACGGCAAAGAGAACCTCCACCTGCGGGTTGTCATAGGACAGGACGCGAGGCGCATCCGTGCCTGGGTAGGTGTAGGTGAAGGGCCATTCGTTGTCCCAGTCGGATTTCTCATCGTCCCATGGGTCCGGGTATAGCTCTGCGAACGAGAACGTGATGAGATTGGTTAGCGCGTCCGTATGCTGAAGGATGTCGCCACGCACATATCCACTCACGGAGCCTACGCGCACGCGCTGCCATGGACCCTCCTGCTCGAGCAGTTCCACCAGCGTGCCGTTGGGATACTGCGCCACAGCCGGCGCGCTCTCTGAAGGCGACATCAAAAGGCTCGCTTGCGCGCCGGTTTCCGGCAGGTTGATGACCGCCGCGGGGCGCCTTTGCCTTTCCAGCCGTATGGGCGCACCGCCCGGCTCCGCCCAATACAGCCCCTGCGCCTTGGCAAAGGCGTGCCCCTCCGAGCCCTCTGGCGCATAGATCACCATGCTTTCGTTCGCGTAATCAAACGCCGTCGGGTTGATATAGCGCACGCTATTGGGGATGTACACCTCGCGCAGCTTTGCGCAGCCGTTGAACGCCAGCGGGCCAATGGTCTCAAGCGCCATCGGCAGAACAACGCGCTCCAATGCCAAGCACTCCTTGAACGCCCCCTCGGGGATGTCATGCAGCCTTGGCGGTAGCGCAATGCTCATCAATGCGGTACATCCGGCAAACGCATACGGGGCCATTTCCACAAGGCTTAGAGGCATCGACACGCTTCGTGCCCACTCGTTTTCCCCTGAGAAACGAAACGCATCCGACGCGATGCCTCGGACGCCGTTCGGAACGTGAAGATATTCCCCCTGCCCGGGTGGCACATAGAGCAGTGTGCCCGTCTTTTTCTCGCAGAGCATGCCGTCCTTCGATTCGTAGCGTGGATGGTCCGCCGCAACCTCCAAGGTTTGGAGCGAGTGATAGTCCGGCAAACAACGCACGTCCACTTTCGTGAGGCTGTCCGGCAAGATCAGGCGCGCAAGCCTCGGCTCGTCGCAGGCGGGAAACGCGCCCTCCGCGATCTCCGTGACGGTTTCAGGGATCGCGTAGGCGTCCGTAAGGCCTGGCGGAAAGGCCAGCAGTTTGCGGCCGTCCCTAGAAAACAGGACGCCGTCCATGGACTGAAACGCCGGATTGTCCGGATGTACCTCTAATGCACAGAGGTTCCCGCAAACACGTCCGCGAAAGAGGTACTCAATATCGGTGACGGACGCGGGGAGTACAATGCGCTCCAAATTTGGCCATAGGGATAGGTCCATGGAAGGCGCGGTATCGCCGCCCTCTGCGAAGATCAGCGTTTTAGCGGTCACCATATCTTCTTGTCCCGACCATCCCCCCGACATCACCTGGACGCCATCAATCGCCGTCTGTACGGTGATGACATCCGCGTCCTTTGGATAGCCAGCGACGACCAGACTTCCATATTTCACGATATAGGATACGCCATTCACAAGGATCGGGTTTTCCCGCTGCTCTCCCTGCGCCATGGACGGCGGCGCAAGGCAGAAAAGTATCAGCAAGGCTACGGCGCGAAAGCTTGTCTTCATACAGACCCTCCTATTGCGCGCGCAGCGGCACATAGCCAGCCTGCGCGATGCACGCTTGCCCTTCGTCCGTCAGCAGCCATGCTTGAAACCTGCCGGCAGGCGTGCCTTCCTCGCCGCCGCGAAGCACCGCATAATAGTTTGTGGTGAGGGGATATGCGCCGCTTTGCAGGTTTTTAGGCGTGGGCGGCACGCCCTCGATGGCGAGCGTCTTCACCCGGGCGTCGGCATATAGCGCATCCAGGTAGTATTGGTAGGTGTAGCCAAGGCTGGCCGCGTCGTTTCTGTACTCGCCCACCCGGGACACCAGGCGGCCCATGCCTTCATCCACCATGTTTTCCGGCGCGGCGGAAATCGGCTCGCCTTGCATGACGAGCGCTTCCATCGCTGTTTGACTGCCGGAGTTGGGTTCTCGCTGGTAGGGGAGGATGTCCTTATCCTCGCCGCCGACTTCTTTCCAGTTGGTGATCCGGCCGGCGTAGATGTCCCGTATCTGCGCAAGCGTCAGCGAGGTGACGGGATTGTCCACATGGGTGATGAACACAAACGCATCCAGGCACACGGGCTCGCACACGAGCGTAACCCCGGCCGCCTCCGCAAGCGCCCTCTCCTCGGGCGAGGGACCGGTGACAAGGATTAAATCGACCGGATGTGCCTCGTCCATCACCGCTCCGCGCGACGCGATGGTCATCACCCCGCCCGCCTTTTTGCCGATCAGGTTTTCATACGCGCTATGGGTGGTGGAAAAAAAAACAAAACCCGCCGCATCTGCATCCGAAAGGCCAAGGTGCTGGCGCGCAAACTCCATGGCCATCGGCACGCACACCGTTGAGCCGTCCAACCGGGGATACGTGCCGAATGCCACGGACGAAAGCGACGCGCCGTTTGGCTCTGTTCCTAGCGCTGTCGCCTCGCCCAGCGGGAATGCGCTGTTTTCAACAACCTGCCGCCAGCCTTCGGGCCTGTTCTGTTCCTGATTGATCTGACCCCATGAGCCCTGCTCCGCAAGCGCGAGTGTAGGCGTGAGCAAGAGCAAGAAAAGCAATAAAAGCATGCATCTAAGCAACCAATGGAATTTTTGCATACGCCTACCTCATTTACCGGTTTTTTCATGTGGGTTTATCCATATAACGGACAATGCGGGCATATGCATGCGTGACATCAAGCAATGAACCCATTGGCGCCAAGCAAAATTGATGCCTGGCAGGAAACATTCATCAGGGCGCAGAGCCCACCGATGAGGAGCGCAACAATGGCCCAAAGGTATACGAGCTGCGCACAGATGCCGGAACGTCCCAGGTTCTGAATGGATTCATACTGGCAATCCATGGTATAGATGGAGGGCAGGGGGATGGGGGCATGAACATGTTTCTCAAAGAGCTTTCCAAGGCATATCCGAACGAATACATCCTGTTGCTTGCAGATAACGCTGCCTGACACAGTTGCAGAGCATTGTGGATTCCAGAAAAAATCCAATTGTATGCGCTGTTGCCCTATATCCCAACTGAACCCCATCGAGATGATCTGGGACGAAATCCGAAAGAAAGGTTTCCGAAATAAAACCTTCGTCTCCCTGGAAAAGGTCATCGGCCGACTCTGCGACTGCGTTCGCTCCCTTATGAGCAACGCCGCTCGCATTGCCTCTATCACGCACAGAGCTTGGTTCATCGATGCGTTCATGTGTTGAAAGAATACCATGGGTTCCCCGTTATATGGGAGCATTGGCATTTTGGATTGGCCTTGCCCCCATGAAATCAGGAGCAAGGCCGTGTGACTTCACGCTTTTCTGCGACAGCCCCTTCTTTTTCCTGTCTTTTCCGCGGGAACAATCCGGCACAGGAGGGCGTTCCTTTTTATTTCCCAGCGTACTGATTGATGACGCAGCCGGCCAACAAGATTTCCCTTTCCTGCGCAGTCAAAGCGCCGAGCGATACCTCAAAGGCCGCTTCCTTGCGCCCCTGAGGCCAGACCGTCAGCGTTTCCGCGCCGCTTGCGACCGCCTTGCGCACGCCTGGCAGCGCCAGCACATCGCCCTGGGAAAGCGGCGGCACGGTTTTCGCCGTCAGCGGCAGAAGGCCCCAGTTGATCAGGTTGGACCGGTAGCGCTTGGTGGCGTATTCATGCGCCAGGTCCGCCAGCCCGCCCAGCACGCGCTGGCTGCTGGCAGCCTGTTCGCGGCTGGAGCCGTCGCCCAGCGCGTCGGCGCACAGAAGGCCGCCGATCCCGACCGCCTGGGGCGCGGCGCCCGTTTCCTGCCGCAGGCGCTCGACCGCCTGGGAAACGGCCTCGGGAAGCGGCGCTTCCCCCCTCGCCGCCGCGCGCAGCGCCTTGGCGCGCGCCACGTATCCGCCGTCGCGGCCGATCAGAAGATATTCGGCAATGCAGCTTGGGTCGCTGCGGTGCGAAGAGGCTTCGCCGGAGGGGATCAGATCGTCGGTGGTGATCGAGCCTTCAAACGCGCCGGTCACCTGCAGGACGAGGTGCTCGGGCAGCGCGTCCATGGCTGGCCAGTCCGCGATGCCCGGCCCCAGGGCGACGGGCGTGTCCGGCTGCGGATGCCCAAACCCCCGGTAGACCTGGAGCGGATAGATTTCCGGGTCGTACGCCTCCCGAAGCGGCCTATAGCTTACATCCAGTTCCGTCGCCGCGGTCAGCGCGCCGCCGCGCCGAATTGTCACCGCGATGGAACGCGCGTCCATCAGCGCCACGCAGGCGCTTTGCCCAAGCGCCTTCTGCGCGCCCTCCCGGCCCGGATAGTTGCGCGTGACGTGGCGGACGGAAAACTGGCCGCTGGCCGGCACATCCGTCACGCCAAAGCAGCAGCCGCAGCCCGGCGGGTAGATCGTCACGCCGGATTGCATCAGGTCCGCGGCCACGCCCTGCGCGCCCAGCGCGGCGGAAACAGGCAGGCTGGCCGGGTTGACGGACAGCGAGGGACCGTCGCCCGGCAGCGTGTATCCGTTCAGCACGTCGCGCACCGCGCACAGGTTTTCAAACAGCCCGCCGCTGCAGCCGGACACCAGCGCCTGGTCGACCTTCAGCCGCCCTTCCTTCGTCAGCCGAGGCGGCTGGAAGCCGGCACCGCTGAGCCTTTCCCCCTCGGCCTGCAGCGCGCGCAGGATGTCCCCGCCGTTTTCAACCACCGTGCGGATGGGATAGGCGTTGCTGGGGTGGAACGGCAGCGCGATCATCGGCTCCACCTGGCTTAAATCAATGGTGATCAGCGCGTCGTAGCGGGAAAGCGGCGCGGGGGAGAGGGGCGCGTAGTCTTCCGGCCGACCGTGATCCGAAAGCCATGCCTTCACCCGCTCATCCGTCTGCCATATGCTGGAAAGCGCGCCGGCCTCCGTGGTCATCACGTCGATGCCCATGCGCGTTTCCACGCTCATCGGGGCGATCCCTTCGCTGGTGAATTCCAGGATCTTGTTTTTGACAAAGCCGTTTTTGAACACCGCCGCCGAAAAGGCGAGCGCCGCATCCATCGGCCCCACGCCGGGGCGCAGGCGGCCCGTCAGACGGACGGCCACCACGGGGGGCCGGGGCAGGTCGTAGGGCCGTCCCAGCAGCTGCTTGACCAGCTCGCCGCCGCCTTCGCCAATGCCAAGCGTGCCCAAAGCGC
>CAZUIA010000055.1:0-14422 GCA_964620835.1 uncultured Oscillospiraceae bacterium
AATCTGCGCAAATCCACCGTACATGCCGCTGGATTTGATTTAATTCGAGAGGGTTTGCGAACCCTCTCGAGCTCTCCCGGGGCTTTATCAACAGTCTGTGGCCGCCTTGCGGCCCTTTTTGCAAACCAAAAAAGCAAAGCAAAAGTTGCCCGGACACTCGCCCTTGGCGAGCGCGGCGCAACCTACTTTGCTATGGAGACCCAACCCTGCGGCCTTACAGCGCGCGCTGAACCTTGCCGCTGCGCAGGCAGCGGGTGCACACGTTCATATGGCACACGGTGCCGCTCACCACAACGCGCACGCGCTGCGTGTTCGGCGCCCAAACGCGGCGGGTACGGCGCTTGGAATGGCTGACGGCGTTGCCCGACATCAGGCCCTTTTTGCATACTTGACAATACTTGCCCATGGGACATACCTCCTTTGGTCGCGACGATTATTGTAGCATTATTCCGCTTTGTTTGCAAGCACTTTTTTGTTTAATAAGGTTTCCATTTGGAAGGGGCGAAGAAGCGCCCCGGCGCGGTGGAGCGCGCGCGGACGGCGAATACAACAATGGTTGCATGCTTTTCAAAAAAGTCGTATACTATGATAGGGCGTGTTTACGCGCGCTTTCCGATATCCCGAAGGAGGACAACCCAATGGAGTGCAAAATCTCAAATGATTTAGGCACCATTTACATCACGGAAGAAGTTTTGCTGCGCATGGCCGGATATGCGGCGCTGGAATGCTACGGCATTGTCGCCATGTCCTCCAAGCGCGCTAAGGATGGCATTGTGGAATGGCTCGGCCGGGAAAACCTGACCCGGGGCGTGCAGATCCGTCTGGTGGAGGACAACCAGCTGGACGTGGATCTGTTCATCATCGTCGAGTATGGCATTTCCATCGTCGCCGTGTGCAATACGATCATCGAAACCGTGAAGTATAAGCTGGAGAGCATGGCCGGCGCGAAGGTGCGCCGCATCAACGTTTCCGTCGAAGGCATTCGCGTATAATTTCAACAAAAGGAGGCGTCCTATTTGGCGCAGTCTAAAGTGGACGGCCTGCTCCTTCGCGAAATGCTGATGGCGGGAGCGGCCTTGCTGGAACAGAACCGGGAGGCGGTGGACGCGCTGAACGTCTTCCCCGTCCCGGACGGAGATACGGGCACCAACATGAGCCTGACGGTGATGGCGGCCGTCAAGGAAGTGAGCCAGAAGGAGCTGATGCGGGCGGACGACGCGGCCGAGGCGCTGGCCAAGGGTGCGCTCAAGGGCGCGCGCGGCAATTCCGGCGTGATTCTCTCCCAGCTTTTTCGCGGCTTTGCGCGCGGCGTGCAGGGGGAGAGCGAAATCACCCCCACCGTGTTTGCAAAGGCGCTGCAAAAGGGCTCGGAAACCGCGTACAAGGCGATGATGAAGCCCAAGGAGGGCACGATTCTGACCGTGGCGCGCGTCGTCGCGGAAAGCGCGATCGCCCAGGCGAAAAAGGACCCCGACGACATGGAGGCGATGTTTCATGTGATGCTCTCCTCCGGGGAAAGCATTCTGAAGCGCACGCCCGAAATGCTGCCCGCGCTCAAGCAGGCGGGCGTCGTGGACTCCGGCGGCCGCGGGCTGCTGCTCATCTACGCCGGCATGAACGCCGCGCTGCTGGGCGAGGAGATCCCCGCCGCGCCCATCATCCTGACAGAGGACGGCGAGGCGACCTTTGCCGACGACCACGATGCCATCGGCGACATCCGCTACGCGTATTGCACGGAGTTTTTGATTCAAAACCTGCTGCCCTCGGTGACCGACGACGACGTGGCCACCTTCCGCCGCAGGCTCAACCGCATCGGCGACTGCGTGCTGGTCGTGGGTGATCTGTCCCTGGTGAAGGTGCACGTGCACACCAACGACCCCGGTAAGGCGCTGCAGGCGGGCCTTGCGCTTGGCGAGCTGGTGAACCTGAAGATCGAAAACATGGTGGAGCAGCGCCGCGAGCGCCAGCGCGCGGCGGGGGAAAAGGCGCCGGAAAAGGACGTCGGCATGGTCGCCGTGTCGCTTGGCGCGGGGTTTTCCGCCATTTTCAAGGACCTGGGCGTGGACCACATCGTGGACGGCGGCCAGACGATGAACCCGAGCATTGAGGACCTTGTGAGCGCCATTGACGGCGTGCACGCCAAGACCGTCTATGTTTTCCCCAACAATTCCAACGTCATCCTCGCCGCGCAGCAGGCGGCCACGCTTTCAAAGCACGAGGTGTACGTCATCCCCACGAAGAACGTGGCCATGGGCGTGGCGGGCGTCATCGCCTGCCAGCCGGACCTGCCGCCCGCGGAGAACGCGAACAACATGACTGAGGCGGCCGAGCGCGTCAAGAGCGGCATGATCACCGTGGCGATCCGCGACTCGCAGTTTGAGGACCTGACGATCCGCGAGGGCGACTATATCGGCCTGTACAACGGCAAGATCTCGGTGTGCGAACAAACGCCGCATGAGGTGGCCGTAAAGCTCATGGAAATGCTGGTGACGCAGGAGGACTCGCTGATCACCCTCTTCTACGGCGACGGCGCGACCGAGGAGGAGGCCCGGGCCCTGGCCGACGAGTTCTCCGAGCGCTACACGCTGTGCGACGTGGAGATGCATAACGGCGGCCAGCCGGTCTATGCCTACATTCTGTCGGTCGAGTGACGGCCATGCTGTCTTGGGAAAAGGTCAAAGGTATCGGGCCCGCCCGCCGCGCCGCGCTGTGCGCGGCGGGCCTTTTGTCGCCCGAGCAGCTCGTCGAGCGGCTGCCCGTCGGCTACCGGGATACCGCGCGGGTCGTCCCCATCGCGTCGCTTCGGGCCGGGGAGGAGGTCGCGTTTGAGGGCGTGGTGTCGCAGCGGGCACGCGTGGTGCGTTTGGGGGGGCGCGTGTTTGTCACCGCCTCCATCGCGGATAAGACCGGCACGCTCAAATGCACGTGGTTTTCCGCCCCGTGGATGGCGAAAAATCTGCCGACGGGCAAAACCCTCCGGCTTTACGGGCGCATCTTTCGGCAGAAAAACGGCGGCCTGGTCTGCGTCAACCCGATGCTCGTTAACGAGCAGGGCATTTTGCCGGTGTACCGGCCGATCCCTTCGCTGCCCCCGAAAACCCTGCGCAAGCTGATCGCCGCGGCGCTTGAGGCCGGCCGGTTTGAAGACGCGCTGCCGGAAACGTTCCGAAGCCGCTACGCGCTTTGCCCCCGCCGTCTCGCGCTCAGCCAGGCGCACTTTCCCGATTCGCATGAATCCCTGGAAACGGCGCGCCGCCGCCTGGCGTTTGAGGAGCTTTCGCTGTTTCAGACGCACCTTCAGGGGCTTCGGCTTCAAAATGCGGAGGGGGTCCGCATCCCGTCCGGGGAGGCGGACGCCGCGCGTTTTTGGGAAAGCCTTCCCTTTACCCCGACCGGGGCGCAGGTTCGCGTGCTGGAGGAGATCCGGCGGGACCTGGCAAGCCCGCCGCCGATGGCGCGGCTCGTGCAGGGCGACGTGGGCTGCGGCAAGACGGCCGTCGCCTTCGGCGCGCTGTACCTGGCCGCCAGGGCGGGCTTTCAGGGCGCGCTGATGGCCCCGACCGAGGTGCTCGCGCTGCAGCACTACCGCGCGGCGCAAAGGCTGCTTGAGCCGCTTTCCATTTCCTGCGCGCTGCTCACGGGCGGCCTTGGCGCGGCAAGCCGAAAGATTGCGCTTGAAAACGTGGCGACGGGCACGGCGCAGGTGATCATCGGCACGCACGCGCTGATTTCCGAGGGCGTTGCGTACGCGAACCTCGGCCTGGTGGTCACCGACGAGCAGCACCGCTTCGGCGTTTCGCAGCGCACGGCCCTTTTGAAAAAGGCGGACGGCCCCGCGCCGAACGTCCTGGTGCTGTCGGCCACGCCCATCCCCAGGACGCTGTCGCTGATCCTGTTCGGCGATCTGGACGTCTCGGTCGTGGACGAGCTGCCCCCGGGCCGCACGCCGGTGAAAACGCACATCGTGCCGGAAACAAAGCGCGCGGGCCTGTACGGCTTTTTGCGCGCCCAGGCCGCCGCGGGGCGGCAGGCGTACATCGTCTGCCCGCTGGTGGAGGAAAGCGAGCTTTCCGAGGGCGTGTCCGCCGAGGAGATGTACGAGTCCCTTCGCGCGGGGCCGCTTTCGTCCCTTCGCCTGGGGTTGGTGCATGGGCGGCAAAGGTCGCAGGCGAAGGACCGGACGCTTCTGTCGTTTGCACGGGGCGAGATCGACGTGCTTGTCGCCACCACGGTGGTGGAGGTGGGCGTGGATGTGCCGAACGCATCCGTGATGGTGATCGAGGGTGCGGAGCGGTTTGGCCTCAGTCAGCTGCACCAGCTTCGGGGCCGGGTGGGGCGGGGCGGGGCGGAGAGCTACTGCTTTTTGATGGCCGAGCCGAACGAAAGGCTTGAGGCGCTGGTCAGCACGGGCGACGGCTTTTTGATCGCAAAGAAGGACCTGGAGCAGCGCGGCCCGGGCGAATGGTTCGGCACCCGGCAGCACGGCGCGCCGGAAATGCCCGGCGCGGCGCTCGGCGCAGATGTGCGGCTGCTTCAGGAAACGCAAGAGGCGGTCAAGCGGCTCTTGTCCGACCCGCTCAGATCGCACGAGGCCGAGCTGATGAAAAAGGCCGCGGCGGAGCGGTTTGCCGGAGCGCTGGGAGAGGTTGGGTTTCACTAGGGCAATTGCCTAGGGTCCGTCCCCGGCCGCCGCGCGCGAAATCCGCGCAAAGGCTGCCGAAAACAGCGCTTCGCCGCCCTGAGGGCGTTGACAATCCGTCGGCCTTGCCATACAATAACAGGGCTGGTTCTTTTCCATTCACGGGTAGCGCATGCAAGAAGGAGGTGGCGGGAATGGGGCCTAGCGGAGGTTCATGTCAAAAGGCCGGCCATGAAGAGCCGCCGCCTATACGCGCGCATTTCCGCGCCCCCGTATAGCCAGGCAGCTTCATCGCTCGACCTTTCATGAACGCCGCACCGGGATACATCCCGGCGGTTGTTTTTGTGTACCCTAATGCACGCGCCGCATGCGAAAAGCGGCGAAAATGAAAGGAGGCGGTTCCCATGGGGAGTTGCTCGCTTTGCTGGAACAGAAAAAATTCAATGAGGCTCACGCGCTTTTAGCGGAATATAACGAGGTCAACATCGCCGAAGAGCTTTCGGAAATCGCGGACGACCCGCGCATGCTGGTCATTTTCCGCATGCTTCCAAAGGAAATGGCGGCGGAGGTGTTTTCCTACCTGCCCCACGATATGCAGCAGAAAATTGTCGAGGGGCTGACGGACAAGGAGCTTGCCCGCGTCATCGACGAACTGTTCCTGGACGATACGGTCGATTTCATCGAGGAGATGCCCGCGTCCATCGTCAAGCGCGTCATCCGCGCCACGGATTCGGAGACCCGGCAGCAGATCAACCAGCTGCTCATGTACCCCGAGGAGAGCGCCGGGAGCCTGATGACCATCGAGTTCATGGAGCTGGACGACGTGTGGACCGTCGAGCGGGCCATCGCCGCCATCCGCAGGCACAGCGCCGACAAGGAAACCATCTCCACGATGTATGTGACCGACCGGCAGCGCCACCTGGAGGGCGTCGTGGGTCTTCGCGACGTGCTCAGCGCCGAGGACAGCCAGAAAATCGGCGACCTGATGGAGACGGACATCATCTCCGCCAACACGCACGACCACCAGACGGTGGTGGCCGACAAGTTCAAAAAATACGACCTGCTCGCCATGCCCGTGGTGGACAACGAAAACCGGCTCGTCGGCATCATCACCATCGACGACGTGGTGGACGTCATCGAGGAGGAGACGACCGAGGACATCTACAAGATGGCCGCTATGCAGCCCAGCGAGGGGGGGTACATGGCAACCAGGCCCCTGACGCTGGCGAAAAACCGGATCGTCTGGCTGATTGCCCTGATGCTTTCGGCCACGTTCACCGGCATGATCATTTCCCGCTATGACGCGGCGCTCGCCGCGAACGTGCTGCTCGCCTCGTTCATCCCCATGCTCATGGACACCGGCGGCAACTCCGGCTCGCAGGCATCCGTTTCCGTCATTCGCGGCCTCACGCTGGGCGAGATCAAGCTGACCGACCTGTTCACCGTGCTATGGAAGGAGCTGCGGATCAGCCTGGTCGCAGGCGTCTGCGTGGCGGCTGTCAACTTCGTGCGCATCTGGCTGATGCACGGCGATCCGCTGATCGCCCTGACGGTGTCGCTCACGCTGATCGTCATTGTGATCGCGGCCAACCTGGTCGGCGGCATGCTGCCGATCCTCGCGCAAAGGGTGGGCCTGGACCCGGCCGTGATGGCCAGCCCGCTCATCACTACGATCGTGGACGCGGTGGCGCTGTTTGTTTTCTTCAACATTGCCATTTGGCTGCTGCCGGGGTTATAGCCGGGGAGGGATGCCTTGTTCCGGATGGCGCCCGCACAAAAGCCCCGGCATGTTCTTGTCAGGGGTTTCGGCATATGCTTGCTTTTTCCGGCCGCGTGACAGAGGGATCTTTTGGCAGGGAGGTGCGCGATGCGCTGCGATTTGGAAGGCATCCTCGTGGAGATTGACACAGAAAAGACCAGGCGCTTTTACGCGCAAAGAGCGAGGCTGACTCCTCTGACGACTGCGGATGAAAACTACCTGGTCGCTACTGAAGCAATCAAAAATGTGGACCTGGAACTGCTCCGCGAATGGGGCATCCATCCTGACAAAGTGGCGCGCGTCTCCTGCATGAACATGGTGGACAGCGAGAACGCTCTATATGACGTCACCGCGCTGGTCGCCGGCTCGCCTATTTCCGCTTTGCAAAAAGACGGAATGTATATACCCGGAAAGATGGGGAGAATGCCGGTCTGTGTAAAAAGCGATCCGCGCGAGTTTTATAACCATGATCCGCCGCTTCCAAAGCCCGTGCTGGAGATCACGTATCTACAGGTTCTCCCATGGCTGATGCATATACCTCTGCGCGAGTGGTTCAGCCCGTGAAAAGCGCTTTTCCTTGGCAAGAAACCGGCAGTATGCCATCAGCAGAAACGGCGCATCCTAACCAAAAACGCATGGGCATGCGCGTCGCCCGAAGGCTTCCCGTATGCCCATGCGATCCTATCAGGATTGTTCACCCACTGTGAGAGGCGCCGCGTACGTCTTAGTACGAGCCGCCCTTGCTCATGCTCTGCTCCTGCTGCTCAATCATGCGCTTGACCATGTAGCCGCCGATGTAGCCGGCCTGCCGCGAGGTCAGATCGCCGTTGTAGCCCTGCTTGAGGTTGATGCCCAGCTCATTGGCGATTTCATGCTTCATGTTGTTGAGCGCATTCTTCGCTTCCGGCACGACATGCGTGTTGGTGTTGGAGCTGCTCTGGCCCTGTTGCTGCTGACCCTGGTTGCCAGCGGCGTTTTGCGTGTTAGGCGTGAACATTGCAATGTCCTCCTTTCTTCACGGATGAGGGCAGGGATTACTTGCCGGCCATCTGGCGCTCGGCCTGCTCGATCAGGCGTTTCACCATGTATCCGCCGACATAGCCATTCTCACGGGATGTGAGATCGCCGTTGTAGCCCTGCTTGAGGTTGATTCCCAGCTCCCGCGCGATTTCAAACTTCATGTTGTCCAGCGCGGCACGGGCCTCGGGCACGTTGGTGCGGTTCGAAGAATTGCTCTTAGCCATTGTTTTTCACCTCCTCGCTCCGTTGTCAACGCTATTTTGCCGCGCCGGGGGAAAAATACGCTGGTAAAGGTCGGCTTCCCTGGCAAATCCCGTTTGAAAAGCGCGCCAAATCCGCCTGTGTCCAGCAATTGCCTTCGCTGGAAACGGCGTTTTTGGCAAAATGGGGCGTGCGTTTTTTGCTTGACAATCATTTTCGAATCGGCTATACTTAAAAATCTAAAAATGCCCGTGGAAGAAGAGGAGTACGCGTTCATCCCCCGAAGAGAGGGCGGCTCACCGGCTGCAAGGCCGCCTGGGAAGGAAAGCGCGGAAGGTCGCTTCGGAGGGCCGTGGGTGAAGCAAGTGAGCCCGCGCGCGTGCGCGCGTTATCGCGCTGAAAGCCGGTGTTTGCCGGGAAAAAAGGTGGTACCACGGAGCCGTATCCGTCCTTTGGGCGCGTGCGGCTTTTTGCGTGGCACAAGGAGGAATTTTAAATGAAGCGGGAAATGCCAAAGACCTATCAGCCAAAGCAGCTGGAAGGCGACATGTACGCTTTGTGGGAGCAAAGCGGCTACTTCATCGCGCCGCGCGTCCCCGGCAAAAAGCCGTTCACCATCGTGATGCCGCCGCCCAACATCACGGGGCAGCTTCACATGGGGCACGCGATGGACGGCACCATCCAGGACACGCTCACGCGCTTTCACCGCATGAAGGGCGACCCGACGCTCTGGCTGCCGGGCACGGACCACGCCTCCATCGCCACAGAGGTCAAGATCATCGAGGCGATGGCCAAGGAGGGCCTGACCAAGCAGGATTTGGGGCGCGAAGAATTTCTTGCGCGCGCCTGGGCCTGGAAGGCCGAGTACGGCGGCCGCATCGCGCGCCAGTTTCGGCGGCTGGGCGCCAGCTGCGACTGGAGCCGCGAGCGCTTCACGATGGACGAGGGGCTGTCCCGCGCGGTGGCCGAGGTGTTCGTGCGGCTGTACGAAAAGGGCCTTATCTACCGGGGCGACCGCATCATCAACTGGTGCCCGGACTGCCTGACCGCGCTGTCGGACGCGGAGGTGGAGTACGAGGAGCAGCAGTCAAAGCTCTGGCACATCCGCTACCCCGGCGAGGACGGGTCAGAGGGCGTGGTCGTTGCCACCACGCGGCCGGAGACCATGCTCGGCGACACCGGCGTGGCCGTGCACCCCGAGGACGAGCGCTACGCGCGCCTTCGCGGCAAAAACGTGATCCTGCCGATCCTTGACCGGCCGATCCCCGTGGTGTTTGACGAATACGTGGACCGGGAGTTCGGCACCGGCGCGGTGAAGATGACGCCCGCGCACGACCCGAACGACTTTGAGGTGGCCAGGCGCCATGGCCTTGAAATCCTGCGCGTGATGAACGACGACGGCAGCATGAACGAGGCCGCCGGCCCCTTCGCGGGCCTTGCGGCGCTTGCATGCCGAAAGCTTGTGGTGGAAGCGCTTGAAAGGCGGGGGCTGCTGGTGAAGGTGGAGCCGTACGCGCACAACGTAGGCACCTGCTACCGCTGCCACAAGACCGTGGAGCCGCTGGTGTCGCGCCAGTGGTTCGTGAAGATGAAGCCGCTGGCCGAGCCGGCGATCGACGCGGTGCGAAGCGGCAAAACCCGGTTCATCCCGCAGCGGTTTGAAAAGACGTATTTTAATTGGATGGAAAACATCCGCGACTGGTGCATTTCCCGCCAGCTCTGGTGGGGGCACCGCATCCCGGCGTATTACTGCGACGCGTGCGGCGAGATGGCGGTTTCCAGGCAGGCGCCGGACCAATGCCCCGCGTGCGGCCACGCCATGCGCCAGGACGAGGACGTGCTGGACACCTGGTTTTCCTCCGCGCTCTGGCCGTTTTCCACGCTCGGCTGGCCGGAGCAGACCGAGGACCTACAATACTTCTATCCCACCAGCGTGATGGTCACGGGATATGACATCATCTTCTTCTGGGTGGCGCGCATGATCTTTTCCGGGATCGAGCAGATGGGCGAAACACCGTTTCACACGGTGCTCATGCACGGCCTGGTGCGTGACGAAAAGGGCCGCAAGATGTCCAAATCCCTCGGCAACGGCGTGGATCCGCAGGAGGTGATCGACGAGTACGGCGCGGACGCGCTGCGCTTTGCGCTCCTGTTCGGCGTGGCGCCGGGCAATGACATGAACTTTTCCACCGACAAGGTGGAGGCCGCCCGCAACTTCGCCAACAAGGTCTACAACGCCTCGCGCTTTGCGCTCATGAACCTTGGCGAACAGGCGGAGGAGCTTTCGGGCAAGGCGCTGGAGCTTTCCGACCGGTGGATTCTGACGCGGCTGAACGGGGCGATCCGGGACATCACCCAGCACCTTGACGAGTGCGATCTGGGGCTTGCCGCGCAGAGGACCTATGACTTTGCGTGGAGCGAGTTTTGCGACTGGTACATCGAGTGGGCCAAACCCCGCCTGATGGACGGCGAGGAGGCGCAGAAGAAAACCGCGCAGGCGGTGCTGCTCCATTGCCTCAAGGGGCTGATTCGCCTGTTGCACCCGATGATGCCGTTTTTGACCGAATCCATTTGGCAGTCCCTGCCGGGCACCGAGGGCACGATCATGCTGGCCGACTGGCCGGCGGCTGACCCGGCGCTTGACTTTTCCGCCGACGCGGCGCAGTGCGAGGGTGTGATGGAGGCCATCCGGACGGTGCGCGGCGTGCGCGCGGAGATGAAGGTGGAGCCCTCCCGCCGCGTGCGGCTGCTGATGCTGCCGTCTTCGCCCCAGTGGGCGCAGGCGCTTGCGGATTGCGAGAGCGCCTTTATGCGCATGTGCGGCGCGGCGGGCGTGGAGATCCTGAAATCCGCCGGGGACGCGCCCGGCAAGACCGTATCCGCCGTGTGCCCGGCGGCGGAGATCCTCATCCCGCTGGGGGATCTGGTGGACGCCTCGAAAGAAATCGCCCGGCTTGAAAAGGAAAAGGCGGCTGTGCTGGCGGAGATCGGCCGCGCGAAGGGCATGCTTACGAACCCCGGCTACCTTGCCAAGGCGCCCGCGAAGCTGGTGGAAGCCACGAAAGAAAAGCTCGAAAGCAGCCGGCAAATGCTTTCGTCCTTAGATAGGCGGATGGAGGAAATGAGATCGCTATGAACATCTGGCACGATATCTCCCCCGAGCGGATTTTGCCGCATGTCTTTGACGCCGTCATCGAGATTTCCAAGGGCGGCAAGAACAAGTACGAGCTGGACAAAGAGACGGGCCTTTTGCGCCTGGACCGCGTGCTCTACACGTCCACGCACTACCCGGCCAACTACGGCTTCATTCCCCGCACCTACGCTGAGGACGACGATCCGCTCGATGTGCTGGTGCTCTGCCAGGAGGCGATTTTGCCGCTCACGCTGGTCACGTGCCGCCCCATCGGCGTGATGCGCATGGTGGACGACGCCTCGCGCGACGAGAAGATCATCGCCGTGCCCGTGTATGACCCGTCGATGGAGGAGTACCGCGACATCGACGAATTGCCGATGCACACCATCGATGAAATGCAGCATTTCTTTGAGGTGTACAAGATGCTCGAGCGCAAGGTGACGGTCGTCCGGTCGTTCGGCTCGTCCAACGAGGCCGAGCGGTTGGTGGGCCGCTGCATCCTGGCGTATGAGGAAAAGTTCGAAAAAGGGAAAGATTGAGCGAGCTGCCAAAGCCTGTCATTCGCCTTGACAGCGCGGTCCGCCACGGTATAATGGTGTGTATACGGGGCGGGTACGGCTCATTTCGCCCCCATTTACAACACATGAAGAGGCTGTATGAAGCGCTATATTGACTTTCAGTTCGAGAGCTGGCCGGACCGGACCGACAGCCGCATGCAGGCGGCGCGCTGGGAAGCGTGCCTTGAAGGGCTCGGCAGCGAGGCGCCGTGCGCGGGCGTGATCGACACCTGGCCGATCGACCTGCTGGGCGACCTGATCGACGAAAAGTGGGTATCCGTCCCGCACGCGCCCAGCGACCTGTTGCTGCGCCGCGCGGCGCGAAAGGCCGTCATGGCCTCGCTCTCCGACGACCTGGACTGCCTGTCCCCCGTGGAGCACACGCTCGTGGAGCGCATGCTGATCGGGGACGGGCGCGTTTTTTTGGAAACCGTTCCCGAGTTTGAGGCCGCGTACACGCTGCGCATGCGCCTGTGGTGCGACGTGGGCGTATATGATGACCGCCCCTGCGCGTGCCTGGACGGCGTGCTGATGAAGGCCCTGCCGGACCTTTTGATGCGCCAGGAGCACCTTGAGCGCCGAAGCCGCGTGTTCATCTACGACGGCATGATGCACGGACTGCTGTACCTATCCGGCTTTTTGGACGACAGGCTGCCGCGCCGCCGGTTCATCGAAGAGGTGCTCAGGCGGGAGGAGACGCCCGAAACGTCGCGCGTTGCGAAAAACTACCTGGAGGCGTCGTTTGACTGCTGCGAGATCGGCGGGTGCACGCTGCTTTTGCACACGGCCCTCGCCTCGCCCGAATCGCTGATCGGCACGCTCGCGGCGCAGGGCGCGTTTCAGATGCCGTCCGTCACGCCGTGGCAGCTGGCTGGGTCCATGAACGGGCTGCTGCCGGAGGAGGATGAGACGGACACGAAGATGCGGCTTGCGCTGTCCGGCGGCCTTCGGCCCGAATACGAGCCCGAAGACGCGGTGAGCGACCTAAGGCTTTTGGCCAAGCAGGGCGCGACGCTGGACGTGCTTCGCGATGTGATGGCCGGCATGCTCTGCGTGCTGCCCACCGCGCACATGGAAAACGCGCTGGTAGAGATGAGCTTTCAAACGCCGCGCTGGGTTTCGCCGTGGGCCGCGCCCGCGCCGCCCAGCCACGCGGCGACCGGAACGGTGGGGCTTTTGCATTGATCCGGCTTCAAGCGCGCGTCCCTTTGGATTTTCCGCCCCTTCGGGCGCTCAAGGCGCTGGAGAAGCTGTTCCCCGAGGTGCCCGCACGGCTGCTGAGGGAGGCGCTTGCCAAGCGGGATGTGAAACAAAACGGCGCGCGCATCGGCGCGGACGCGCAGGTGAAGCCGGGGGATACGCTCATCGCGTTTGTGCCCGCGTTTTTGAAAGAAGCGCTCGACATCGTTTTTGAGGACGAAGCATACCTGGTGGTCAACAAGCCGAAGGGCGTGCCGGTGACGGGCGGCGCAGCCTCGCTGGAGGGGCTGTGCGCGCGCCATACCGGGGCGCCCGTTTTCGCGTGCCACCGGCTGGACGTGATGACCGGCGGGCTGACGCTGCTGGCCAAGGGCGAGGAGGCGCTTTTTGCGGCGGAGCGGGCGTTCAAGGCGCGCGAGCTGAAAAAGACCTACCGCGCGCTGGTGCGCGGCTGCCCAAGCCCGCGCGAGGCCGCGCTTTGCGGCTATTTGCGAAAGGATGAAAAGGCCGCGCGCGTCGCGGTGCTCGACCGCCCGGCGCCCGGCGCGCTGCCGATTGAGACGCGCTACCGCGTGATCGAGGAAGGCGAGGGGGTGTCGCGGCTGGAGGTTGATCTGATCACCGGCCGGACGCATCAGATCCGCGCGCATTTGGCGTACATCGGCCATCCGATTCTGGGCGACGATAAATACGGCGACCGGGCCTTCAACCGCGTTCACGGCGCCCGCGAGCAAAGGCTGTGGGCCACAAGGCTCACGCTGTGGGACGGGCGGACTTTTTCGGTCCGCGAGCCGTTTTAAGCGGCGGGCGGCGGGGGTAACGACACAAAGACAGTACACAAGCACACAGACAAAGGAAGCACGCATGATACGATTGATTGTTTCAGACCTGGACGGCACCCTTTTAATGGACCATAACACGATTCATCCGGACAATGTGGCGGCGCTTCGGGAGGCTGAGAGGCGCGGCATTCGGTTTGCCGTTGCCAGCGGGCGCAGCGCCGATTCCTGCAGCCGCGTGCTGCTAAAGAGCGGGTTGGCCGATACGCCGATTCTTGCCGCCAATGGCTGCCATGTTTTGGACAGACCCTTTGGAAGCACGGTGGAGAGCCATTTTCTGCAAAGGAAGACGGCGATGGACGCCATTGGGTTGTTTTCGTCGCTTGGGCTGGATCATTGCCTGTATACGCTGGACGCCATTGTCTGGTCCAGCGAGGAGACGCTTGAGGAGCATGAGGAAGGGTTTCGCAACGGTTCGCGCATGACGTTTTTGTCCGGCGCGGACGCTATGCTGCATGCGGCGCAGACCCTGCCGATGAAGCTGTTTTGCATGCTTGGGGAAGGGGCAGGCCAGCGGGAGGCGTTTGAGACGGCCAAGCGGGCATGCCTTGAAATGGACGGCGTGGAAGTGACCAGCTCGTGGCACAACAACTTTGAGTTGATGCCTGCTGGGGTCAACAAGGGCGCGGCGGTGCGGTCGCTGGCAAGGCGCCTTGCGGTGGACCGCTTGGAGGTGATGACCTTCGGCGACTGCGACAACGACCTGCCGATGCTTTTGTGGGCGGGGCACGGCGTGGCGATGGGAAACGCGGGCGAAAACATCCGGCGCTCCGCCGCGTACGTCACGGGCCCAAACACGGACGGCGGCGTGGCGCAGGGCATTTACAGGTGGGCGCTGGGCGGCTGCGCATAACGGGGGCGGGTTTTACGAAGGAAGAACGGCTTGGACGGATTGTTTGATGCTGTGGTGCCGGCTTTTCGCGCCGGCGGATCGGCAACGCCGGAATAAAAGCAAGGCACGGGGCTGTCGCACGCTTTGGTGCGACAGCCCCGTGCCTTTCAGAACAACCCGCGCGGCAGCTTTTTGTGCTTATGTTTGCATAAGAAAAGACGCTGAACCTGTCAACGTCTTGC
>CAZUIA010000056.1:0-14406 GCA_964620835.1 uncultured Oscillospiraceae bacterium
GGGTTTTTGCTGGCGCGCCTGAGACGATTCGAACGTCCGACCACCCGCTTAGGAGGCGGGTGCTCTATCCCCTGAGCTACAGGCGCAGGTACGTCGCGCCAAACAGCGCGGTGTATAGTATCGCATTAAACCGCCGACTTGTCAAGCCGTGGAAAAAGGCGGCCCGCGCAGCCTATCGCCCCGCTCAAAAGCTCCGATCACAAAAAAGGAGGGGCAGCCTCGGCTCCCCTCCCCCGGATCGGCGTCTGGCGACCGCTCTTTCGAACTTCCTTAGATATGATTGGAATTGCCTTCTTTGGGGCTGTGAAAATGATGCTGCGGTAGGCTCGCCAAACACCTTTCTTCCTTGGCTTTACTATAGCACATTTGACCATATTTGTAAATATTTTTTGCAATATTTCTTCCGCAATTTCTCACATATCCGGCAAAGGCTCGGCCGCCTTTCGCACATCGCCCCGCCGCGCGCAAAAAACGCATCCAATCGTCCCTTTCCTTTTTCGCCGCGCGGGGTTCGACGGGATTCGCGGGGCGGTTTCCCGTTCCGTTTCGCAACAGGTTGTGGATAACTTTTACCCGATCCCCCACATTTCGCGGCCTTCGCACAAGCGTTCCCCTCTTGGCTGTGCGCGCGAAAAACCTGCGCAAACCCTTGAAATTCGGCACTCTATTTGTTATCATAAAGCTGCTGTCCAATTTTGACGCGGGCTCATGCCTGTTGATAACGTTGTGGATAAACTGCATCGCCATGCTCACTGGCGCGCGCAGGCAAGGAGGTTCAGGAATGAACGTAACCGCCATTTGGGAAAAAGCCTGCGGATTGTTGCGCGAAGACATGAACGAAGTGTCCTATAACACGTGGATCGACTCCTCGCTGAAGCCGACGCTGCTGAAGGAGGACGTTTTGTACGTGGAAGCGGTGACGGAATTCATCAAAAAAACGATCGTCAGCCGCTACGCGATGCTGATCACCAACGCGGTCACGCAGGCGGCCGGCCGGTCGCTTCGCGTCGAAATTTTGAGCGCCCAGGAATCCCAGGCGCTGATTTCGAAAAGCGCGGAGGGCGCGGAGCCGCCCGCCGCCCCCTATTCGCTCAATCCCAAATACACGTTCGGCACGTTCGTCGTCGGCAACGCCAACCGTTTTGCCCATGCCGCCTCGCTCGCCGTGGCGGAAGCGCCGGCCGAGGCGTACAACCCGCTGTTCATCTACGGCGACGTTGGCCTTGGCAAAACGCATCTGATGCACGCCATCGGCCACCATATCCGCGAGCAGTTCCCAAAGACCAACCTCCTGTACATCAGCAGCGAGAACTTTACCAACGAGCTGATCTTTGCCATTCAAAAGAACAAAAACGCGGAGTTTCGAAACCGCTTTCGCAGCGTGGATGTGCTGATGGTGGACGATATCCAGTTCATCGCCGGGCGCGACTCGACCCAAGAGGAGTTTTTTCATACCTTCAACACGCTGCACACGGCCGGCAAGCAGATCGTCATCTCCAGCGACAAGCCGCCCAAGGAGATCGCCCGCCTGGAGGACAGGCTCGTCTCCCGCTTTGAGTGGGGCCTGGTGGCTGACATTCAAAAGCCCGACATCGAAACGCGCATCGCCATTTTGCGCAAAAAAGCCGCGGGCGACCAGATGCCCGTGGACGACGACGTGCTGACGCTGATCGCCGGGCGGATCGATACCAACATCCGCGAGCTGGAGGGCTCGCTGACGCGCGTGGTGGCCTACGCCACCTTGACCGGGCGGCCCGTCACGTGCGAGCTGGCCGAGGAGGCGCTCAAGGACATCCTGGCCGTCAAGGATTCCAAGCGCATCACCTGCGAGCTGATCCAGCAGGCGGTGGCGGATTATTACAGCGTGCCGCTCTTTGAGCTCAAGGCCAAGCGGCGCAACCGCGACATCGCCGTTCCCCGGCAGATCGCCATGTACCTGACGCGGGAGCTGACGGAGATGTCGCTCACGCAGATCGGCTCGGCCTTTAACCGCGACCACACGACCGTTATCCATGCGTGCGAAAAAATTTCGGGAGACGCGCGCACCGACAGTGCGCTTTCCAGCCTGCTGGAGGACCTGCGCCGCGCGGTGATGAGCAAATAATTCATGCAAAAAAAAAGAACGCCCGTGCAAAAATCCAAATATGTTGTAAGCGGCGTGCCGGCGGCCCGCACGCCCGGCGGCCGGAAGGGCAGCAAGGCGCGGGCCATCCTGCAGCTTCTGATCATCGGCGCGCTGGTGCTGGCCGTTGTGGTCGCGGCGGTGTGGGGGCTTTCCAGCCTGTTTCGAAACTCCGGCAAGCCGGTCGCCTTAAACGCCCGCCCCACCGACAACATCCAGCCCTTCGGCGACAGCGTGCTGGTATACGACGGCACGATGCTCAGCTGCATCAATGCGGGCGGTTCGACCAAGTGGACGTTCGCGCTCGGCCCGGACGCCGACTATACCTGCACCTCCACGATGGTGGTCGCCTGGTCCGGCAACCAGCTCCATGTGATCGACAAAAACGGCAACCCCACCTACAACGACCGGATGAGCCAGCCGATCCGCTTTGGGCGGGTGGGAGAAGCCTATGTGGCCGTGTGCACCGGCGACAGGACGCAAAGCACCGTCAGCGTGATGAGCCTGACGGGCGCGCTGCTGGAGCACATCCCGGTCGAGGGCCTGTACGTGCTGGACGTCGGCTTTTTTTCCAAGGGGCAGCTTCTGTGGGTGCTGAGCCTTGACATGGACGGCGGCGTGCCCGTTTCCAACCTGAAAACCTTTGAGCCCGGCAAGATCATCATGGGCGGCCGGGAGCTTTCCGACGTGCTCGTATACAGCGTGTACCCGTACAACAATCTGCTGATGGTCGTTGACACGGCCAAGGTTCAAGCCTACAATTATAAGTGTGTGGAGCAGACCGACATTTCCCCGCTGCTCGTGTACGGCTGGTCTCTGCGCGGCGTGCGCGCGGCAGGCAAGCAGACCTACGCGCTGTTTGAGCCCATGCCCGGCACCACCGGCTCCGAAACCTTCTCCGAGCTGCGCCTGGCGGCGAACGAAAGCATCGCCACGCTGCGCCTGCTTTCCCCGTGCTTTGCGGGCGGGCTGGGCGAAAAGGGCGTGTACGGGTTTGGTCCCAACGTGGTGTTCTATGCGCCGTACGGGCAAAAGGCGTTCAAGGCCACCTACCTGACCTACACCATCACCGACCTGATCTGCATGCTGGATGGCGACTGCGCGGTGATGGCGGCCGGGGACCACGTGTTTATCATGAAGCTGCCGACCTAACGGGATTGAAACCCGTCTCCCCTACGTTCTAATGAAGAAAAGCAAAGGGGGCTCCGCAGTTGAACGTTGTCGATTATGTCATCTTGGGGATTGTGGGCGTGAGCCTGCTTTTCGGGCTGTACCGCGGGTTCATCACATCCGTCCTGGGGCTGGTGAGCGTCTTTGTGGCCATGTTTGCGGCCTACGCGCTCGGCCCGGTGATCTCGGAGGCGATCTACAAAAATGAGACCATTGTCAATACCCTGATCCACTACACGGACGCCTCGTCGCGCCTGGGCGACCTGGACCTGTCGATGCGCGCCGTCGCGGGGCTTGATACCAGCACCATCGCGGACATCGTCTCCCGCGCCAACCTGCCCGTGCCGTTTGATTCGCTTCTGTCCGGAAACCTCGCCCAGCAGGTGTTCACCTCCATCGGCAGCACGAACGTCTCGCAATACGTCAACAACACGATCGTCACCTCGTTCGTGTCCATCCTGTCCTACATCGTCGTCTTTCTCGTTTCCTATTTGGCGCTGACGCTCCTGGTCGGCCTGATCGGGTATGTGTTCAAATTCCCGGCGCTCAAGCACCTGGACGCGTTGCTGGGCGGGATTTTTGGCATCGCGCGCGGCGTCTTTGTGGTGTATGTGCTCTTTGCCCTGGTGCCGATTCTGATGACCGTGATGCCGTTTCCCGAGTTTGGGGATTTGGTGAGGGCTTCGCAGCTTGGCGACGCGCTGTACAAAAGCAATATCGTGACCACCATTTTACAGGGGCACCCCTAAAGCCGTCAAACGCATAAAGCGAAAACAGGAAATCAAGCGAGCCGCGCGTGAGGCGCCGTATCAAGCGGATGCCCGCGAGTCCGGCTTCGGCGCGTTTATCGCTGCATATCCGCCCATGCCATCCGAGCCGTGACAGCCTGAACGGCCGGTTGCAGGTTCTTGGGATGAACGCATGGGCTCCGTTTTCCCTTCCCCTCGGCAGCGCACCTTTCCATGCCCGAACAAGTCCCTTCGCTCTGCCTCTCCCCCATCCGGCCGTTCATCCGTTTGCCCCAAACGGGCACCCCATTCTTCGTTACTAAGTTTTTCCAATTCCGGGCATCCCATCTTTTTATTCAAAAATCGAATTGTCTGACAATTAGATAATTGACAAAGGAACACCCGTGTGATATGGTATGAATAAACCAGTTCCATCCGTTTTGTTTATCTTTTTTATATGGGAGGCGCAGTATGCGTACCACCATTCTCGCCCCGTGCGGCATGCTTGGCTATGGGTTCCCGCTTTCCTCTTTTGAAAAAGCGCTTGACCAGCGGCCTGACGCGATCATTGTCGACGGGGGAAGCACGGACGCGGGACCGCACAAGCTGGGTGCGGGCGTCGCCATCGTCAGCCGTACGGCGGCCAAAAAAGACCTTTCCCACCTGATGCGCGGGGCCAGGGAGCACCGAATTCCCCTGCTGATCGGTTCGGCCGGCGGCTCTGGCGCGCGCGTACACACGGAATGGACGCTGGACATCCTCCGCGAAATTGCCAAAGAAATGGGCTGGACCTGCCGCATCGCCATCATCTGGTCGGATATCGAAAACGAAGCCATTCTTGACGCGCTGGCGTCCGGGCGTATCCACAAAATGAGCGAGAATGTGCCGGACCTGACGCCGGAAACGCTTTTGAAAACCAACGGCGTCGTCGCGCAGATGGGCGTTGAACCCATTCTCAAGGCCCTTGCGCAGTCGCCGGACATCGTGCTTTGCGGCCGCGCGTACGACCCCGCTCCCTTTGCCGCCTTCGCCATGGCCCGCGGGCACGACGACGCGCTTGCCGAGCATATGGGCAAGATTCTTGAATGCGGCGCTCTGTGCGCCGAGCCGGGAACGGCGAAGGACTGCATGCTGGGCATGCTGGACGAAACGGGGTTTGAGGTATGGCCCGCCGACGCCGCGCGCGCTTGCACGCCGGTTTCCGTCGCGGCGCATTCGTTCTATGAAAAGGCGCACCCGACGCTGATGCAGGGCCCGGGCATCCTGCTGGATGTTTCGGGCTGCCGCTTCATCGACAAGGGCGAGGGGCGCGTGCGCGTGGAGGGAAGCCGCATCCGCAAGGTGCCGTACGCCATCAAGCTGGAGGGCGCCAGGCCCTGCGGGTACCGCGCCTTTGTGCTGGCCGGCGTCCGCGATCCGCTTTTGATCGCGCAGCTGGAAACGGTGGAGCGGCACGTGGAAAAGAGCGTTCGCGAATACTATCAGGAAACGCCCATGGACGATGTGGAGATCAACTTCTACCACTACGGTATCGACGCGGTGATGGGGCCGCTGGAGCCCACGCCGGTTCGGGGGCATGAGGTGGGCCTGGTCATCGAGGTGATCGCGCCGACACAGGCGCTGGCCGACGCGGTCTGCGCTTCGGCGCGCTCCACCTACCTGCACTTCGGCTATCCCGGGCGCAAGTCGACCGCCGGCAACCTGGCCTTTCCCTTTGCCCCCAGCGACGTGTCCTTCGGCGCCGTCTACGCGTTTTCCGTCTACCACCTGATGGATGTGGACGATCCCACGCGGTTTTTCCCCATCGAAATGTTGGAGGTGGGCCCATGAACACGCTTTCCGAGCTGGCAAAGGTGTTGCGCAGCAAAAACAGCGGCCCTTTTGAGCTGACGCTGGACATTCTCTTTTCAGACGAGGCACCCTACCGCCGGGTGAAGGAATCCGGCGTGCTCACCCCGGAAAACATCGCCCGGCTGTACAACATTCCAAAGGCCCATGTCGTCGTCCTTCAGCACTTTGACGCGGCGCTGGGCATCAAGATCACGATGCTTCGTTCCTGCCCCTCGGGCACGGTGCACGACCGGGATGTGTACGGGGCGCAGCAGCACGCGCCGCTTCTGAACCTGCTCATCCCCTGACACGCTGCCAGCAAGGAGGTATGTTCATGCAACCCTTTCCCTCCAGGGACCTGTCGCACCGTTCCTTCGGCACGCGGCTTCGGCGAAACCTGCGCCTGTTTCGGATGGACTTTGTCATCTACTGCATGCTGCTGCCCACGCTTTTGTTCTTTTTGATCTTTCGCGTGTGGCCGATTCTGAACATGCGGCTTGCCTTCTTCGATTTCAAGGCCCGCGGCCCGTGGGTGTATGTGGGGCTTAAGTATTTTCGGCAGATTTTTATGACGCCGCTGTTTGGCAACATTCTGCGCAATACGCTGATCATCAGCTTCATGAAGTATGTGTTGATGTTTCCGCTGTTTGTGCTGTTCGCCATCGCCCTTTCGGAGATGCGCCTGCACCGGGCGCGGCAGTTCGTACAGGTCGTCTCCTACCTGCCGCACTTTCTTTCCTGGGTGGTCATCGCCGGTGTCTGGGTCAATTTCCTCTCCCCCACGCGCGGCGCGGTCAATGAAATCATCGGCTGGTTTGGCGGACAGCCCAGGAGCTTTATGACCGGCAAGGGGACCATCCGGTGGGTGCTGTTCTTTTCCGAAGCCTGGCGGTCCCTGGGCTGGGATTCGATCCTCTACTTTACCACCATCATCGGCATCAGCCCGTCGCTGTATGAATCCGCGGACCTGGACGGGGCGAATCGCCCGCAGATCATCCGCTACATCGTCCTGCCGATGCTGCTGGGCCCCATGTCCACCATGTTCATTCTGAACCTCGGGTATTTCCTGAGCGCAGGCTTTGACCAGGTGATCAACTTCACAAACCCGGCGGTCAACAGCGCGATTGACATCCTGGATACGTACATTTATCGCATCGGCCTGCAAAACGGGCAGTATTCGCTCGCGACGGCCGTCGGGCTTTTCAAAGGCATCGTGGGCATGGCCCTTGTGTTTGCCACCCATGTGGCCAGCAGGAAGATCACCGGCGAAGGTGTCTGGTAAAGGAGGCGTTTTGCATGCACAGGACCCTGAAGATGCGCAGAAAGTTTTCGCCCGGCCAACTGCTGCTGACCCTTTTGATGTTCTTGCTCTCGCTTTTGATGCTTGTCCCCATTTTGAACATCATCGCCAGCTCTTTCTCGCACTATACAAAGTCGCCCACCATGAGCGGCCTGCGCATCATTCCGGACGGGTTCATGCTGCTCAACTATCAGATCGTTCTGTCCAACAAGGTCATCCTGCCGGCGCTTTTCAGCTCCGTCCTCATCACCGTGGTCGGCACGCTGATCAATATCCTGCTCACCACCATGGGGGCATACGCCCTCAACCACCCGCGGCTGCTGCTCAAGCGGACGATCATGGTCTTTTTGATCGTCATGATGCTGCTGGACCCCGGCCTTGTGCCCGAATACCTGGTGATCCTGAAAACGGGCCTGATCGGCAGCCGCTGGTCGGTGATCCTGGTCACCTCGGTCAGCGTGTATTACCTGGTCATCATGATGCGGTATTTCAAGGCCGTGCCGGGCGAGATCTACGATTCGGCGCGGATCGACGGGGCGGGCCATGTGCGGACGCTGTTTTCCATCGTGTACCCGCTGGCCAAGGCGGGCATCGCGACCATCACCATGTTCTACGCGGTGGTCCGCTGGAACGAGTTTTTCAAGGCGAGCATCTACATTTCCGACGTCAAGAAGACCACGCTGCAGGTGATCCTGCGGCAGTATGTGGTGGAAAACGACACGGTCACGCTCATCGGCGACCAATACCTGCACCAGTACCTCAACTACATCGATATGAACGCGCTCAAAAACGCCACGATCGTTATCGCCATCGTCCCGATCCTGCTCCTGTACCCGATCGTCCTGAAATACTACACCAAGGATATCCTGGGCGGCGGGCTCAAGGAATAACCCGGCGAAATCCGGTCCCCTGGCAGGGGACTGCGATATATAGACAAAGGAGGCGCCCATTCATGAAAAAGATGGTGACCCTGATTCTGGCTGCCGTGATGCTTTTCACCGCCCTGCCGGCCTTGGCGCAAGGCATCGGCACGCCCGAAAGCCCCGTGCAGGTGAAATACCTGTGCAAGGATGTCTCCCTGCAAGAGGAAGCCGTCGTTCAGATGGAAAAGCTCATCGAGGAAAAAATGAAGGAGCAGGGGGATTATATCGACCTGGTGATCCTGGAATCCCCGGCCGGCACCTACGGCGAGGCGGTTCCGCTGGCGTTCCGCACCGGCCAGCTGGATGTGGACCTTCTGTACTTCCAGGGCGGCGACGAGGCGATCGCCAACGAAGGCCTGCTGGAAAACTGGCTGCCCTACATTGAAAACTCCACCTACCTCAAGGAGATCATGGAGCCGTACAATGTGGAGCGCACCACCAACTACCCGTACCTGCTGTGGATCTCCCCGGCGACGATCTACATCCCGATGATGCGAAAGGATCACCTGGAGCAAATCGGCATGCTCGAAGCGCTGCAGGAGGAGCCGACGGTTGAAAACTACCACAAGGCGTTCAAGGCGCTCGTCGACCAGGGCATCGTCAAGTACGCCGTATCCGGCGACGGCGGGCTGACGCGCCTGGACCACTTCTTCAACCACGCCTTCGGCGTCACCTCCACGCTGATGCAGGACGAGGCGGGCAAATGGGTATACTCCTTTGCGACCCCCTATGAAAAGGATAAGCTCGCCTTCTACGCGCAATTGTTCGCCGAAGGCCTCATCGACCCCGAGTACCTGACGCTGAAATGGTCCGATGTGGCGCAGAAGTTCTACGCCGGCGATATCGCCCTGGTGGCGGTCACCCAGGGCGGCGTGGTGGACAGCTATTCCAGAAAGATCGTCATCAACCAGGGCGAGCAGGCGGAGGCTGTGGTGCTGCCGCCGGCCAAGGGCGTAGCGCAGAGCTACATCTCCACCTCCGTTGCCAAGGAAACGCGCGGCTGGTCGATCAACGCGGATTCCAAGGTAAAGGAAGCCGCCGTCGCGGTGATGGATTTCATGGCGTCCCCGGCGGGCCGCACCATCGACAAGCTGGGCATCGAGGGCGTCCACTATACGGTGGAAAACGGCAAGGCGATCATCACCGACCAGTTCAGCGATTGGTGGTCCAAGTTCTGGGAGACGTTCAACAACCTGGACGAGAGCTTTGTGGACAAAAACACGCTGATGACCCCGCAGGCCTGGAAGTCCATGGACATGGCCAAGGAATACTACACCGAAGATGTCGACGTCGTGCTGCCGGCGGAATACCTGCCCACCTACGACGCCATCCGTCAGCTGTACACCCAGTACGCCACGGAGATCATCCTGGGCCAGCGCCCGGTCGACGATTTTGACGAGTTCATCAGCACTTACTACGGCTACGGCGGCGACCAGCTTGCCGAATACCTGGCCACCGTGCTGAACTAACCCCCGCCCCCCTTTGGGAAGCGCCGCGCGCCGGCGCTTCCCGCCCCGCTTTCAGCGTTCTTGCACCGCACCCTATCACGAGACAAAGAGTGAGGAAGAGCATGGAAAATCAGCTGGTCACACGGATCTACGCAGGCTTTTTGGGGATGAACATCGGCATCCGCCTGGGCGCGCCCGTTGAGCCAGGCATCTGGACCTTTGAGCGCATCGCCCGCACGTATGGCGAGATCACCGATTATGTGAAGGCATACAAGCACTTTGCCGCGGATGACGACGCGAACGGCCCGGTGATGTTCCTGCGCGCCCTGGACGACACGAACGGGCAGGAGCCGACGCCCGCTTCCGTGGCGGAGGCGTACGTCAACTATACGCGCGAGGGCATCGGCATGTTCTGGTGGGGGGGCCTGGGGGTCAGCACGGAGCATACCGCGTACATCAACCTGACGCACGGTGTGCCCGCCCCCCAATCCGGCTCCATCCGTCAAAACGGCCAGGTGGTCGCCGAGCAGATCGGCGGGCAGATTTTCATCGACACCTGGGGCCTTGTCGCGCCCGGGGACGAGGCGCGCGCGGCGCGGTATGCGCGCGCGGCGGCGTCCGTTTCGCACGACGGGGAGGGCCTCCATGGCGCGGCGTTCATCGCCGCGTGCATCGCCGCCGCGTTTGACGCGCCGGATATCGAGGCCGTGATCGAAAGGGGCCTTGCCCAGATCCCAAAGGAAAGCCTGTATGCGGCCGTCGTGCGGGCGGTGCTCGCGTTTCACCGGGAAAACCCGGGCGATTGGCGCGCCTGCCGCATGATGCTGGAGGAAAAGTGGGGGTACGACCGGTATCCCGGCGCCTGCCACATCATCCCGAACGCGGGCGTCTGCGCGCTGTCGCTGGTCTACGGGCAGGGGAATTTCGCGCGCACGGTCGAAATCGCCACGATGAGCGGCTGGGACACCGACTGCAACGCCGGAAACGTCGGCACGGTCGCCGGCGTGCTGGCGGGCATCGACGGCATCCCCATGCACTACAGAAAGCCAATCAACGATGAGATCGTTCTCTCCAGCGCTTCCGGCTACCTGAACATCCTGGACATCCCCACCTACGCGTGGTATCTGGCCCAGTGGGCGTACCGGCTGCGCGGCGAGGCGGTGCCCGAGGAAGTCCGCGCGCACCTAAAGCCGGGCGAGATCCACTTTGATTTTGCCCTGCCCGGCAGCACGCACGGGCTTTGCACCTCCGACCCCTGCGCCACGCGCCTTTCGCACAGGGACGGCGGCCTGGAAGTGATGTGGGACAGCCTCCTGCGCGGTCAGCAGGTGAACATCTACCATAAGCCGTTCTACCGCCGCGCGGACTTCAGCGACGAGAGGTATATGCCCGTCTTTTCGCCCCTGGCATATCCGGGCCAGCAGGCCGCGTTCCGCTTTGCGTGGGAGCGCCTGAACGGCGAGTCCATCTGCGTCAACCCCTATGTGCGCGACGCGGTCACGGGCAAGATGGTCCTCCTGGACGCGTACGTGCTGCGCGAGGAGGGCGAACAGGCGTATGCCTTCACCCTGCCGCAGACCGAAAGCGGCCTTTTGAGCGAAATCGGCCTGATGATCGAGGGCAACTCGCCCCGAAAGACCTTTGACGCCGGCCGGCTGATCATCACGTCCTTTTCCGTCAGCGGGAAGGCAGACTACACGATTCCCATGGCGAGGATGCCCAAGGAGTGGAACTGCGTCCTGCCGTTTTCGCACAACCACGGGTCCTGGAACGTGGAGGACGGCATGCTGTACGCGCTGGCCATCGACCGCGCGGACGCCATGACGGGCAACTACTTCACAAAGGATGTGAGGGTTTCAGCCCGGGTATGCCCGCTCAACGGCGAGAGCCACCTGCTCTCGGCGCGTGTGCAGGGCACCCTGCGCGGGTACTACGCGGGGCTGCACGGCGAAAGAGAGGCGGCGATCCTGGCAAACCGGCACGGGAAGATCGAAACGCTCGCGTCCGCCCCGTTTGACTGGTCCGTCGATAGGCAGTACCTTCTCACCTTCGTTGCCAAGGGCGATTCCCTTTGCCTGTTCGTGGACGGCAAAGAGGTGCTCACAGCCAAGGACGCGGAGCTTGCCTACGGCATGGTCGGCTTTTCGCTGCAAAAGACGGGGCGCACCCGCTTTGGCGATTTGCATGTGGAGGAAATTGGAAGATGATGGCGAAAGAACAGATAGTGCGCGATCGGGCCAAGCTGCTGGACCGCGCCCGGGGCGCCATGTGCGGCCTTGCCATTGGGGATTCGTTCGGGGATGCTTCCCGAAAGAGCGACAATCAGCTTGCCTACGGCATCACCACCGATTTTGGCGAAGGGGCGGCCTGGAGCACGGACGATACCGAGTTTGGCCTTTTGACGGCCAAGACGCTGATCGCCTGCGGCGGGCAGCTGACGCTCGAACGCGTCACGCAGGCCTGGCGCGACGAGGTCGTGTCCCTCGGGCAGGAATTGAACCGGGGCGGAGCCAGCGAAATGGAGGCCGCCGAAAACCTGCGGCGCGGTCTTTTGCCGCCTGAGACGGGGCTGTACAACAGCTATGCCCACAGCGACGGCGCGGCCATGCGCGCCGCCCCGATCGGCATCGCCTTTGCCGGCGACCTTGAACGGTGCGCGCGCGTGGCCGAGATCGACGCGTGCATCAGCCACAGCCGGGAGGGCGTGTGGGGCGCGCAGGCCGTGGCGTGCGCCGTGTCCGCCGCCATGGCGGGCGCGGACTTTGATGAGATCTTGAAGGCCGCGCGCTACCCGGTGCCCAAGGACAGCTGGCTTTCGTACGCGATGGACCAGGCGTTTTTGATTGTGGACGCGGCCGAGGGCCGTTTCCTGGACGCGTGGATGCCGCTGCATGACAGGCTCCGCACGCGCTACAAGGCGTCCGTTCCGGAGGCCGTCGCGCAGGCGTTCGGTATGCTGAAGCTTTGCCACGAGGATTTTCGCAGCGCAGTCGTCTGGGCCGGCAATTTCGGCCGGGACGCGGACACCATCGGCGCGATCTGCGGCAGCATTCTGGGCGCTCATTTCGGCCTTTCGGGCATCCCGGCGCGCTGGGCGCAGAAGGTGCGCTATCCCACGGGCACCTGCCTGCCCTCAATGGCGGGGCTTGATATCCTGGACATCGCCGGTCAGCTCGCGTCCCTCAACGATGCATGACGCGATCGGCAAAGGAGGGCTTTTCATGACCATGTTCCGGCGCATCTCCAATGAGAGGCTCTCCGACCGTGTGGTCAGGCAGCTGGTGCAGATGATCCATGCCGGAGAGCTACCCATCGGCTATAAGCTGCCGACGGAGACCGTCATGGCGCAGGAGTTGGGGGTCAGCCGCGGCGTTCTTCGCGAGGCGCTGAATATTCTGCAGGCCAGGGGGTACATCACCCGCCTTCCCCGGGAAGGCACCATCGTCTGCCAGGTCAGCGACAGCGACATCGGCAACAGCATCACCACACAGGTGCGCGCGGCGGGGTACAATGACCTGCTGGAATTCCGCGAGGCGATGGAGTGCAAGGTCGTGCAGAAGGTGGTGCAGCTGGCCACGGACGAGGAAATCGATTCGCTGTTTGACCTCATCGAAAAAATGGACGAAAGCCCTTCGGCGCCCAGCAGCATCGATTACTATTTCCACTACCGCCTGGCGAAGTATTCGCGAAACGCGCTGTTCGTGGTGTTTCTGGACATGTACTACGACACCATCCATGAAATCGCGCGCAAAAGCTATCAGGACAAAAACCGCCAGATCGAGGCCAAAAAGGAGCATCTGCAGATCGCGAACGCCCTGCGCAGGCGCGATGAAAAGGCCGTCGTCGCGGCCATGCAGGCGCACCTTCGGAAGGTGCGAAGCCAGGTGGACGACGAGATGGGCGCGCCGTGAAGCCAGCCATTCGAATGATCGCGTCGGACCTGGACGGCACGCTGCTTTCCAAGGGCACCACCCTTTTGCCGAAAAACGCAAAGGCCCTCCAGCGGGCCACCGACGCCGGGATTGCCATCGTCATTGCCAGCGGCAGGCTGCCCGGCGTTTGCAGCCGCATCGCCATGGACATGGGCCTTCCCGGCTGCCGTATCATTGGCCTCAACGGCACGCAAGTGTGGGAAAGCCCGTTTGGAAGAGAGACGTTTTGCAGCGTGTTTCCCGAAAAGACGGCCCGGGCGTGCTGGGAAATCTGTGACCGCGCGAAGGCGCCGGTGACGCTGTACGTGCCAAACGGGATATATACGAACCAACGGTTTCAAACAGAGGACGCGACGCTTCGGTATCAGTCCCATTTCGCGCGCTCCAACGTGCAGGTGGTCATTGCCCCGGACGCGGTGGAACGCGGGCTTTTGGCAAACCCGCTGAAGTTCCTGGTCAAGTTTCCCTTGGGCGATGCGCAGGAAAAGGCTGTGCGGGCTGAGCTTGCCACCCTGCCCGGCATTGGTCTCACGACTTCCAAAAGAGAAACGCTGGAGATCATGCAGGCCGGGCTGAGCAAGGCGCGCGCGCTTGCCCATCTCGCTAAGTCGCTCGGCATTTTCCCGCAGGAAGTGATGGCCTTCGGAGACTTTGACAACGACGTGGAGATGCTTGCCTGGGCCGGCCTTGGCATTGCCATGGGCAACGCCGCGCCGGAGGTAAAGCGCGTGGCAAAACATGTCACGGCGACAAACGAGGAATCCGGCGTGGCGCTTGCCGTCCATGCCTATTTGGACGGGGCGCTTGGGCCATAGGCGATGTTTTGCTTTGCACCGATAAGCGTCCCTACGCCCTGCGAAGGGCACGCCGTATAAGGGCCCGCCGTCAATTGGACGCCGGGCTCAGACTGTTGACAAAGCCCCGGGAGAGCTCGAGAGGGTTCGCAAACCCTC
>CAZUIA010000057.1:0-14307 GCA_964620835.1 uncultured Oscillospiraceae bacterium
ATTTCCCCAAAGCATACCACCTGCGCCATGATCAAACCTCCTTTTCAAATCGCAACCCCTGCGGGGCCCGCCCGGGCGGGCGGGCGGCCCTTGCGCTTTTTCGCGCTATGGTTCCCTTTCCCCTACCAGCAGCGTAAAGTCCGCCGTGACGCGCATCGCGGGCAGCGCCCGCCGGGCCTCGTGCGCGGTCAGCGGCGTCATCGCGTACACCTGGCCTGCCAGGGCCGCGTCGCACGCCACCGTGTAGCGGACGTCCCGGCGCGCCTTGAGCGCAAACCGCTTTTGCAAAAGCGGCAGCGTTTCCTCCGCCGACTGCCCGCCCGGCGCCTTCCCCGTCAGCGCGCGGATCTCCTTGAGGTGCTCGGGGCCCGGCACCGCCTTGACAAGCCGCCCGAGCGGCTTTACGACGCGCGCAAACTCCTCGTAGTTGGCCGGCGTCAGCACGTTCACCAGCGTATCGGCCGCGCCGTCCGGCAGCGGCAGGCCGCACACGTCGCCGACGCACCAAAAAAGGCCCGGGTACGACCGCGCCGCCAGCCGCACGGCGGGCCGCGCGATGTCCACGCCGATTCCCCGGCATGCGCCCCCCGCCGAAAGCGCGAAAAGCAGCGATCCCTCGCCGCAGCCCGCGTCCACCACCGTGCCCGGGCGCACGAAGGGCAAAATCGCCTCGGCCAGCGGCGTGAAAAATCCCGCCCGGTACGCGGCGCGGCGTGCCTCAAAGAGCGCCTTGTCCTCGTACAGGCCGCCCGGCTTTTTCAGCAGCAGGTTCACGTACCCCTCGCGGGCCACGTCAAACGTGTGCCGGGCGGGGCAGCGAAGGCTGTTGCCCTCGCGCGACAGGGGCTTCAGGCAGATCGGGCAGGCAAACGGCGTGCTCATGCCCCCTCCTGCCAGAGCTTGCAAACATCGACCCAGGCCCGGGCGTTTGACAGGCAAAAAAGCTCGTCCGGCGTCAGCTCCACGGCGCTTGAGGCGTTTCCGCCCGCGGGAAACACCGTGTCAAACCGCTTCAGCGACACGTCCAGGTATACGGGCACCTCGGGGCCTACCGCGAACGGACAGACCCCGCCCACCGCGTGGCCGGTCAGCGCTTCCACCGCTTCGGCGGTCAGCATGACCGCTTTGCGCAGGAAAAAGGATTTAAACTTCCCGTTGTCGATCTTCGCGTCCCCCGCGGCGACGATCAGCATCCCGCCCTGCCCGTGCGCGAACGACAGCGTTTTGGCGATGCGCGCCGGGATCACGCCCGCCGCCCGGGCCGCCAGCTCCACCGTCGCGCTGGACACGTCAAATTCCTTCAGCCTGCCCTCCAAGCCTTTTTCCGCCAGGTATGCCCGAACCTTGTCAATCGCCATGCCTTCCCGCCGCTTTCGTTTGCAAAATGAAGATACGAGGGCCGCGTTTTCCCCGGCTGCGCCGCGCGGGCGCTTTTGCGCGGGAAAGGGCCGCAGGCCCGGATCATTTTACCACGGCCTTCCGGCGCGGACAAGATGCCCGGGGGAAACGGACCGCGGAAAAGGAACGCCCGCCGCCGATGCGGACGGCCGTCAGGCCCATGGCGCAATTCCCCCCAAACGCGGGCGGTTCCGTCCCGTATGCTTTGAAGAGCATGCGCGCCCCTATGCACGATCGCGGCTTTTTATCGCGGGCTTTCTTGATGATACCACAACGCGGGAAACAAATGAAGCGAAAAAGCGCTTCGCGGGACGAAGAGGTCCCTCGCGCCTTGAGCAGGCGGGGGCATGTCCGCCGCGCGCCGGGCCCCCACGGAAAAGGAAGGGGTTTGCACCCCTCCCAACGCTCCGATACAAACGGGCTTTTGCGGCTTGCCACGCGAACCCGCGCTCCCCTCCCGGGGGAGCCGTTTTTCTACCCGTCGGCCCGGGCGCGCTCGATCCTCGCGCCCAGCAAAGCGAGCTGATTCTCCAGCCGCTCGTACCCCCGGTCAATCAGCTCGACCTGCTCCACCTCGGTGATCCCTTCGGCGGCAAGCCCGGCGAGCACCAGCGCCGCGCCGCCGCGCAGATCGTGCGAGGTCACGCGCGCGCCGTGCAGGCGCTTGACACCCCGGATGACCGCCATACGGCCGTTGACCAGAATGTCCGCGCCCATCCGGTGGAAATCCGGCACATGGGTGAAGCGGTTTTCAAACACGTTTTCCGTGATGACGGAGCTGCCCTTGGCCGTCACGGCCAGCGCCAGCATCTGCGCCTGCATATCCGTCGGAAAGCCCGGATACGGCTGGGTTTGCAGGTTGGAAAAGGCCGTAAGCCGCCTGGGCGCGGCCAGGTCCACACGCCCGTCCCCCTCCACGATGCGGCAGCCCATCTCCTTGAGCTTAGCCAGAATGGCCGTCATGTCCTGCGGCATTGCGCCGATGACCGCTATCTCCCCGCCGGTGACCGCGCCCGCGGCCAGCAGCGTGCCCGCGATGATGCGGTCCGGCATGGGCCGGTACGAAATGCCGCGAAGGCGCTTGACGCCCTCGATGACCACCGTGTGCGAGCCCGCGCCGGATACCTTGCCGCCCATCTGGTTGATGAACCGCGAAAGGTCGACGATTTCCGGCTCGCGCGCCGCGTTATGAATCACCGTCCGCCCGGGCACCAGCACGGCGGCCATCATCACGTTCTCGGTCGCGCCGACGCTCGGGTAATCAAAATGAATCGATCCGCTGTGCATTTGGCTGCCGTCGCAGACGATCAGCCCGCCCTCCTCGCTGATGCGAACGCCCAGGGCCCGAAGCCCGCTCAGGTGCAGGTCGATCGGCCGAAGCCCGATGTCGCAGCCGCCCGGGTATGTAACGATCGCCCGGTGCAGCCGCCCCAGCATGGGACCCATCAAAAAAATGGACGAACGAAGCTTCTTGGCCAATTGGTCCGGCAGCGCGGCCTCTCGAAGGCCCGACGCGTCCACCATGACCCCGGTATCTCCTCGGGCGGCGTAGCATCCGAGCGTTTTCAGGATATCGAGCATGTGCTCCACGTCGGCGATTTCAGGCGCGCCCTCGATGGTTACGGGATCATCCGCCAAAAGCGCCGCGGCCAGGATGGGCAGTGCGGCGTTCTTTGCGCATCCGACCCGTACCTCCCCCGAAAGCCGATGCCCACCTTCGACACGGAGAATCTGCATGCGCGTCACCTCCCCCACATCAGCCTATGTGGCTGCGCAAAAGAGGTGAAAACACCGCCGGCATGTGGAGATAGACGGACGGCTTGCAAAAGCCCCGGGTGCCGCCGGCGGGCCGCGCGCTCGCCTTAGGGAACCGGAAAATCGCCCCCGAAGCATGCGGGGCGCCGCTGCATAAGCCGGCAAAAGCAAAAAGGCCCGATGGGGCCGGTGCGGAAAAAGGGGCGGCACACCCCAAAAGCGCGGGCCGTATGGGAAAAAATCATAAAAAAAAGCGCGCCGGCGCCAAGGGAGGGAGGGCCTCCATCGCTTGACAGGCCCTTGCGGCGGACATGCCAGAAAGAATGTAGGGCGAAGAACGGAAGGCCGCCCGGCTACAGCAGCTCCAGCACCCAGGCATAGAGCGGGATGGCGAAAAGCCCCACCAGCGTCGAAAGCGCGATGCCCCCGGCGGCGTATCCCGCGTCCGCGCCGTGCTCCTGCGCCCACAGGCAGCACTGGGTCTGCGAGGGCATGCCGGACTGCACGAAAAACACGCCCAGCAGGGGAGCCTTCAGCCCGAGGAGCAGGCACAGCGGCAGGCAGAGCAGCGGCCCCAGCAGGCACCGCCCCGCAAGGATCGCACCGTAGCCCTTTTCCCAGCGGATGCCGGCGGACACCATCGTGCAGAGCGTACAGCCGATGAACAGCATCGAAAGCGGCGTGACCATGGCGGCGAGGTAGCCGGCAAAGGTCATGATCAGCGCGGGCGGCTTGATGCCGATCAGGACAAGCGCAAGGCTGACCAGGCAGGTGATCAGCGGGGGGGACGCCAGGCGCCTGAAGGGGCCGCGCATGTCCGCGCCGCCGTCGCGCGCCACGTCGGGCGCGCCGATCATCCACCAGTGGAGCGTGTTGACCAGGTAGTAAAACAGCACGCTGGGCACGGCCGTTTCGCCGAAAATCGCCCGGCAGACCGGCATGGCGATAAAGACGGAATTGCCGTACGTGAACAGCGCGCGAAACACGCCCCGGCGCCCCTTTGGGATGCGCAGCCACCGGACAAGGGGCCCGGAAAGCAGGTACATCCCGCCGATCACCGAAAGCGGGACGAGCAGGGAAAGCGCGTTGTCCAAAAGGGACGCGCGGGTGTAGTTGGTCAGGATGTTGGAAAAAATGAGGCCCGGCAAGCCGATGCGCAGCGCGACGCGGGAGAGGACCGTGGCGGCGTTCGCGCCAAACCAGCCCTTTTTTTCAAAAAGATACCCCAGTCCGACCATCAGGAAGATGACGGCCACAATGCTCACGGCGCTTTGAAACATAATAAGGGCCTTCTTTCGTTTTGCCGCAGGATACGGCACCCCCCCCTGAACCGGAAAAATTCGCAAACCTTTCCGGCCCGGCGCATCGACAAAATGCGCTTGCCGACGCCAAGGAGGGGGAACCCCTGAAGCCTGCTTGCTTTCCGGGCGCCGCCATACGGGCGGCGCAAAGCGGAACGCACGGATTCCTCCGCCATCGGCGCCGGAATCTGCGCAAATCCGCCGTACATCCCGCCGGATCTGATTGGATTTGCGAGGGTTCGCACCCGCTTGAGCTTTCCTAGAGATTTTGTCGGCAATCTGAACCGAAAAGTTCCGCGGACCTTCCCGGCGTGTGCGTTCCCTTGCTTTACGGCTCGACGAACGCGTTGTAAATCGCGCGCACGGCGGTTTCAAAATCCGCCTCGTCCACGCCGACGATGATGTTCAGCTCGCTGGAGCCCTGGTCGATCATGCGGACGTTGACGCCCGCGTGCATCAGCGCGCCGAACAGCTTGGCGGAAGTGCCGCGCTGGCGCACCATGCCGCGCCCGACCGTCGCGATCAGCGCCAAATCGCCCTTCACGTCCACGGTGTCCGGGTCTGTCAGCTCGTAAATGCGGCTGACGAGCGCCTTTTCCTTGCCCCGCAGCTGCTTTTCGTCCAGCACCACGCACAGCGTGTCGATGCCCGAGGGCATGTGCTCAAACGAGATGCCCTGCTCCTCGACCGCCTGCAGCACGCGGCGGCCAAAGCCGATTTCCGCGTTCATCATCGCCTTTTCGACGGTGATGACCTGAAAGCCCTTGTGGCCCGCGATGCCGGTGATGGTGGAATCGATCGTGTCGGCCTGGGGAACGATGCGGGTGCCCGGATGCTCCGGATGCACGGTGGAGCGGATGTTGACCGGGATGCCCGCCTTTCTGACCGGGAAGACGGCGTCCTCGTGCAGCACGGAGGCGCCCATGTAGGAAAGCTCGCGCAGCTCCCGGTAGGTCAGGCAGTTGATCAGCTTGGGGTTGTCGACGATGCGCGGGTCGGCCATCAAAAAGCCGGGCACGTCGGTCCAGTTTTCGTACAGGGACGCCATCGCGGCCCGCGCGACGATCGCGCCGGTCACGTCCGACCCGCCGCGGGAAAACGTCTTGATGCGGCCGTCGGGCATGCTGCCGTAAAAGCCGGGGATCACCGCGCGCTCGCGGTGCTTGAGCGCGGCCTTGCACAAGGTCTGCGTGCATTCGCTGTCGAGCTTGCCGTCCGCGTCAAAGCAGATGACCTCCGCCGCGTCCAAAAACTCCCAGCCCAGGTATTCGGCCAACATGATACCGCATAAATATTCGCCGCGGCTGGCGGCGTAATCGGGGGTCGTTTCCTTGGGCAGCTTCTCGCGGATGGCCTGAAGCTCCTCCCTGTACGCGTCCGACAGCGACAGCGCCTCGGCGATCTCGCGATACCGCTCCTCGACCTGAGAAAAGGGCTTTGCAAAATCCTTTCCGCCCGAGGAAAGCCGGTGGCATTGGTACAGAAGGTCGGTCACCTTCTCATCGCCGTCGTACCGCTTGCCGGGCGCGCTCGGCACCACATACCGCCGGGCCGGGTCGGCGTTTAGGATGGACGCCACGTTTTGAAACCGCGCCGCGTCGCACAGCGAGCTGCCGCCAAACTTGGTCACGATGATGGACATGGGATCACTCCATTTCAATAGGAGACCGTATCGCTACAGCGTATGATGTGCCCGGGAAAGCGGTGCGCATTCGCGAGGCGGAAATAATGTATGATCATACCATGAAATGGATGGGGCGGCAAGAGAAAAGTGCGGGATATGGCGAAACATCGCGGCGCGCGCGGCCGCCGCGGATACGTCGGCATTGCATTTTAAGGCCGTTGCTGTATAATATGGGTACGATACGCTTTGTGCGCGAAAGGATGCCGCATGCCCAAAAAGCAATCAAGCCGCCGCCGCGGCTCCCATCTTGCAAGCCTTTTGGTGATGATCGCGCTGCTGGGCGCGTGCGCGCGCGCGGCCGTTCCGGCCCGGCAAGGCACCGCCGCGCCGGCCGTCCCCGCGCGGGCCGAGGCGCCCTTGGACGGCGCGCCCTTTGCGCAAATAGATCCGCCCGCGGCTTCGTCCGCCCCCGCGCCGACGCTGTTTCACGCCGCGCAGGCGGAGGAGACCACCGAACCGCCGCTGGCCGGCGAGGCGGACGGCGCCTGCATCACCTTCACCGACGCGGACCCTGTCCCCGCGCAGTCCGCGGCCGCTGCCCCCGCCGAACCGGCGTGCACCCCGCCCGCCGCGCCGGGGCCGGAGGATACGCCCGAGCCCGGCCCGACGCCCACTTACCGGTACGAGACGGACGCGGTCAAGATTCACGTGACGCAGTGCAATGCAAAGAACCTTGTCTATTTCGCCGTCGAACTCTGGCTGACCGACCCGGCCCAGCTTCGCTCCGCGTTTTCCAGCGACCGCTTCGACGGCGCGGTGGAAGCCGTGCAGGACATCGCCGAGCGAAACGACGCGGCCCTGGCCATCAACGGGGACTTTGCCACGTTCAACAACGGCGGCATCATCGTCCGAAACGGGGAGCTGTTCCGGGCCAACAAAAGCACGCGCCAGCTCCTGGTGATCGACAAAAACGGCGACTTCATTCCCTATGTCACCCCGCCCGAAGACCCCAAGGACGCGGCCCAGGCGTTCCTTGCCGACGGCGTCTGGCAAACGCTGGTGTTCGGCCCCGTGCTGGTGGAAAACGGCGAAGCGGTGCCGCTGCCAAAGAAGTTCTTCATCTCCACCGGGGCGGCGCTGGAGCCCCGCACGGCCATCGGGCAGCTCGGCCCGCTGCATTACCTGATCCTGGTCGTCGACGGGCGGCTGGACGGCTATTCGCAGGGCGTATCCCTGGGCCGCCTGCAGGAGCTGTTTTTGGACTACGGCGCTCAGACCGCCTTCAACCTGGACGGCGGCGGCTCCACCACGCTGTATCTGAACGGCAACGTCATCAACCGGCCCGCCAACGGCGGCCAGCGGCACGTGCCCGATATCCTGTACATCCCCAAGTGACCCTTCTTCCCGCCTCCCTTTGCCCGCGCATCCGCCTGATAGGATGGCCGGGTTCACCCGTTTCATGCACAGGACACGAAAGAGGAGAGGATGTCACGATGCTGGAAATTCCCGAGAGCCACGCGATGAGCGGGCAGATCCGTTCGGCCCTTCACGGCAAAGAGATTCAAAGCGTCGTCGCCAACCAGTCGCCCCATGGGTTTGCCTGGTTTTTCGGCGATCCGGCGGCGTATCCGGCGCTTTTGACGGGCAGGCGGCTGGGGGAAGCCAGGCCCGTGGCCGGGCAGGTGGAGATCGACGCGGACGGCGCGACGCTGCTTTTCGGCGACGGCGTAAACCTGCGCCTGTTCGCCCCGGGCCAGAAGCTGCCGGCAAAGCACCAGCTCTTGCTCACGTTTGACGACGGCTCCTCGCTGGTTGCCACCGTGCAGATGTACGGGGGCCTGTACGCGTTTTTGAACGGCCAGAATTTCAACCCCTACTATCTGGCGGCCCTGAGGGCGCCCTCGCCCCTTGGCGACGCGTTTGACGCGGCGCACTTTGACGGCTTATTGAAAAGCGTCAAGCCCACGATGAGCGTCAAGGCGTTCCTTGCCACGGAGCAGCGCGTGCCGGGCCTTGGCAACGGCGTTTTGCAGGATATCCTGTTCCTGTCGGGCCTTCACCCCGCGCGGCAGATCGGCTCGCTTTCCGCCGCAAAGCTGGAAACGCTGTTTACGACGGTGAAGCAAACGCTTATGCGCATGGCCGAACAGGGCGGCCGCGATACCGAAAAGGACCTGCACGGCAAGGACGGCGGCTACCGCACGCTGATGAGCCGAAAGACCCACGCCTACCCTTGCCCCGCCTGCGGCGGCCCCATCCAGCGAAAGGCGTACCTGGGCGGGAACGTGTACGTCTGCCCGAACTGCCAGCCGCTTTCCTAAAGCAATCCGCCCCAAATCCCCAAAGGGAGCGGTCGGCCTTTTCGCCCCCTGCCGCTCCTTCGCCCCGGCTCCCTGCCTTTTGTGAGAATCCTGCGCTACCCTCTCCCGCGGTTTTCGCGCCTTGCTTTAGGGCCTTGTCAAAAGCCAAAGCATGCCCTTAAAGCGTCTTTTTCCGCCGGCTGTGCGTCGCGCGTTGCCGGGCGCAGCGCGGCTACGCCCGCGCTCGGCCCTTTGATCGGATGAAAAGTCGGCGGCGGCCCGCACATGCTTTTCTTTTTCGCAAGGGCCGCAGCCCATCCCCGGGAAGCGGCGGCGCGGCCCGCGCCGGGAATGGCGGCGAACGAAACATGCCGCAAGGCGCGCCGAGGCTTTTCCAGCCCCGGGCTGTCCCCCGGTTTTTCAAGCGCCGCGGGGGTTTCGCGGGCGCGGCGGCGCGGCAGCCCCGGATGCCCGGCCTTCTTCAGGCTCAGCCCTCCGCCGCTTCCACATGCACCCAAAACCCGGCGTCCCACGAATACCCCGTCAGCCCCGGCGGGGGCTCGGGCGCGTATACGCCCGCGACGCCGTCCAACCTGGCGACGACCACCCCGTCCTTCAGCAGCCGGCCGCGTATCCTCTCCGGCGCGCCTGGGGCATAGTCGGGCGTGATGATCCAGCCGTCCAGCGGCGCCGCTTCCGCGGCCTTTGGCGCAGCGGGCGGGCTTTCCGCGCGCTTTGCGCTCCGGCCGTCCGGAAAAACGTCCCTTTCGCCTTGCAAAGGGCTTGGCGCGGCCGCGCTTTTGGGCGCCGGCCTTGCCTTAGGCTTTGCAAGCTCCCGCCTCGCGGCCTTGAAATCCGCACCCTCGCCGCCCAGCAGCAGCAGCTTGTCTGCGCTCAGGACGGCCGCCTGCGTATAGCCCTCGGCCTCTTCGGGGCTTAGGGTGTATTGGGCCTCGCCGTTTTTGAGCGCGCCAAGCGCGCGCGGCTCGCCGCCGCCCGGGTGCATCAGCAGCGCGCGCGCTTCCCGGCCGACGCCTTGCGCGCGCAATGTCACGGTGACGCGGTTTCCCACGCGCTCAAAGCGGACGAATCCGGCGGGCGCGTTATCCTCGCGCCGAAGCAGCAGCTGTCTGCGCGCATAGGTTTCGGGCATCGTTTCACCCCTTTCCAAACCAGCGTATGCGGCAAAAGAGGCGTCCATTCAATTGCGCCGCCTGCGCATGAGTGGTATACTATCCATTAATATAGGATCGCTTGATTGTTGCGCCAGGGACACGAAAGATATCGAAGGAGACCGCTATGGCATCTTCCCGCCACTTGTTGCTTGCCTCCGCCTCCGAGGCGGACCGCAGGGCGATTTCGGCGCTGCTCTCCAGCGAACCCGGATGCAGGCTGCTGGAGGCGGCCACGGGTGCGCACGCCCTGCAAACGGTGGAAGAATGCGGCGATTTCCTGGACCTGGTCCTCCTGGACGCTTCCCTTCAGCGTGACGGCGCCGCCGTGGTCCAAAGGCTGCGGGTGAAAAACGCGGCAAACCCCGTGCCGGTAATGCTGCTTTTGCATAAGGACCGGCATGCCGGCGAATGCGCTTTTTGGGAGGATCTATGCAGCGAGACGCTTGAAATGCCGCCCGAGCCGGCCATGGCCTTGCGGCGCATCCGTTTGCTGCTGGAGCTTCACGAACGAAGGCAAAGCCGTGGGGGCCAGCGGGGGGATTTTCGCCGCCCGCCGGCCGGCCTGCTGAACGGCGCGCAGATGGCCGAGGCGGTCGCCCGCGCGCTGTGCGAAAGCGGGAACAGGCCCGCGGCGCTTTTGTTGATCGCCGTGGACGACATGCAGCTGATCAACGAGCTCAACGGCCACCGCTTTGGCGACCAGGTCCTGGCGGACGCCGCCGATGCGATCGCCAAGCTGCTGCCAAAGGGCTCGCTGATCGCAAGGCCGCAGGGGGATATGTTTTGCGCCCTGCTTTCAAACCAGCCGGACCACCGGGAGACGGCCCGGCTGCTGGAGACGCTCAAAAGAAGGCTGTGCCGCCGCTACCCGGCCGCGCCCGCCGGGGACCAGACGGTGACCGCCTGCATCGGCGCGGCGATGTACCCGGACGACGGGCAGAGCTTCCCCGCGCTGGACGAGGCCGTCCGCCTCGCGCTTCGGGCCGCCCGGCAAAAGGGCATGGGCAGGGACAACCTGGTCTTTTTCACGCCCGGGATGCGCGCGTTTCACCAAAACACCGAGCAGTGCAGGCACGCGCTGGGCATGGAGGTGCGAAACGCCACCGCGTACCGCGATGTGTTCATCCCGGTGGTCGGCTCGCGCGGAGAGGAAATTTGGGGGTATGACTATATCCTGCTGCCCGACGGGCCGCAGGCGCTGAGCCTGGAGGATGTCGTCAGGCAGGCGAGCCGGCTGCCGGCCAAGTCCGCGGCGCTCCTCTTTCGGGCCGTCATGCATCAGGCCTTTGCCACGCTGCACGGCATCGAGGCCGGGGGCGTGAGGCTGCCCAACATTTCGATCTACGCGGTGCTGCCTCCGGATCAGACCGACGCGCTTGCGCGCACCCTTCGGGAAATGCTGCTGGAATTCCCCGTGGACCCGACGCGCCTGTGCGTCAACGTTCCGCAGGAGATGATCGTCAACATGTCCCACGAAAGGGTGCAGGCGCTTGTGCGCCAGGTGCGCGCGCTGGGCTTTCGCGTGGGCATCTACCATGTCGGCTGCAAGGTGATTCCGTCCGTCTGCTTTGACGGGCTGCTCTTTGACCGCGTCCTCTTTTCGCCCGACTTTGTGCGCGACCTGCTGCGCGGCGTGTATCCGCCGGCGTTTTCGGAGTGGGTGCTGCCCTATTTCAGCCGGACCGGCACCGTGGTGTGCTTTCCCACGGAGCTGCCCGACGCCGAGCGCGCGCGGCTTTTGCTGCTGCTGCAGAGCAACCTTTGCAGCTACCGAACGGAGCTTGCGTCCAAGGAGGCGTTTTGCGCGCACCTGAAGGAACACCGGCAAAGGGAGATGATGCCGCGCCCCGCCAAGCGAACGATCGCGTTTCGGATGAGCCTGGAGCAGTACGAAGAAATTTTCGAAAAAAGCGGCGTGGTGATCTTTGACTGGCAACCGCACAACGAATCGATCGTGTTTTCGGAAACGTTTCACCAGGTGTACGGCGCGTCGGGGTTTGACGGGCGCATGGCCTTGGACGCCCTGACCGGCGCGATTCACCCCGACGACCAGAAGCGCTTTGTGGACCTTCTGCTTTCGGTCAAGCACGGCCAGCCGTACGGCGAGGGCGTATACCGCGTGCGGACGCGGCCCGCCGAGGAGACGAGCTACCGCTGGCGCAGGTACAACCTGATCTCCATCGTCGACGAGCAGGGCGTGGTCATGCACGTGTACGGCATCAGCTTTGACGTGGACCGCGAGCGGCAGGAGGTGCAGGACTTCAAGCGGCAGGCCGAGACCGACCCGCTGACCGGGCTTTTGAACCGGGGCGCGACCGAGATGTACATTCAGGCGTTTTTGGAAAGCGAAGGGCGGGACGGCAAGCACGCGCTGATGCTCATCGACGTGGACAACTTCAAAACCCTCAACGACCGGCTGGGCCATATCGCCGGGGACGAGGCGCTGCGCATGCTGTCGGCGGGGCTGAAGACCCTGTTTCGCTCCGGCGACGTGGTGGGCCGCATCGGCGGGGACGAGTTCGTGGTGTTTTTGAAGCATATCGAATCCGAAGCGATCGTCGCCGCCCGCGCCGACCACGCCTGCCGCCTGTTTCGGGAAGCCAACGCCGAGTGGCTCATCTCCGCGACCATCGGCGTGGCGCGCTACCCCAAGGACGGCGATTCGTTTCACGAGCTGTACGCCAAGGCGGACATCGCGCTGTACGACGCCAAGGGCATCGGCAAGGACCAGTGGGCGATGTATGCCGGCGGCAAGTGAAAAGGGCCGGCGGGCCGCCCGGCTCTTTGCAAAGGAAATGCGGCAAAAACGCCGAATATCCTTTCGGAGGTGAGACGATGTACATTCGTCAGGCCGCTTTGGCGGACGTGCAAACGGCCGCGGAGATTGCGCTGCTGCTATGGCCAAACCATACGCTGGAAGAGCTGACCGAGGAGATGGCGGGCCTTCTTTGCGACGGGAACAGCGCGATCTTCCTGGCGGAAGAGGAAAACCGGGCCGTGGCCTTTTCGCACTGCTCGATCCGGCACGATTATGTCCAGGGCGCGCGGACAAGCCCGGTCGGGTATCTGGAAGGAATCTATGTGCGTCAGGGCTGGCGAAGGCGGGGCATTGCCGGCGCGCTGGTCAGGCGCTGCGAATCGTGGGCCGGGCAGCGCGGCTGCCGGGAGATGGCCAGCGACTGCGAGCTTTCCAACGAAGAAAGCCTTGCGTTTCACCTGGGCATCGGGTTTTCGGAGGCCAACCGGACCATCAGCTTTGTCAAGCCCTTGTAGCCACGGAAAGGAGAACCCATGTTTTACATCCGATACGCGACCGAGCGCGACGTGGGGCAGATTCTTTCGTTCATCAAGGGCCTGGCCGACTATGAGGGGATGCTCGACCAGGTCGTGGCGACGGAGGAGCTTTTGCATACATGGCTGTTCGTGCAAAAGCGGGCCGAGGTGCTGATTGGCGAGGCGGACGGCGTGCCTGTCGGCTTTGCGCTGTTTTTCCACAACTTTTCCACCTTCCTGGGCCGCGCGGGGCTGTACCTGGAGGATCTGTTCGTCCTGCCGCAGTACCGCGGCCGGGGCTACGGCAAGGCGCTGCTGCGCCGCCTGGCCGAAATCGCGCTTTCGCGGGGGTGCGGCCGCATGGAGTGGTGGTGCCTTGACTGGAACCGGCCGAGCATCGATTTTTACCAGAAGCTGGGCGCGGAACCGATGGCCGACTGGACCACGTACCGGCTGACGGAAGCGCAAATCAAGGCGCTGGCGGAGGGGACGGTATGATGGAGCACAAGGGCACGCGCACGCTGTACACCCCGCTGCTAAAGCTGCGCCGCTTCTCGGTTTCAGACGCGGACGCGATGTTTGCGAACTGGGCGAGCGATCCGCTCGTGACAAAATATGTGACGTGGGACGCGCACCCGGACACCGCGGTCACGCGCGCGGTGCTGTCCGCGTGGGCGGAGCAGTACGAACAGGAGACCTGCTATCGCTGGGGCATTGAGCTGAACGGCCTGCTCATCGGCGATATTTCGGTGGTGGACATGAGCCGGGTGAACGGCTACGCGGAGATCGGATACTGCATCGGACGGGCGTGGTGGGGCCGGGGGATTGTGGCCGAAGCGCTTTTGCGCGTGATGCAATACCTGTTTGAGGATGTGGGGCTGCACCGGATTTGCCTCCGGCATGACGTGCAAAACGCCGCCTCCGGCCGGGTGATGCAAAAGTGCGGCCTGACATACGAGGGAACGCTGCGCGAGCACCACCGCCGAAGGGACGGCACGTACGCGGATATCGCCCTGTACGGGATTTTGCAGCGGGAATGGTTTGAAAGGAGGGGGTAGCGGTGGCCGTATGGCGGGCAGACTACAAGCTGGGCGGCAAGGCCGTCACGCTTCGAAACGCGGAGCCGGACGACGCGCCGGAGCTCATCGCGCTCGTGAACGCCTTTGATGGGGAGTCCACCTTTCTCTCGCGCGAGCCGGGCGAGTTTGACATGACCGAGGAAAAGGAGCGGGCGTTTCTGCTGGAATGCAAGGAAAGCCCGGACGCGCTGTACCTGGTGGCCGAGGCGGGCGGGCGCATCGTCGGCACGGCCAGCGCGCGAAGGATGGACCGCAGAAGATACCGCCACATCGCGGGCATCGGCCTGGCTGTGGCGAGGGCACACTGGGGCATGGGCATCGGCAAGGCGCTGCTGACGGAGCTGCTTGGCTTTGCCAGGGAAAACGGCGTGGAAAAGGTGGAGCTTCAGGTGGACACGACGA
>CAZUIA010000058.1:0-14252 GCA_964620835.1 uncultured Oscillospiraceae bacterium
GCCTCCGGCGGCCAAAGGCGCTGCCTTTGGAATCCGCCGGGGGCATCGCCCCCGGACCCCTTCCTGGGGGCGCGAAACGTGCGGTTCACGGTCTTGCGCCCCAAAAAAGCGCATCCGCATCCGCAATCCATTTTCCAGCCGTGCTACGCCGTCCGGTCCTCCGCCAGCTTGGCAAGCGCCTCCACCGGCACGATTTCCTTCAGCTCGCTTCGCAGGTCCAAATACTCATCCAGCGACCGAACCAGCCTTTGGATATCCAGGTGCGCCCGCTCCTGAAGCGTATCCGCGTCCACGCCCTCCGTGGCGCAGGCCAGGATGTACACATGGCGCGGGGTCAGGCGGCACACGCCGTACACCACGCCGCTGTCAGCCATGGGCAGCAGGTTGCCAACCGCCACGCGCAGCCTGTCCCGCCCGTAGCGCCAGATGTGGTCCAGGTACGCGTCGCCGTGCGTAAGCCGCAGCACGCATTTGCAGCACGGCGCGTCCGTCGTCACCGGCAACTCCAGCACGGTCAGCCTCCTTGAAAGCACGGCCGCGTTGGAAATCTGCCCGTGCCAGAGCGAATCCCAAAAATCAAGCCGCATTTCCGGCAACAATACGCCCAAGCCATTTCCCTCCATCGCTGCGACACCTCCTTCGTTTCGTCCAAAGGCGGTCGGTTCGGTTTGTCCTTCCCTATCTCGCGGCCGTTGCCGGCAGCGGGATGTTCAGCTCCCTGGCAGCCTCCACCAATGTGTCAAGCGCCCTGACAATCTGCTCCGGCTTGTGCTCGCTGATCACGCAAAAGCGAAGCCTCGCCTTGTTCTTGGGCACAGCCGGATATACGGCCGGCGGCACGAACACGCCGCGCTCGCCAAGCACCGTGGACAGCAAAAACGCGTCCTCGTCCCGCCCCACCAGCACCGGCACAATGGCCGTCTCCGCGGCCAAACACGTGTTCAAGTTCCGCTTTCTCGCTTCCTCAATAAACACGCGGATGTTCTCGCGCAGGCTCTCCAAAATCTCCGGGTGCTCCGTCAGCGAGCGGATGGACTGCAGCGTCGCGGCCGCCAGCGGCGGCGAAATGCCCACGGAGAACACAAACCCCGGCAAATTATACCTCAGGTATTCGATCAGCGCCCGTTTGCCCGCCAAATATCCGCCGCACGTGCCAAGTCCCTTGGATAGTGTGCCCATTTTGATGTCCACATCGTCATGCTTCAGCCCAAAATACTCGTCCACGCCGCCGCCGGTCTTTCCGATCACGCACGCCGAGTGCGCCTCGTCCACCATCAAAAAGCAGCCGTACTTTTTCTTGAGCGCCACGATCTCCGGCACCGGCGCGATGTCGCCGTCCATGCTGTACGCGCCCTCGACGATGATCAGCACCTTTTGAAACTTGCTGCGCTGCGCCCGCAAAATGCTCTCCAGCGCCTCCACGTCGTTGTGCGGGAAGGGCTTGCTCGTCGCGCCGGACAGGCGGCACCCCTCCTGCACGGAGTTATGCGAAATGGCGTCGTAGACGATCAGATCGTCCTTGCCGCAGAAATTGCCGACAATGGTCACGTTCGTCGAATGCCCCCCGACCAGCACCAGGGCGTCCTCCGCGTGCTTCCACCGCGCGATCTCCCGCTCAAGCTCCTGGTACAGCGGCTTTTCCCCGGCCAGCAGGCGGCTGCCGCTGGCCGACGTGCCGTACTTGTCAATGGCCGCCTTGGCCGCCGCCGACACCTCAGGCCGCCCGGACATGCCCACGTAGTTGTACGAGCCAAAGTTCAGCACCTCGCGCCCCTCCATCAGGGACGTGTCGCGAAGCGGCGAATCGTGGCACACGAAATACGGATTTTTCTGCCCCTCCATCGCCATCAGCCGCCTTTGGAAGGCCTGGTACTCCGGCGTTTCCTCAAAAGTGGCGATGGGCGTGATTTCCGTATTCTCCTCGCGCACCGCCTCGGACTGGTAGGGGCCGTGGCCCTCCATCAGCGCGAAGATCACGGCCGACAGGTCGTTCACGCTGGTGCACCTGGTGTATTCCTCGGTGGGGATGAGCACGCCGAACAGCTCCTCCACCTTCAGCGACACGCCCAGGCTCTGTAGGCTGTCGCCGCCCAGGTCCTCGATGAAGTGCGCGTCATAGCCCACCTGCGCGGGGTCGGTCTCCAGCACCTCGGCAAAGCACGCGCGCACCTTTTCGCGGATCTCCTCCATCTTGAGGTTGCTGGGCGCCTTGGCCGGCTCAGCCAAGGTTTCTATTTTTTGCTGCGCCGCCTCGGCCGATACGCCCTGCGCGGTCAATTGGCGCGTGGCGATCTTGCGCTCCTGAATCGCGGCCCGAAGCGCGAGCCGCTTGACCTTGATGGCGTTGACCATGGGCATGGGCTCGGGCGTCGCCAGCACCAGGCCCACGCGCTTGATGGGCGTGAGCATGCGGTTTCGCTGGGCCACCTGGCGGGAAAGGTTCAGCAGGAACGCCTCGTCGCCGTAGCGGGCGCCCACGTTCAGCACCAGGGTGGTGGTGTCGTAGGGGCTGTCGTCCTGTTTCGTGCCGACCACGCACAGCTGCTCCACACCCTCCAGGTCCGAAAACACATCCTCCAGCTCGTCCGGGTACACGTTTTCGCCCGACTCGCCGATGATGACGTCCTTCGTGCGGCCCTCGACGTACATGCGGCCGCGCTTTCCGATCCGGACGACGTCGCCCGTCTCATACCAGCCCTCGTCGCTCAAATCCGCCGGCTTGAGCTTGCCGTCCACCAGGCGGGCGATGTGCATCGCGCTGGTGAAGATGAGCAGCTCGCCCCGGTTCGGGTTTTCGCCGTCGGGCCTGACCTTGTATTCGGAGATCTTCAGCGGCCACCCGACGCTGCCGGTCAGCCGGTTCTTCAGGTTGAACGACGTTTCCACGGACGTAACGCCCACCTCGGTCATGCCAAAGCCGATGGACACGGCATACCCGAGGGCGTTGACGGTCTTCAGGTGCTCGCGCGGGGTATGGCTTCCGCCGACGACCATGAGCTCCAGCGAATCGCCGAACAGGTTCTCGTTCACGCGGTGAAACAGCTTGCGCCCGAGCGAAAGCCCCGCCCTGGGGTGCACGCGCTGCACCAGAAGGGAAAGGCCGCTCAGGGTCGAAAATGCCGCCCGCCTGGCCTTCGGCTCCTTCAAAAGCCGCTTTTTGAGCGTGACGGACAGGTTGTTGACCAGCAGCGGCACGGCCAGAATGACCTTCACGCGCGCCTTGCGGCAGGTTTCCAGGATCGTCTGCGGCGCGCGGTCCTTCAGGTATACCTGGGGATAGCCCATGAAGGCGATCCAGATCATGTTGGTCATCAGCCCAAAGATGTGGTTTAAGGGCAAAAAGCACAGCGTGCGCAGATGGCCGCGCTTTTCGCGCACCACCGGATGCTTTTTCGCTTCCTCCAGGATGCCGAGCGTCTGCATGCTGATGGCCTTGCCGTCGTACACGTACACACGGCTGGTGGCCGTGGTGCCTGAGGTGCAAAGCGCCAGGCGGTCGGCCCACCGGGGCGTGAAGCCCTCCCCGGGCGCGTCGCCCGACAGGAGCGCTTCGGGCTTTTCCTGCCGAACAGGGATGGAAAACCGGCGCTCCCTGCGGCAGACGAGCGCGGTGGCGCCCGACTGGACAAGCAGGTGCTCCATGGGTCCGTCGTCCAGGGAAGGGTCCAGCAACACGGGCTGCCGCCCTGCGGCGAGCAGTCCCCAAAAGATCACGGGCCAATCGGGGCAGGTGTCGACCGCGATGCCGACCCAGCCGCCCTCTTCGCCAAAGCCTGCCGAGCGGGCGCGCCCGGCCAAGGCGTGTGCGCGCGCGTACAGGTCTCCATAGGTGTAGGCGCGCTCCTCGCCGTCCTCAAGCCAGACGGCGGCCTGAAGGTCCCTGCCCTCACAGGCCAGCTCGAAAAAGTTTTGAAGCGTAGGGTTTTTTTCGAGCAGCGCGCATTTTTCGCTTCTTGTCATGGTGCTTCCTCCTGGTGTGGGGATGGTCGTACAAGCCTCCATGCCCTACCCGGCGCGATAATAGGAACGAATGATTGCATAGAAAAGATTGCCGGGGAGCAGATCGTGCAGCCACATCGCCAGACGCTGGTCAAGGCGCGCGACGGCGCGGCGGGCGGGCGGGCGCTTTTTCATAAGCACCCCAAGGACAGCCTTCGCGACCCGCTCCGGGTCAAGGCCGCCCTGCTCGTCGCGGCGGATTTTTTCCACCGCGGCTTGGTACGCCTCGCGATACGGGGAATCCCCGTCCTGCGAGGCCAAGGACTTTTTCCGGTACGCGTCCGAGCCGCTCTTGCAGTCTCCCGGCTCCATCAGCGTCACACGGATGCCAAAGGGGCGCGTTTCCAGGGCCAGCGCCTCGCAAAAGCCCTCCAGGGCGTGCTTGGAGGCGACATAGGCGCTTTGAAACGGGATCGCAAACAGGCCGTTGAGCGACGAAAACTGCACGATGCGGCCGCCGCCCTGCCTTCGCATGGCAGGCAAAACGGCCTGGATCATGCGGACCGAGCCCAAAAGGTTCGTCTCAAGCACCGCGGAAAGCTCCTTCGGGCTGGTTTCCTCGCACGCGCCCAGCGTCAAAAACGCGGCGCAGTTGACCAGCGCGTCGATTCGGCCCTCGCGCGAGAGCACAAACGCCACCGCGTCGCGGCAGGATTTCTCGTCCGTCACGTCCAGCGCAACGGGGACGCACCCCTCTGGCGGCTGTTTTCCGGAGGCAAACGACCGCGCGCCCGCATAGGTGCGAAAACCGCCGGCCGCAAGAGAGCGCGCCACCGCACGCCCCAGCCCCGACGAAGCCCCCGCCACCAACGCCACCCGCGCCATAGAAAGCCCCCTCGCCTGTTGTGAATACACATTATACGATAAATGGAAGGATTGCGCAAATCTATCTTTTCCTGTATGATAAGTTCGCCTGGGATCACGAATCCTTTGGCAAAAATCCTGCAATATCTCGCGAAACGAGGTCTTTTTCTTGCAAAAAATCGTGGCGATTGTCAGCGACCTGGACGATACCCTGCTCACCGCGGACCACCTGATGACCGACCGGACCGTTCAAACGCTCAAGCGCGTGCTCAATCAGGGCATGAAGGTGGTTTTGGCATCCGGCCGCAGCGCCGCGTCCATGCGGCCGTTCGTGAACCTGGTGGGCACGCCGTTTCCGTATATCGCGTATAACGGCGCGCAGATCGTGGACGCTATCACACACCGGCCCTTTTACACGCGCGAGATCGGGACGGATCTGGCGCGCGAAATGCTTGTTTGGCTGGAGGAAAGGGACGTGTATGTGCAGACCTACGACGGGGACGACTGGTTTTACGAAAAGCCCTGCGCCATCGCGCAAGAGTACGCCCACTCCACGGGCATTCAGGGCACGATGACGGGGCAAAAGCTGTCCGCCTTCCTTCAGCGGCCGACGGCGAAGCTGCTAGCCGTGGACGAGCCGGCGCGCATTCAGGCGCTGATGCGGGAGTCCAGCGAGCACTTTGGCGACAGGCTTTCCATCACCACGAGCAAGCCGCATTTTCTGGAGATCACCTCGCCCGAGGCTACCAAGGGCAACGCCGTTCGGGCGCTGGCGGAAAGGATCGGCCTTTCGCCCGAAACGACGATCTGCGCCGGGGATTCGATCAACGACCTGCCGATGCTCGCGTGGTCGCGCCTGCCGGTCACGGTGGCAAACGGCAGGGACGAACTCAAGCGCGTCGCCTGGCGGATCGCCGGCGACGGCCGGGAGGACGGCATCGCGGACCTGCTTGACGAATTGGTTCCAAAAGGAGATTCCCTATGCTGATTGATGAACCCAAGGTGGTCGAGGCGCTTCGCCTGACGACCCTTGTGCCGACGACGAAGCGGCAGCTTCCCTTCAAATCGTCGGACCAGAACCGCCCGGGGCTTCAGTTTTCGGGCTATTTCAACTTCTTTGCCAACGAGAGGATGCAGGTGCTCGGCCATGCGGAAATGACGTACCTGGACACGCTTGCGCCCGAGGTGCGGGCGGAAAGGCTTCAAAAATACTTCAGCTACGACATGCCCTGCCTGGTCATCTGCCGGGACATCGAATGCCCGGCGGACATGGCCGCCCTGGCGCGAAAGAGCGACATCCCCATCTACGGCTCGTCCCTGCACACGACGCGGTTTGAGGCCATGGCGATTTTGTATTTAAGCCGCGTGCTCGCCCCGCGCGAGACGATCCACGGCGTGCTGATCGACGTGCACGGCGTGGGCGTGCTGATCACGGGAGATTCGGGCGTGGGAAAGAGCGAATCGGCGCTGGAGCTTGTCAAGCGCGGGCACCAGCTTGTGGCGGACGACGTGGTCGAGTTGGTGCGCGTCAGCGACACGCGCCTGATCGGCGAAGCGCCGGAGATGGTCCGCTATTTCATGGAAATCCGCGGCATCGGCATCATCGACATCCGCGCGATGTTCGGCATCGGCGCGGTCATCCAATCCAAGTCCATCGACCTGGTGATCCACCTGGAGCACTGGGTGAAGGAGCGCGAGTATGACCGCCTGGGCATGGTGGAGCAGACGACGGAGCTGCTTTCGGTGAAGATCCCGCACATTTTGCTGCCCGTCAAGCCCGGCCGCAACCTCGCCATCGTCATCGAGGTCGCCGCGAGGAACCTGCAGCTTCGGCGCCTGGGGTACAACGCGGCCGAGTCGCTGGATAACCGCCTGATGGAAATGGCAAGGGGAGGCTGACGGCATGGTCACCATCGGCATTGACCTGGGCGGCACGAACATTGCCGCCGGCGTTGTGGACGAGCAGGGCAATATCCTTGCCAAGAGCCAGACGCGCACGCTGCCCGAAAGGCCGTACCAGGCCGTTGTGCGCGACATGGCGCGCGCGGCGAAGGAAGCGATGAAAAAGGCGGGGGTTTTGCTCTCGGAGGTATCGTCCCTGGGCGTTGGTGTGCCGGGGTTTTACGACAAGGACGGCGGCGTGGTCGTGTTCTGCACGAACCTTGGCTGGCATGACGTGCCGCTTGCCGCGGAGATACGGAAGTATCTGGACGTGCCCGTGTACGGCGACAACGACGCGACGGTGGCCGGCTTTGCCGAGGCGATCGCGGGCGTGAGCCGGGGCGTGCAAAGCAGCGTGTTTCTGACGCTGGGCACCGGGCTTGGCAGCGGCATCGTGATCGGCGGGAAAATCTGGTCGGGCGCGCACGGCGTCGCCGGGGAACTCGGCCATATCATGTACCGGCAGGGCGGGGTTCCCTGCACGTGCGGGGCGCACGGTTGTTTGGAGCGGTACGCGTCGGCTACGGCGCTGATCAGGATCGGGAAGGAGGCGGCGGCCCGCCATCCGGAAAGCGCGCTGCACCGGGTGGAGGAGGGACGCTTCAACGCCAAGACCGTTATCGACGCGGCGCGCGCGGGGGACGCGGCGGCGGCGGAGGCGTTTGACGAGTATACCGATCATCTGGCCGGGGGCATTGTCACCATCATCAGCTTTTTGGACCCGGAGCTGATCGTGCTGGGCGGCGGCGTGTCGCGCGCGGGGGATTTTCTTCTGGCGCCGGTCCGCCGCAAGGTGAAGGAGCGCAAGTTCTTCAAAACTCTGCCCGCGGGCGAGGTGGTGATCGCGTCGCTTGGCAACGACGCGGGCATCATCGGCGCGGCGATGCTGCACAGGGCATGATCGGCGCGCGTATCGAGGAGGTCCACGCGCTGCCGGACGGCGCGGCGGCGCGGTTTGACGGATATCACGCGCTGCTTTGCGAGTGGAACCGCGTGGTGGATCTGACTGCGGTCACGGACGCGGAGGAAGCGCTGCACCGCCACTATTTGGATTCGCTAACCGCGCTGCCCTTTTTGCCCGAGGGGGGGCGTGTGGTGGACGTGGGCACGGGGGCGGGGTTTCCGGGCGTGCCGCTGGCGATTGCGCGGCCGGACTTGTCCGTGGTGCTTTTGGACGCGCTGAAAAAACGGGTTGTGTTTTTGCGCCGGGTGGTCGAGGCGCTCGCGCTTTCCAACGCGCTGCCCGTGCATGAGCGGGCGGAGACGTATGCGGTCAGGGAGCGGGAAGCGTTTGATGTGGCGGTGAGCCGCGCGGTGGCGCCGCTGCCGCTTTTGCTGGAGCTTTGCCTGCCGCTGGTGAAGGTGGGCGGGCGGTGCGTGTTTTGGAAGGGGCCCGCGGCGGAGCGCGAGATCGCCGAGGCGGAGCGCGTGGCGCCGCTGCTGGGCGGCGGGGGGCTTCGCCGGGTCGATGTTTCGATTCCGGGGCGGGACTTTCGGCACGTGCTGGTGCTGGTGGACAAGGCGGAGGCGACGGGGCCGAAATTTCCGCGCAGGGCGGGCATGGCGGCGAAAAAACCGCTGTAGCGCGGCGCCCACAAACTGCGGTTTGTGGGCGGAGGAAGGGGATTCGGCCTGAAAACGCTGCGGCGTTTTCCGGGCGGCCTCAGGCAGAAAGGACAGATTCCGCCGCCTACGGCTCTGGAATCTGCGCAAATCCACCGTACATGCCGCTGGATTTGATTTGATTCGAGAGGGTTTGCGAACCCTCTCGAGCTCTCCCGGGGCTGTCGTACGGATGCGTGCGACGGTTTTTTGTTTTGGCGCAGACTGCTGAAGAAGGGGTCCGGGGACAAGTCCCCGGCGGTTTCCAAAGGCAGAGCCTTTGGCCGCCGGAGGCCCTTTTGCGCGCGGGACAGGGCCGGCGGAAAGGGCGATTTCGTGCCCCCGCGCCGCACCCTTGCTATGAACGCAACACCCGTGCGGCGCGGGTTCCTCCCCGATGCTCGCGCGCACGCGAGCGAGGACGCCCGCAACAATCCGCACGCGTCCCCCAATCCCCCCGTTCATAGCCTATGGAGCCTTCCCGCTTTTTCGTGCGACAGCCAAACTTCCACCCCATCCGGCGTCCCGCCCGTTTCGCGGCACCCGCGTCCCGCCGCCCATCTATGTAAAAATCCTTCCCACCAGCGCCACCAGCGCGCAACAACCCATCCCCAGCAGCGTGGGCAGCAGCACGCCCGCCAGCGTCCATTTGAAGCTTCCCGTCTCCTTATGGATCGTCAGGCACGTTGTCGAACAGGGCCAGTGCATGAGGGTGAACAAAAGCGCGCAGATCGCCGTGACGAACGTCCAGCCGTTGGCCGTCAGGATGGCCTTCAAATCCGAAAGGTTCGGGATGTCGCGCATCACGCCCTCTGACAAATACCCCATCATCGCGATGGGCATCACGATCTCGTTGGCCGGAAACCCCAGCGCAAAGGCCGTCAGCACCGTGCCATCCATGCCCAGCAGCCGCCCGAACGGGTCCAGCAGGCGGATCAAATGGCGCAACAGGCTCTCGCCGCCCGCGTGCACGTTCGCCAGCGCGTAGAGCAGCAGCCCCGCCGGCGCAGCCACGGCCACCGCGCGGCCCAGCACAAACAGCGTGCGGTCCAGGAGCGAGCGGACCAGCACCTGGCCGATCTGCGGCCTTCGGTACGGCGGCAGCTCCAGCGTAAACGTGGACGGCACACCCCTTAAAACGGTCCTGGAAAGCACGCGCGAGGCCAGCAGCGTCACCAAAACCCCCAGCGCAACCAGCCCCGTCAGCAGCAGCGCGGGCAGCACCGCTCCGAGCAGGGCGCTCTCCCCCACAAAAAACATGGACAAAATCGCGATCAGCGTGGGAAAGCGGCCGTTGCAGGGGATCAGGCTGTTGGTCAGGATGGCGATCAGCCTCTCGCGCGGCGAATCGATGATGCGGCACCCCGTGACGCCGGCGGCGTTGCACCCAAGGCCCATGCACATGGTCAGCGCCTGCTTGCCGCACGCGCCGCAGCCCTTGAACCGGCGGTCCAAATTGAACGCCACGCGCGGCAGGTACCCGGCATCCTCCAGGAGCGTGAACAGCGGGAAAAAGATGGCCATGGGCGGCAGCATGACCGCCACCACCCAGGCCATGACCCGATACGCGCCCAGCACCAGCGCGCCGGACAGCCACGCGGGCGCGCCCACGTGCTCAAAGGCCGACAGCAGCACCGTTTCCAGCCCAAACAAAAGGTCCGACAGCCAGCCGGACAGCACATTCGCCCCCGAAAGCGTGATCCAAAACACCAGCGCCAACAGCAGCAGCATGGCCGGGATGCCCGCGCGGCGGCTGGTCAGCAGGCGGTCGGCGCAAAGCTGGCGGCGGTCATAGGCCGCGCCCCGCACCGATACGGTGCAGGCGCAGATGCGCTCAGCCTCGCCGTACAGCGCGCCGACGATTTGATCCTTCAGCGCCGCGCGCGACACCCCCTTTTCCAAAAGCCCCGCAAGCGCTTTCTCCACCGCGCTTTGACACAACAGCTTCACGTCAACCCCAAGGCGCGCGCGAAGCGTGTCAAGCGTTGCCGTGTCGTCCTCCAAAAGCCGAAGGGCCACAAACCGCACGGGCGGGCCGGACGGCCCAAGCAGCGGCAAAACCGCCGTCTCCACCTCGGCCACGGCCTCCTCGATTGGCGCGGGGTATCGCACCAAAAGCGCGCCGGCCGTACCCTCCCCTTGCCCGGACACCCGCGCGATCTGTTCGGCCAGCTCCCGAAGGCCCTCGCGGCTTCGCGCGGCGCACCCGCACACGGGCACGCCGAGCAGCTCGGACAGGCGCTGCATATCCACGCTGACGCCGTTTTTTCGCGCCTCGTCCATGAAGTTGACGCACAGCACGGCGCGCGGCGTGACCTCCAGCACCTGCAGCGCCAGGTTCATGTTTCGTTCCAGGCACGACGCGTCGCAGATGATGACCGCCGCGTCCGGGGATTCAAACAAGAGAAAATCGCGCGCCACCTCCTCCTCGGCGGAGTGCGCGACCAAGGAGTAACAGCCCGGCAGATCCACCAGCGCGAAGGATACCCCGTCCCGCGAAAACTCGCCCCGCGCCACCTCGACGGTTTTGCCGGGCCAATTGCCCGTGTGCTGTCTCAGGCCGGTCAGGCCGTTGAACACCGTGCTCTTTCCAACGTTCGGGTTCCCCATCAGCGCAATGGTGCGTTCGGGCATTCAGACCGCCTCCACAAAAATGGTTTGCGCCACCTCGGCGCGAAGCGCGATCACCGCGCCGCGCACAAGGTACGCGCGAGGGTCCCCGGACGGGCTTTCAAAAAGACATGTAAGCGGGGCCCCGGCGGTCAGGCCCATATCCAGCAGCCGCCTGCGGATGCCCGGCGGGGATTCCAGGCGCCTGACAAGCGCGCTTTCCCCGACGGGCACCCCGTCGAGCTTGATCTCGTTCATGGTGTTCGCCTCCGATGGTACGATATGCGGTTGAACGGGGATTTGACATTTGCGCGCGCATGCGCTATACTGGCCCCATTCCGGGAAAGGCAGGTACGCCATCGCGATGAAGAGCCGCTAACCGTCTGCACGCACCGCTGTCCGCCCAAAAGCGGGCTTGTCTGCATATGGGAAGGGGTTTTTCGCATGGCGCTTTTGATATGCGCGCAGAACCTGCGCGTCCAATTCGGCCTTCGCACCATTTTTCACATCGACACACTTGAAATACAAGACGGCGACCGCATCGGCCTGGTGGGCGACAACGGCGCGGGCAAGTCCACGCTTTTGTCCGTGCTCAGCGGCGAAAGAAAGCCGGACGCTGGAGAAATCCGGCGCTTTGCCGCGTGCGCGGTGGTGCGCCAGTTCGGCGAGCCGGAGACGCCCGAAGCGATGGACGGCGCGGTGCGCGCGCGGCTTCATGCCAAAGAAGCGCCGCACGAGGGCATCAGCGGCGGCGAGCTGGAGCGGCTTCGCCTTGCGCGGGCGCTCTCTGTGCGCGCGCCGCTGCTCTTTTGCGACGAGCCGACGACCAACCTGGACTTTGCCGGGCTTTCGGAGGTCCGCCGGGCGCTTTTGGCGCACCGGGGCGCGCTGCTGCTCGTCAGCCACGACCGCGCGCTGCTGGACGAACTGTGCAAGACCATCTGGGAATTAGAGGACGGCCGCCTCACCGTGTATCCGGGCAACTATTCCGCCTACCGCCTGCAAAAGGAGCGCGCGCGGGACTTTCAACGCGACGCCTACGAACTCTATCGCGCCGAGCAGGCGCGCCTTCGCCGGGCGATCGTCGAAACGAAGGAAGCCTCGCGCAGCGTGCGAAAGGCGCCCTCCCGCATGGGCAACAGCGAGGCGCGGCTGCACAAGCGCGGCGGCGGCGCCACGGCCAAAAAGCGGCTGGACCAGACCGCCAACGCGCTGAAAAGCCGCCTTGAAAACCTTGAAATCAAGGAGCGCCCGCGCGAGGACGCCCAGATCCGCATGCAACTATCGGGCCGCGAGGGCGTGACCAGCCGCCTGGCGGTGCGCGCCCAGGGCCTGACGCTTTCGGCGGGCGGCCGAACGCTCCTGAAGGACGCGTCCTTTTTCGTGCCCACGGGCGAGCGCACCGTGATCGTGGGGCCAAACGGCTGCGGGAAGACCACGCTGCTCACGGCCATCCGGGACGGCGCGCCGGGCGTGACGCTAAGCCCCGGCGTCACGATCGGCTGGTTTGGGCAGGAGACCGCCGGCACGCTGGATCTTTCCAAAACGCTGCTTCATAACGTGCTGGAAGGCAGCCTGCTGCCCGCGCACGACGCGCGCACGCTCCTTTCGCGCATGGGCCTGAAGGCCGGTGACATGGACAAGCCCGCGGGCGTTCTGTCCGGGGGCGAGCGCGTGAAGGCCGCGCTGGCCCGCCTGATGGCGGGAGGCTTTACGCTGCTGCTCCTGGACGAGCCGGGCAACCACCTGGACATCCCGGCGCTTTTTGCGCTGGAGGAGATGCTTTCGGCCTACGAGGGCACGCTGCTGCTCGTCACGCACGACCGCCGCATGATCGACCGGGTGGCGCAGCGCCTGTTGCTGTTTGAAAACGGAACGCTTGAAAGCTTTGACGGGAACCTGTCCGAATGGGAGGAATTTCGCGCCCAAAAACCGGACACCGCGGCGCTTGACGAGGAAATCCTGCGCATGCGCATGGCGGCGCTGCTTGCGCGCATGGGCGCGCCCAAAAAGGGCGACCGGCGCGAGGCGCTGGAGGCGGAATACGAGGCGCTTTTTGCGCAGCTGAAATCATTGCGAAAGTGAGCAAAGCTATGACAAAGCCCGAGGAGATGCGCGCCTTTTTCGCCGCGCGCGTGGACGGATATGACGCGCACATGCTACAAAACGTGCAGGGCGTAAAGGAGGGCTATGCCCAGATGACCGCGCTGCTTGTTTTCATGGTGTTCGATTATATTTCTGGGCTGATCGTGGCCGGAATGGGAAAGTCCACAAAAACGGAAAGCGGCGGGCTGAGGAGCAGGAAAAGCCGCCGGATGCGGGAATGTAGGCAATTTTTTACCGACAATTTTACCGACATTTGCACCGGGGAACATAGTTTTAGCCCTTTTTGTGCGGTTTTTAGTTGATGAAACAATAAAAGGTTTTCAGGCATCCAAAAAGACGAAACCCGTTGAAATACAAGCATTTCAACGGGTTTTTGTGTCTAATCCGACATTAGTTACGCGGGTGCATTGGGTGCATGACGGGTGCATGATTACACGTGAAAGCCGCAGGCCCATTACGGAACCTGCGGCTGTGCATTATGCCTTACCAATTATTGCTTAACCACTCTTTCATTTGATCTATTTCATAATCAACAAATCCAGTAACATTATCCAATATATACGCAATGCGCAAGACCCACTGCCGCAGAACATTAAGGTCTATGGTAACATTTTCTTCCGCTTCGATATAGAACTGATTTTCTTTTTTGGAATTAATCGGATAACGCGCAAAAGTCATGTCTTCCGTGTTCTGATAGAGTATTTCAATGAACCTCTGCACAAACAGCATCTCATTCAGTAATTCGTCGTTCGTTGTGTCGCGTAGCAATTTCACCGCAATTTGACACAATTACCTAATGTCATGATTACCTTCGATTTTGCTATTTCGCGGGTCATCACAATTCTGCAAATCCATATGTATTCGGTATAGCGAATTAAATCCTTTCAGATACATCTCTATTCCATGCACCACATTGGTCAGAATCGGAAATATCCATATATCTGCCTTTTTGTCGCGATTATCCGAAAGACATTGTTCTATCAGAGTTATTGAAGTTACAAGATAACCCTTCGCCATATCGAAAAACTTGTTCTCAAGGTCTCTGTTGAAATCAAAACGCCAATTGAGATAGGCAGTTGTTTGACTATTTCCAGAAAAATCAAAGTGTCAACGCCAGTGATAAAATGTCAAAAAATGCCGAGGGAAAAATGTAATTAAGTGGCGGTAGAGGGAGCGTCCATGCTAGACTC
>CAZUIA010000059.1:0-14236 GCA_964620835.1 uncultured Oscillospiraceae bacterium
ACACACCCGGACAGGAAAAGATCCAGCCATAGCGCGGTTCTTAGGCTTCGTGGACTACTAGAAATTACTGTCTTTCTCTCAGAAGCTGCCCTTACAGAAACCCTGAACACAGCCGGTCAGTTCTCCGTCTTCAGCGGCGCAAGCGTCGCCCTGTCGATGGAAAATTCATAGCGCAGCGTGTCCGCGGGTTCGGGGTAGTTGGTGCCCTCATTGTCGGCGTTCCTGTCATAAAGCCTTAGATCAAACACCACATTTTCACCGTTTCCGAATTCGGAGATGTTCATCGGGGGGCTTACGAAGTATTCGATGAGCACGTCCCCCTCGTGGCTGCCGCCGTCGTTATAGCAGCGATGGCCGTTTATGGTCACGTCGGGCGCGGCCGCCCAGTCCCAGGTGTACGGACTGCTCTCGAGATCCCCGTCAAACTTCACGTGAAATACCAGCCGATTGACATTCGAGCAGAAGCTCACGCCGGTGATCGTCATGGATACGCCGTCCTTCTTGCGCGTCAGCTTGAGCGGCGTCAGGTCGTAGCCGACATCCTCGGGAAACTGCCCGTACAGCTTCTCGTTCATCGCGCGGGCCTGATCGACCCACGCCTGCATCTCCGCCGCATCCCGGGGCAGCGTCGCCTTCTTCGCCGCCCATTCGTACTTGAACGCCACGTCCTTGCGCTTCTCGGGATCGCCCAGCGCAAGCGCAAAAGAAACAATGGACTCCTTCGGCAGATTGCGGGGGTCGCGCCCCAGCGGATACTGATAGACCGCGGTGTAGCCGCCGTTCTCGGATTTGTCGCGATCCGCGCTGCCCAAGCCCACCATCATACCGTCCACGGTGACATCGTTTGTCCAGAAGTACGTCCCCGCCGACTCGGGGTTCTCCCCTTCGGCGACGCCAAAGGCCGCCGTAAAATACAGCTTGTCGTCGGCGCAGGACATTTCCGATATTGCCCAGTCATAACCGTAGTCTCTGCCCTTGAGGCCCACGGGCACGGCGTTGGCTTTCGCGGATTCCAGTTCGTCCTTCTCGAGCCGGTAGGCCTCTTCAAGGAGCGGCATGCTTTCCTCGGCCGACGCAACGGCCTCGGCATGGGCCTTTTCCGGGTCAAAGGCGAAGGGAATGGACAGCGGCTGACCATCGATCACGGCCTTCAGCTCGAGCTGCCTGGGCTCGTCCCACCGCCACTCCTCCATGTCAAACGTAAGCCATGTGGTGGGCACGCCGTCCTGAAGCTCCGAATTGCTTCCGGAGAACTCGTTCGCCCAGTCCTCGGCGGTCAGCGTGCGGCCGCCCCCGTCGCGGTATTCCCGAAGCCGCTCGTCGATCTTCATCGGAACTTCCTTTCCCTCGATGACGACGGAAAAATCCACCCGGCTCGGATCAAAGGAAGGAATATCCGAAAAGACCAGCCATAAGTCCAGTTCGCCCTGACCGCCCTCGCCCTCCTCGTCCGCCGGCGCGGTGCGCATCGCTGCGACCGATGCCGTCACGCCGCCGATCTGGGCAAAAGCGCCTTCCACGGTGTGCGAGCGGGCCCGGCGCTCGGCCCCGGCGGTCAGCGTCCCCAGCTTTTCATCCTCCGGGAGCGCCTGCTCGGCTTCGATGTCTGCCACCACCTGGCCGAAGAGCCGCTGATACAGCTGGGTTGCCGCCTCCACGATCGGCTGTCCGGCAAACGCGATCAAAAGCGCCAGCGCCGCCGCCGACCTCGGACCGGGCGCTCGACTTCGTGCTGCTGGACGAGACCGGCAGGGAAATCGTAAGGTCCAGCTGCGGGAATAATCAGGTGGGCGGCGAAACAAATGGCGTGCGTACCTATCGTCAGACGATGATGCTTCAGACCAGTGCCGAGCTCCCCGCAAAGCTCTACCTGCAACCAATGGAGTTTATGGATGACGTGGGATACGATTTGATCGAGTGCGAAGTCGGCTGACCCCTAGGGGCTTTCGGTCCGGGGTGGCGAAAACGTGGGATGCGCGGGCATACCCACGTTTTTCGCTGTCGGCATTCGTTTCTCCTGACGGGCTTCTCTGGATGCGCAAATCAGGAATCCCCCATCCGGTACGCGGGCGGGGGCTGTGGTAGAATGGAAAAGCGGACGGATTTCAAAAATTTTCTTGGCTTCCGGTCCAATAAATGCGGCCATTTGGGGTGCGGGCGCCATCTAACGGACGAGCCAACATTGGCCGATGTGAGGGAACAATGGACAGCAGTGAATTTTCGACGCGGGTGCTTCAATGCGAACGGAAGCTGTTTCGCATCGCATACCTGTCGCTTGCCCGCGATGCGGACGTAGAGGACTGTGTGCAAGAGGCGCTGCTGAGCGCATGGCGGCACATCGGAAGCCTGCGCGAACCGGCCTACTTTGAGACCTGGCTGATCCGCATCCTGATCAACGAGTGCAAGGCCTGCGGGCGCAAGCGCGCCGGGCGGCGCACCGTTGCGCTGGGTGAATACGATCCCCCGATGCCTGAACCGGAGGACAGTCATCTCCGAGATTTGGTGCGCGCGCTGCCGGACAAGTACCGGCTGCCCATCGCGCTGCACCACCTGGAGGGCCATCCGGCGGCGGAGGTGGCGCGGATGATGAAGCTCACCAGGAGCATGGTGCGCTGGCGGATCGCAAAGGGAATGGGGATGCTTCGGCAAGCGCTCCGGCAGGAGGAGGAATAAAATGCGCCGCATCGATTTGGGAAGGACCTGTCCCCAGGTGCCCGAACAATTCCACGAGATGATTGTGCGTACGCTTTCGCAGGTGAAAAGGATGGACGCGCTGAAGTCGGAGCGGGAGGACCCTTCATGGGTAAAATTGCCGCGGCGATCGGCGGCGGGGAAGCGCCACGGATACCGGCTCGCGCTGGTCGAAGCCCTTATCCTGATCCTGGCATTGGGCGCCGCGGGATTTTTGGCGCGTGAAACGCCGCTGATGCAGGCGCTCTTTGGCGGAACGAAGGAGGTGCGCGACCTTGCGTCCGAGCCCACATCCATCCCGACCGTGAAACCCGACAAAGCGCCAAATCCGGACGCCGTCGGCCTCAAACTGGGCGGCGCCGTGTATGACGGCGCGCGCATTGCGCTCAGCTGGACGGTGCGCAGCGAGCTCGACCAGGCGGTGTTCTACATCGCGGACACACCAACGCTGGATGGGGAACCCGTGGGCGCAAACATGGTGGGGATGCCGCTTCTGCTCGGCAGCGATGGGGCGCTGCGATATGGGGGCGAGTACGAAGAAAACATGATCCTCCGGGATCTATCGCCGCAGCAGCTCGGCAAGCCCCACAAGCTGCACACCACCGCCCGGTTCTTTACTGCGGGGGCGCCGCTTCTCGCCGGCCCGGCGGCCGACGCAGTGCTGCCCGTATCCAGAGACATCAAAGACGGCCTGATGATTCTGAGCTCGCCCAACCTCGGCTACCTGGTGGACACGTACGACGGCATCGACGGCATCGACGAGCTCATTCGTCTCGGCTACCTGATCCCGCTCAAGGAAATCCCGATCGACGTCGACCTGGAACCGATAGATTCCGAGCTTTTGAAAGCAAAAAAGCTTGCCGGTCAGAGCAAATTCGAGTTCGCTGGCTACACTCTGACGGTTCGCCAGATCAAGTACACGTTTGATCCGTCCCTGGGCGGAACGCTCGACGCACAGATCAGCATCACGCCCAAAGCCACCTATGACGGCAGTTCCTCCCGCCGCTACGCGGTCCTGAATGCCGAGGGCGAAACGCTGCCCGGAGACGCGGGCCCGGGCAATGAGGGCGATTACTCGAAAGACGGAACGATCGACTACTTCACCAGCGTGCCCATCGTCGGCCCCGCGCCGGATGAACTGCTGCTCGTGCCCTGCCAGATTGACCCCGAGAATCGGGATGGCGACGCGGCCCCCATTGCGGAAGAAGCGGTGCGCGTCCACATCAAATAACCGGATAAATCGGTCGCATTCGCCCGTGGCGGGCGCGTGTGGACGGGATTTTGTAGGGAGGGGAAACCATGAACCTGACGAGGTGCTTTCCTGTCGCTGTGCTGGCCCTTGCGTTGAGCCTGTCAGCCGCTTTCGCCGAAGCTCCGGATACCATTGAGGTTCCGCATCAGGAAGACTTTTTTGTGACCCACATCAGCCAGATGGAAAATGAGCGCTTTATGTTGACCGGATCTACCGGCAATCGTATGGATTCGAGTGGAATGGTGCTGTGTGTTGATATGAACGGGGCGGTAGTGTGGTCTTTGCAGGAGGAGGACGAGTACTTTTCCGAATCATACCGCACCGCCGAATGGTTGGGGAATGGAAAGGCCCTCGCCCTGCGGGCGGCGGGGCGCTCCAATTCCGATGCCTGGATTATTGATTTTGTGGAGCGGGGAAGGATCCTTCGGCACACCAAACCGATGAAAACCGTGCTTGGGGTATATCCCGTATCCGAAGGCTTTCTGACAGACAGTCAACCCGAATTCTATAAACCCCGGATCACGAGATTCAATGAATCGGGGAAGGCGCTGTGGCACATTGACTGGAAGGAATGGACCACCTTCAACGGCATTTTGACACAGGACGGCATTCATTACGCCTACGGATGCAAAAGGGAGCGGACAAAGCGCACTGAAACACCGCCGGTCGGCGTTTTGATTGCCTTCGATGACAACGGGAACATTCTGTGGAGGCATGACGGTTCGGCGGCCGGAGAATTTGTCGATGCGGTTTGGGCGGATCAGGGTTATGTTGTCCTTGTGGGGGAGACGGAAGGTTTTGGCGATGCGTCCACCGGAGATGAGGACCTGTATTGGGGACACAGCTTCATCGCCGCGTATAACGAGAAGGGGCAGGTGTGGCGGACGGACTATCCATTCACCCGCGGGGAGGAAAGGATTCGGACATCCGGTTCCATGAAATCGATTCTTCAGATGGCGGATGGCTACCTGGTTTCTGCGACTGTAAACGGTGTGCGCACGGAAATGAAGATGCTGCTGTTTGATCACACGGGTAAACTGCAAAAGGAATGGAATGAATCAATCGGTCGCATTTACACGCCTCAAAAATCGAAACTGCTTCGGATGGGCGATCAAGCATTTCTTATCGCGCACGGTTACACAGAAACCGAAGGTTCTGATGAATGGGGCAGTCTCGACGGCATACCGATGAAAACGATCCTTCAGGAGATCAGGATTCCGCCAATGTGAGTTTTCCCGCGCGGCCCCGCCGTCGGCAGGGGCCTGTATTTCCATGTCCATCTCAATGCCGGAGCATCCGTCCACGGGCACATGGACGCGGGCGGCCGGGCAGCGCGCCGCCGTCCCGCCCTTCCTACCGGTCGAAATAGACCTCGCCCGTCGCCATATCGACGAATATATCGGAGCCGCCCGCGCGCGTGAAGCACCACGCCGGGCGGAAGACGTCGCCTTCCCAGAAATTTGTGTACACCGCGCGGACATAGGCGAGCGCCTCGCCCTCCCGCACCTCGTACCCGTCGGCGTCGGTGCAATACCGCTTCCGGACATCAATCACAAGGTTCATCGCCTCCGCCGCGGTCAACGCGTGCTCCGGCGGCTTTGCCGTCTCATCCCCCTGGTAGGTGCCGACGCCGTAGTGCAGCCGTTCGACGTACAGTTCGCCCGACGCCAGTCTCCCGACCGTTACCCAAATTGCCGGCGCAAAGAGCGCGGGCATGACCGGCAATCCTTCATAATAAACGTCAAAGAAGTGATCGTGGGTGTACAGTTCCTTGAGCTTTCCGCCGGTGAGCACGCGCTCCGGGCTCTCCCCCAGGTGCGCGTTGAACGGCAGCGGGTGAAGCGCGTATTCTTCCCCGAACAGCCTTGTGACCTCCGCCTGCGCGAAGGCCAGGGATTCTTCCGGCAGGATACCGATCTTCGTCACCTTCGACCAGTCCTCGTTCTCGTCCACACCGACGACGTTGTTCACGTATCGATACCCGTTCCGTTCCGCCGCGTATTCAAGGCTCTTGCCGCCTTGAACGTATTCGATGTCCTGATACCCGCTGTCGTCATAATCATCATACACGCGCTTCTCTGCCGTGCTCGGGTCGATCTCAAACAGGCGAAGCATGGCCTGCGTCATCCCGTCCGGATTTCCGTCATGCCGCGTATCGACGAGCGACCAGTACCGAATGTCCGGCGTCTCGATTCCCTCGGGCAGCGTCCAGATCTGAAAGCCGTACTTCTCGTTAAGGGACTGCTGCGTCTCGTCCGCGTTGCGGTTTTCAAAGCCCTCCGCGGGCGCAAAAACCGGCAGCGCGAGGCACAGGGCGGCCAAAATGAGCGCCACAAACCGCTTCATACATTCGCCTCCATTTCATTTCGGCAACTTAATATAGGACGCCGGCTGGAAGCATATGGTTCCCCCGCAAAAAGAGACGGCCGATTGTTCCTGCTGCTGCCGTAATGCCGCGGGCATCTATGAAGCGGTGCTCGCCGGCGGGGACGCAAAAGTCGGCCATTACGCGATGCTCTGCGAGCTCGACCGGGCGGAGGAGCCGCTGAGCATAGGCTTCGCCATCAGACCGTGGGCGGCGAGGCCGCGCGGATCATGGCAGGCGCCGCTTCATCACGATGCCGCCTTTCTTTTAAGAAGCGCGAAGCTCAGGCCGGCCGTAATTCCGTAGACGGCCGCAAAAACAAGGCCGGTGGCCGGATCCGTCGGATACGGCGCGGCGATGCGCCCGAAGAAAGCGGCGACGATCAAGCTGAGCGGCATGAACGCGGCCAGCAGGATGTTCGCCCAATTTACCCCAAACGGCGCCTTTGCGCCGGACAAAAGCCTCCCAATGAAATAGCCCGCCGCACCGATGGCCTGAATGACCATCGACCCCCATATGACTTCCGCCGTCTGGTCTTCATACCAACCTCCAAACGCGCAGAACAGCCCGATCGCGAGAAAGGCCGTCGAGGCAATGTACAGGATTTGGCTGGTTAAGGCGGCATTCGCGCCGTGGGTTTTGACCGCCGGCTCAATCCCCCTGAGGATATAATCCGTCGTCACGTCAAAATACTCACTCAGCGCAATGATCTTTTCCAAATCAGGGATGCTCTGCTCGCTTTCCCATTTCGAAACGGCCTGGCGCGATACGCCGACCTTGTCCGCCAGTTCCTCCTGCGAAAGCCCCTTCGATTTTCTTAAGGCCAGAATCCTGTCCGCGATGCTCATGACGGAACCCCCTTTGATCTGATGGCGCTATTATACCTGGTTTGGCGGTTGCGCCGCCATCATTTGCGCCTGGAAATCTGTCAACCGGCGGTTGCGGTGCTGTTTTCGCGCCAAATCATTCCCGAAAGAGCGCCTATCAATCCGCCAAAGCATCTCCATCAGGATGGATCATGGGGGATGCGCGGCAAATACAGGGTAAACCGACTGCCTCGCGGCTTCATGTTTTCATAAACCGACTGCCCGCCATGGTGCTCGACAATCTCCCTCGCAATACTCAATGCTATCCCTTAACGAGCCAATGCGAACGCGACGAGGGGCGCTCGCTGAACTCGTCGCTTTTGCCGATGGGCGAAAGCCGGCTGGTGATCGTGTGCGGGGTGCCGGAGGGCGTTGACAAATCCGTGACACCGATTTCTCCGGGCTTCAGTGCCGGTATCAGCGCGCCTTCACGGACTTCAGGAATGATTCCTCCCCGAAAGCACCATAAAAAAAGCTGAAGGAACGACCGGCGGCTCATACCGGGACGGACATTCCGGCTTCTCCGGAAAGGGGGAGCCGCGCCTGCTCCACAACCGCAATGCACATCGGCACAGCGCCCCCTTGCTTTCGCGGCTCTGATCAAACCGGCGCGGCCGCCTGCCCGGCCTTTTTCAGGCTCCGGTATTCGATGGTCACCATGACAATCGACAGCACGAGCACCGCCCCGTCCGTGACCGGACTTGCCAGCCATACCCCGTTTATGCCCATCGCCATCGGGAGTAGAAACGCCAGCGGGATAAACAGCGCCACCTGCCGCAGAATGACCAGGATGCTGGCCTTTGCGCCCTTTCCGATGGCCTGAAAGAGCGTGAGGGTCATAATCATGATCCCCAGCGCCGGGAAAATGGAGAACATTAGCCTCAGGTTTCCCGCGCCTTGCGCCGCGATGGCGGCATCTTTGATGAAAAGGGACAAAAGAGCCTGTGGGAAGAACTGAATGGGGATCCAGAAACACAGCGCCAGTCCCGTGGCGGCGACAAAGAAGGTGTTGGTGGTTTTGCGCACCCGGTCGTAGCGCTTTGCGCCGTAGTTGGTGCCCACGATGGGCTGAAGCCCCTGGCTCATGCCCCACATTGGGATAAAGGCGAACGACATCACCCGAAGCGCAGCGCCGATCAAGATGATCTGCACATCTCCGCCGTATCGGGAGGCCACATTGTACAAAACCGTCTGCTGAACGAGCGTCATTACCTGCATCAGCATCGCCGACACGCCCACAGAGAGAATTTCCGGCATGAGCCGCGGCGCAAGGCGCAGGCCGTGAAAGCGCACCACATCGCTCTTTTTCAGAAAGTAGTGAAGCGTCAGCGCCACCTGTATCGCCTGCGCGACGAGGTTGGCAAACGCGGCGCCCTCCAGCCCCTTTTCTCCCCAAGTCAGAATAAAGATGGGCGACAGGATCATGTCGATCACCGCGCCGATACCCATCAGCACCATCGCCCGCTTCATCAGCCCTTGCGCCCGGAGGAGCATGTTGGCACTCTGAGCAAAGTTGACCAGTACCGAACCCGCAAATACCACCCGCATGTACCGCACGCCCAGTTCCAGGATCTCCCCGTCCGCGCCGGTCAGCGAAAGAAGCTGCCGCGCAAAAACCATCCCCACGAAGGTCGAAAGCGCTGACAGGATCAGGATGCAGACGGCAAGGTTCCCGAGAATCCGGTTCACCGTTTCTTTGTCCTTTTCCCCGATGGCGCGCGACAGAACCGAGGAGGACCCCACGCCGATCAGCGTGGCGATCCCGTTGTTAATCAGGGTCAGCGGATACACCACCGAAATCGCCCCCATGGCGTTCGCGCTGATCATCTGCCCGACATATACCGCGTCCACCAGCGAATAAAGCCCGATCACCAGCATCCCTACGATCCCCGGAACGCTCAGTTTCACCAACAGCTTCAGCGGGCTTTCGCTTAGAAGCTCCGCGCGCATATCCCTTTTTTTGGCCGCCTCCACAGGTCTTTCCCCCTATCCATTCCCATTTTGGTTAGTATAGACTAACAACCGATCAAAAAAAGCGGCGTTACCCGCCCAAAACCCTTTGCCACCCGGGCCGGAAAAATTCAAAGATGGTGCGGACGCGCTTCAGCGCTTCCTCTCGCGCGGTTTCATGCCGAACAATCTCAAAGAAAGCGTAGTACTGCGCGGTGACGAGCACGTGCAAGTCCGCCCGGGAAATATCCGCGCCATCGTGCCCCCGTTTGCGCGCGGCGGTTAAGAATCGAAAGGTCTGCGCCTCCTCTCCCTCAATAAGTTCTTCCAGAAAGTGCTCGTAAGAACTGCCTGCCGCGCCGTTGATCAGCAGAGAAAACGCGTCCCGGTTCTCAAAAATATATTCTACCAATTGGGCGATGACTTCGTCGGACACGGCCCACATGTCCCTCGGCCGGCCCTTTTCCAGCATGGCGAAGCCCCGCGCGTCCCCCTCCCGGTAGAAAGACAACACCCGCTCGGCCACGGGCGACACCAGCGCGCCGAACAGCGCGTCCTTGTTCGGGAATCGCACATACAGCGCGCCGGTGGTAACTCCGGCGTTCTGTGCGATGGCGCGCAGGCTGGCTTTCTCGTAGCCTTTTTTCAGAAACTCCACCCGCGCGCTTTCCAGCACCCGCCCCCGCGTCTTTTCAACCTGCTTTGCCATATGCCTCCCGAATCAATAACGCTATTATCAATAACGGCGTTATTGATAATAGCGCACCATTGCATTTTTGTCAAGCATTTTCTGCGCAAACCGTATCGTCTGAAAGCTTTTATAAAGATCATTCTTGACACGACACAGTTTGCGGGGTATTATATCATTGATATATATCGGTGATATACTTCTGCGCAGGGAGGCACGCATGGGCCATTTGACACACACCCAGAAGAGAATCCTTGAAGTCGGCAGAAAGGAATTTCTGTCAAAGGGGTACCAGGGCGCCTCGCTGCGCGGGATTGTAAAGGAAGCCGGCTTTACCCAAGGTGCCTTTTACGGGTACTATCCGGATAAGGCCGCCCTGTTTGAAGCGCTGGTCGCCCCAGCCGCGAACGGGCTGATCGATCAATTCAAGGCGGCGCAGGCCGTGCACTTTGATCTGATTCCAGAGGGGAAAACCGCGTCCAGCCGGGAACTGTCCACCGAATATCTGCGGCATTTTATGGGGTATATCTATGACAACTTCGAGGCGTTCAAGCTGATTGTGTGCTGCTCGGACGGAACAAAGTACGTGTCCTACGTGCATGACCTCGTGGAACTGGAGGTGGAACAGGCGGAGCGGTATTTTGCGCTTTTGAAAGCCCAAGGCAAGGCGGAAGGGCGCGTAAGCCGTGCGGTTCACCATTTGATCACCAGCGCGTATTTCACCGCCGTGTTTGAAACCGTCGTCCATGACATGCCCCGCGAAAAGGCTTTTGGCTATATTGAAGAATTATCCACCTTCTTTGATTGCGGATGGGACGGCCTTTTGAAACTTACGTAAACTATTATTTTTTACCGCGGGTGTTAGTCAAAGCTAATCAAAGGGCGGGATTGTCGAGATCAGGAGGCGGTTGCCCATGGGGGATCTTACAAGACAACTCAAAAAAAGCAAGCTTGGCGGGGCGTTCGAAAAAATTCAGGAACCGGAAATGCGCGATCCGATTGTCCGCGAATACGCAGGTCTGCTTGCAAAAAGCGATCTGTCAAACCGAATGCTGCGCCGCCATCTGACCTCGTCCATTCTTCCGGCAATCGCGGTATACCGGGTCTTGACGGATCACGGATGGGAAAGGCCGAAGGCGATGCGGCTGATCCGCGCCTCGGTGCTGGAGGCGGCGCGGCCCATGGCCCGCGCGTTTCAGCGGATGGGGAAACTGCCTTTCTTTTTCCTGATGCTGCGCCGGATGTGCCCACTATCGATGAAATCCGGCTTTGGTGAGGCGGGATGGACCATGGATTGGAAGCGCAACGACCGAAAAGTCATAGCGTGGAACTGTACCCGCTGCTTTTACGCGGACGTATTTCAAGAATACGGCGTGCCGGAACTTACCCCGATTTTCTGCGAGAGCGACGATGTGGTGTACGGCCGCATCCCCGGTGTGCGCTGGGGGCGTACCCGGACCATTGGGCGCGGCGCAGAGTTCTGCGATTTTGTTTTCTACAACGTAAAGGCACAAAATGGGAAGGGAATGAGCTGCAATGAACAATGAAAACAGGTGGTCGGTTCGAGACGTCATTACAACCGTGCTGATGAGCGTATTGCTGATTGCCATTCAGCTGATCGTCAACATGGTGTGCATGGTCAATGATTTTGTCAGCATGGTGCTGTCGGTCGGAGTCACGATGCTTCTGTGCGGTCCCGTCTACTTCCTTCTGATCAGCCGGGTCCACAAGCGCTTCGTGTCTTTGGTGTATATGACGCTTTTGGGCATTGTCTTTCTGCTGATGGGCAACTGGTTTTTGCTGCCCTATTTTATCTTGGTCGGGCTGATTTGCGAGGCCATCCTGTGGAAACGGGGTTCCTATGCCGATCCCGGGCGCCTCACGGCGTCGTGGACGGTGGCCAGCCTTTTGTACAACGGCGTAAACCTCTTGCCCATTTGGTTTTTCTGGGATACCTATTACGATTTTGCGATTTCAAGCGGCATGGATCAGGCCTATATCGACGCCTATGTCCGGTACTATACCACCCCCGGCTGGGTGATCTTGATCCTGGTTTTCACCACAGCCTGCGGCCTTATCGGCAGCCTGATTGGGCGGCGGCTGATCCAAAAACATTTTCGGAAGGCGGGCATTCTGTAAATGCGTCCCGCCGCCGTTGCCGCAAAGCTCTGGGCGCTTGGGTGCGCGTTCCTCCTGACATACATCGTAAAGGACTTGTGGCAAAGCGCCGCGCTGGCACTGATGGCCTTTGGGTTTCTCGCGGCGCAGGGGAACCGGAAGCTGGTTCTCTCCTATGGGTCATTTTATCTGGTGCTTTCCGCACTTTTGTACCTGATCCGCTTTCACGCGCTGCGCATGGTGGTTTTTTCAGAATTCTATGTGCTGATGTTCTGGAATCTGTCGGCGGTGTTTCTGCTGGCGTGGGATCTGATCACCACGCCTCCGGGGGAGATTTCCGCGTTTCTGAGCAGGCTGCGCGCGCCTTCCTCCGTCATTTTGGGGCTGCTGGTCGTATTTCGCTTTTTTCCGACCATGAGGACGGAGGTTCGGAGCCTCTTTCAGTCCATGAGAAACCGGGGGCTGACCGGTGCGGCGCGGCTTTTGCGCCACCCACTGAACAGCCTTGAATGTGTATTGGTTCCGCTGTTGCTTCGGTGCCTGCAGCTGGCAGACCAGCTTTCCCAATCCGCTGTCGCGCGGGGGGCGGAGGCACCCGGCGTCCGTGGAAGCTACCACGGAAAACCCGCAAAGGCGCGGGACTGGCTGTGGGCCGCCGGATGGACGGCGGCATCCGCTCTGTTGGCGGCGGGAGGCGTGAAATGATTCGGCTTAAAAATGTTTCCTTTCGGTATGAGGAACGGCCCGAAGGGGTTTTTGACATCGACCTTTCCGTGCGCGCCGGGGAATGCGTGGTTCTGACCGGCCCTTCCGGCGGCGGCAAGACCACGCTGACCCGGCTGATCAGCGGGCTTGCGCCCGCTTACTACCGCGGCGCCCTTTCCGGGAAAATCACCATTGACGGAGAAGACGCTTCCGGCATGCCGCTCTGGGGACGGGGTAAGCGCATCGGCAGCGTGTTTCAGGATCCCCAAAGTCAGTTTTTCTCTTCCGAATTGGCCGGAGAGGTTGCCTTCGCTTGCGAAAATTACGGTTTCCCTTGGGCCGAAATTGCCGCCCGAACCGACCGCGCAATTTCCGCTTTTCATCTGGAATCGCTGCGCCATCGTTCATTGGATGGGCTTTCCGGCGGCGAAAAGCAGCGCGTGGCGATCGCTTCGGTTTACGCGCTGGGCCCGCAGGCGTATGTCTGCGACGAGCCGACCGCCAATCTGGACGAAGAAGGCACGGCGCAGCTGGCGCACACCCTCAGAAAGCTGAAGGCCGAGGGCCATGCGCTGGTCGTCGCCGAGCATCGACTCAGTTGGCTAAATGATCTGGCCGACCGGTTTGTCTATGTCCGGGACGGCCGCATTCTTTGGGAAAAAACGCCCGCTGAGATGGACGCGCTTTCCGATTCGGATCGGGCGAGCTACGGCCTGAGAAGAAGCGATCATCGCCCCCCGCCGGATTTGCCATTGCCCTCGGGACAGGGCGCGCCCTCAATCGCGGCGGAGAGTCTCGGCTGTAAGCGCGGCAAAAACACCGTATGGTCGGATGTCAGCCTGTCCGCTTGGCCGGGGCAAGCCGTCGCGCTGACCGGAAGAAACGGCGTAGGGAAGACCACGCTGGCGCTGGCGCTTTCCGGGCTTTGCCGGATCAACCGGGGAGGCGTACTGCTGGAGGGGGCGTCAATGCCCGCGCGAAGGCGAAGAAAGCGCGTCTGGTACGGTGCCAACGATACCGGCACACAGTTTTTTACCGACAGCGTCGCCTCCGAAGTGCTCCTGGGGAAGGCGCTGGCCGAAGACGTACTGGACAAGGCGCGCGTGCTTTTGAAACAGACGGGCCTTTACGGCCTTAGGGATTGCCACCCCGCGACACTTTCCGGCGGACAGAGGCAGCGGCTTTCGGTTGTCTGCGGCCTGCTGTCGGAGCGGGAAATTCTGATTCTTGACGAACCCACCAGCGGCCTGGACGGCGGGAATATGTGCGTCATGGCCGATATCCTGAAACACGAAGCAAGTGCCGGAAAGACCATTTTGGTGATTACCCACGATGCGGAGTTTATAGATGCCTGCTGCCGTTACCGCATCGGGCTGTGCCGGGGAGCCGAGTGCGGCGCTGCAAATTTTTCGTAAGCACTTTTGCCCCTTCCATTTGTGCGCAATTCCTGCTATACTACGCAATGGTTAGTTTATACTAACCGTGATGTTGCGGGTGAAAGCGGCAGCCGTGCGTTTAACCGAGCAATGCGCGGCAAAGGAGAATTTGAATGAAGGTCAGCCATGTGATCTACAAGGTGGGGAACCTCAAAAAGGCCGTCG
>CAZUIA010000060.1:0-14232 GCA_964620835.1 uncultured Oscillospiraceae bacterium
GTTTGTTGTATTCCCAAAGGGCTTTATCGTAAAAAATGAAATTATACGCCAAGTCACCAACCAGCACATATAGAAAAGTCGGATAATATTCCTTCCAGTTTTTCCAAGCGCCATAAAAAAAGCATAGCAGCACATACGCGGCAACAACCAATATTCTCAGCATATCGCGACGCTCACTGCCGCCGTTTTCTTGTGTATAACCAAAAGCCGATCATGTAAATGGCGAAGTAGATCGGCAACGAATAATGATGCTCCCAGCTGCTTGGCTCATAAAATCCCAGCCAGATGAAAATCGGCTCCACCACGTATGCCGCGGTGATGCCAAAAACCACGCCCTTAACCCATGGGTTGATCTTCGGATAAAACTGATAAAACAACATCGCGGTAACCGGCATCACAGCCAAGTCCCAGGGAAGGTATTCGGGCAAATAGGGGAGAAGCCAGGTATTGTAGTTCCACCCGCCGTGTGCAATGCCCATCATATCCAGTAAAGTGGCGATCAACATCGAAAAGAATCCCGCATACAACAGGTTGTGCGTATTTTTCCTGTCGCGGACGATTAGCCAAAGTATCCACGGCAGCACCGCCAGCGAGACGTCGAGCCACCAGTGCCACGTAAAGACCATCTTTTCCATCCATATGCGCTCAATCTCATTATGGATCGCCTCGTATTGCAGGCTGATTTGGTCTATGGATTCAAGCAGTCCGGGATCAAAATTCAAAAGCTTCACCCCTCCTATCCATGTCGCTCTATTTTTTCGCCAAAGCGCAGAATTATGTAAAAGGCGCTGAAAAAAGGACCGGCGGCCATTGATTCGATTGCATAAAAAGTCAAACGCCGGATTTGATCGCCTCTTGGATGGATGCTTGGGCCGTTTGCCTCCGCCTCCGTGCCGCGCCGCCGCGCCCCGTTACATTCGGCGGGCGGCTCTGTTGGGTCAGCGTCTCCAAGCAGCTGCGCGTCCGGCCGCGCGCAGCGATGAAGCGGCCCTGCCCTACAGGATCATGATAGGCAAAGCGGGCCGGGCACCGGGCGGTGTGTTGACATCCTTCGTACTCTTCAGTACAATCTGGTGGAAAGAGCAATTTGTGCACAGGCTTTGGAGTGGATTTTATGGCAAATGCATCGTCCGATCTGTCGCTGACAGATACCATCAGAAAAGATATCGCCAGGGATATCCTGTCCAAGAAATATCCGGAAGGCGCCCAGATCCCGACGGAGGCACAGCTGTGCAAACAGTATGGCGTCAGCCGTATTACGGCGCAAAACGCCATTCGCGCGCTCGTCAGCGACGGGTATGTGTATCGGGTGCCGGGAAAAGGCACGTTTGTGACCAAAAAGGTGAATTACGTCTTTCTCACCAAGAACACGACCTTTGAAGAACAGATTCGCGAAATGGGCATGGTCCCTTCCGTCAAGCTGCTGCGGCGCGAGGTCATCGAGGCGGACGCCTTCATCGCCAAACAGCTGCAAATCCCCGAAAAGTCAAAGGTCGTGCACGTGCTGCGCCTGCGAAATGCCGACAACGAGCCGTACTCCTATGTCGACTGCCACCTCCCGTATGATCTTTGCGCGCATCTGATGGACGCGGACCTGGAGAACATGTCGCTGTACATCGCGGTCAATAAAAACCCCAAGGCGCACATCGCGCGCATTACCCGCATCGTCGAAGCCGTTCCCGCGACACGGACGGAGACGCTCCTGCTGGGCGTGCCCGAAGGCTCCCCCATCCATCTTTTCACGAGCTATGCGGTCGGAAATGACGGCAGGATGATCGACTACGGCGTGACGCATTCCAGGGCGGACCGCAGCAAGTTTTCCGTTGAGCTTGTGCCCCACTTTGAGGATGAATCGGAATAATCTCCCCCGCGCCCATTATGTTATAACATTTTGCAAATGACCGGTGATATCGCCTCCTGTAGCGGCAGGGTGCGCCCGCTTTTGCCTACGGATCTATCGCCGGCGAATTTCGACGTCCGCTTTGAAACGCTGGGGTTTCCAAATCCTTGCAAACAGAACATCTGCGTGGTTTTTGTGAAAAATATACGCAGGCGTATTGACATGGGCATATGTTGTGCTATTATTGTTATAACATAGTTTCCGAGAAATCGACCGCCAAAGAAAGGATTGAAAAGGCATGAAGACAAAGGGGATTGTCTGGGTTCTGGTCATGGTGCTGTGCCTGGGGATCACAGCCGCCGGTTTTGCCGAGGGGGAGGTCCTCACCTTGCTGATCCATCCGACCTTGTACCTGGCTGCGGGCGGTGACGAGGGCATCGTGAAGGAATTCGCGGCCGAACATGGCGTCACGGTCGAGGTGGTAACCGCCACGGACGCGATGAGCAAGGCCATGCTGGATTTCATCTCGCAGGGTGGCGCGTACGACGTCATCAACGTCAACGGTCCGGAATTCACGCCGGACAACTGCTTAAACCTGCTGCCGCTTGACGCGTATATTGAAGCCGATCCGGACTATGATTTCGCGGACTTCATTGAAGGCCCGGTCAAAATCGGCCAGTACGATGGCAAGCAGGTGGGCATTCCCTACCGCATGACGCAGCTGCTGCTCTACTACCGCACCGACCTGTTTGAGGAAGCGGGCCTCGTTGTTCCCGATTCCTGGGACGATGTCTATGAGGCGGCCAAGGCGCTGACGCGGGACATGGACGGAGACGGAAAGCCCGATGTGTACGGCTTTGCCGTGGCCGGCAAGGGAGAGGAGCTGGCGCATGCCTGGCTGAGCGCGTATTACGGCATGGGCGGGGAGTTCGTGACGGCGGACGGCCATGCCGGCTTCGGTTCGGAAGCGGGCATCCGGTGCGCCCAGCTGTTTGCCGACCTTTACCAGGACGGCGTGTTCCCGGCCGACATCTTCGCCTGGGGGCGCGATGACTTCATCACCGCCATGGCGCAGGGCCGCATCGCGTTCGCGCCGTTCATTGGCGCCTACTACGGCCGGTTCTTTGACGATGGGAAGATCACCAAGGACCAGGTGGGCTTCGCCCCGCTGCCGGACGGGGGCGCCAACCGCTCCAACGGATGGTTCCTCGCGCTCAATAAGTACAGCAAGAACCCGGATCTGGCGTGGGAGCTGCTTCGAGCGCTGACAAGCAAGGAAAACTCGCTGCGCGAGGCCGTCGAATGGGCGAACGGCCCGACGCGCGTATCCTCCTACGACGCGGAGGCATACCGGGCCCTGTGGCCGCAGGCGGAGGCGTTGAAGGTGGCCGCGAACAAAATTGTGCGCGATCCTTCCACGAGCAACTCGACGCTGATGTTTGAAACGATCGCCGAGGAGCTGACGTATGTCATGCAGGGAACCAAGACTGCCGAGCAGGGCATGAAAGACCTGGCCGGCCGCATCGACGAGCTGCTGGGCGTATAACTTCCGAATTGATCCTAAAAGCCGTATGGCATCATCTTGCAAAGGATGCTGAAAGAAGCGAGGTGCCACCTTGAACCGCAACAAGCTTACCTCCTATCTGCTGGTTGCCCCCGCCGTTTTGTTCCTGGCGGTATTTCTGGTGTATCCGATGTGCCATACGGCTTTCCTTTCCCTGTGGAACTACTCGTACTTTCGCCCCAGCATGACCTTCGTAGGGCTTGAAAACTACGGCAAGCTGTTTTCGCAGATCGCCTTTCAGAACAGCCTGTCCTTCACGCTCCGCTTTACGCTGGTCTGCATCACGCTGGAGATGCTCATCGGCCTTGGGCTTGCGCTGCTTTTGCGGCGCGTCCTTCGGGGCGGAACGGTGCTGCGCACCATCTCCATTTTTCCCTATATGATCGCGCCCATCGCGACGGGGCAGATGTGGAGGCTGCTGCTCAACCTGGATTACGGCATCGTCAATTTGTCCCTGGGGCTGTTCTCGATTCCGCCCGTCAACTGGCTCGCCTCCAATACCGGCGCGTTCTGGGCCACGGTCATCGCGCAGATCTGGAAGTCGACGCCGTTTGTCATGCTGATTCTGCTGGCGGGCCTGCAATCCATCTCCGAGGACTACTACGAGGCCGCGATCGTGGACGGCGCCTCCTCCTTTCGCACTTTTTGGTACATCACGCTGCCGCTATTGATCCCCTCGATCACGCTTGCGCTTGTCTTTGAGACGATTTTCAAGCTTCGCGTGTTCGACCTGGTCATCACGCTGACCGGCGGAGGCCCGGGCAAGGCCACAACGCCGCTTGGCGTCATGCTGCAGCAGAACTATTTCAAGACCTATGAGGCGGGGTTTGCCAGCGCGATTTCGGTCGTGCTGATCCTGCTGGGCTCCTTCTTCAGCTGGCTGTATATCCTGCTCATTCAGCGCAGGTCAAAGGAGGGCGTTTGAGATGCGCAAGCTGAATATGCCCCAAAGGGTGCTGATGGGCGTGGTCGTCGCCTTCCTGGTCGTCTGGTCGGCCTTTCCGATCTACTGGAACATGCTGACATCCGTCAAGTCGCGCTCGGAAATCTTCTCCTTCGCGCCAAGGTTTCTGGTTTTGCCCAACTGGTCGGCCTACAAGACGGCGCTTGTGCCGGGGACGCATTCCATCTATCGGTACCTGTCCAACAGCGCGATCATCGCGCTTGGCGCCACCTCGGTCACGCTGGTGCTGTCCACCATGGCGGCCTATTCCTTCTCGCGCAACCGGTTCCGCCTGCAGGGGGTCCTGTGGCTGTTGATTCTGGCCACGCGCCTTTTGCCGCCCATCAGCACCATCGTGCCGCTGTTTCTGATGGCAAGCAAGTTGAAGCTGGTGGACACGCACATCTTCCTGATCTGCATCAATGTCGCGCTCAACATTCCCTTCTCCATCTGGCTTTTAAAGAGCTTTTTCGATTCCGTGCCCGTGGAGATCCAGGAAGCGTCCATTGTCGACGGCTGCACCACCTTCCAGTCCGTCTGGCACATCATGATTCCGCTGGTCGCGCCGGGCATCGCGACGGCCGCGACGTTCGTATTCGTTCAGGTATGGAACGAGTTCACGTTTGCCTTTATCTTTTCGGCGACAAAGGCGCGCACGCTGCCGGTGCTCATTGCCGAGGCGCAGGGCGAGGATGTGTTCCTCTGGCAGGATATGGCGGCGCGAACCACCATCCAGATGATTCCCGTGCTGGCCATGGGGCTGTATTTGCAAAAACACCTTGTCGGCGGCCTGACAGCAGGCGCCGTCAAGGGATGAAAATGAGGGATAGAAGCATGAAAAACCACTATGATGTTCTGGTGCTGGGCGGCGGATGCGCGGGCGTGGCCGCGGCCGTCGCGGCGGCCAAAAACGGTGCGAAAACGCTGCTGGTCGAGCAGGGTCCGACGATGGGCGGGGATCTGCTGTCCGGCCTTCCGATAGATGGTTGCCTGAACACGCGCGGCGAATGGATCGTCGGCGGCGTCACGCGCGAGCTCTTTGACGCCTGCCAGGCGCGGGGCGGCTACATCGGCCCCGTGTGCGATTTTCGGGCGCTCTGGGTCGTGTGCGTGGATCACCGCGTCATGCAGTTTGCCGTCATGGATATCCTCGGCCGCTATCAGGTGGAGATCCTCCTGTACAGCATCGCCAAGGAGGTGGCTGTGCGGGATGGGAAGATCGAGCATGTGACCGTGGTCAACAAGCAGGGCCGGCACGAAATCACCGCCGATGTCTACATCGACTGCACGGGCGACGGGGATGTGGCCGTGAAGGCGGGCGCGCCCTTTGAGCAGGGCGGCGAGAACGCCTTGGACCTGCAGCCCGTTTCGCTCGTGTATTCCATGGGCAACGTCGACACAAAGGCGCTGCTGGACTTTGCGCGCCGTCATCCGGAAAATCTGTCCGTCGGGGAATCGAAAGTCATTCGCGCCGGCAGAACCGATGCGCAGCTCATCGATGCCTTGTGCGAGCAGGGGTTTGCGAAGGTCTTTTTTGTCGGCGACGGCCCGCTGATGACGCGCGCCATCCAGGACGGCATCCTGTCCGCCTCCTCGCTCATCGCGACGGTGCCCAACTCCCTTTCGCGCGGAGAGGTCAGCATCAATTCCACCCGCACCCCTGTGGACGCGACGCAGACAAAGGACCTGAGCGCCGCGACCTATGAGCTGTACAAGCAAATCGATCAGGGCGTCCATTTCCTCAAGCGCTGCGTGCCCGGGTTTGAAAATGCCTACTTTACCGGCGTCGCGCCGCGCATTGGCATCCGGGAAACGCGGCGCATCCTGGGCGAAGCCATCCTGACGGACGAGGACGTGCTGGAAGCCCGCAAATCGCCCGAGGGCATTGCCAAGGGCGGGCACGAATACGACATCCACGGCAGCGGCACGACGCATATCCGAAAGGAATTGCGCGGCGGCGGCTCCTACGATATCCCTTACGGATGCCTTGTGCCAAGGAAGGTAGACAACCTGTACATCGCCGGCCGGCAGTTGTCCGCCACGCGCGGCGCGCACAGCACGGCGCGCGTCATGGGCACCTGCATGGCCATGGGGGAGGCGGCCGGCACGGCGGCGGCCCTTTGCGCCAAACAGGCGCTTTTGCCGCGCCAGGTCGATGTGAAAGCCCTTCGCGAGCAGCTAAGGCGGCAGGGCGCCGTGCTGGAGGGAACGCACTGATCCTGAACATTTGGGCCTTTGTGCGTTGCGCAAGCATGGTTTTCGGTGGTATACTACCATGTGCCGCCAAGCGCACCGCGCATGTTCGGCAATACGGCTGTGAAAACCGGAGGGTGCATCCGCCGCGCAAAGGCTTTGCCGCGTTTACGCGAAGGCAACCGCCGCGCGGGATTCCCGGCGAAGAGATTTGCGCGACGGTTGCCATCTCGGCCGCCTGATGCGGCGGTGAGCCGGGAAGCACCTTTGCGCGTTCCGCAAGAAGGAGAGGGACACGATGGCCATAAGCATTCGGTACGATGATTCCGGCAAGCTCCTCATCGACGGGCTCCAATGCGACTGCCCCTGTGAGCACCATGCCCCCCGGCAGGATATCTACGTCGGGACAGATCTGATCGGCCGCCTACCGTCGTACATCGAGGCGCGCAAGCTCGGCACGCGCTGCGTGCTGGTCGCCGATACCAATACCTACGAGGTCGCGGGGCGCGATGTGGAGCGCGCGCTGCTTCACGCCGGGTTTGAGGTCATCCCTTGCGTGATATGCCGCGAGGGGGAAATGCTGCCCGATGAGACGGCCTGCGGCGAAGTGCTGCTGTCCATCCAGCCAAAGACCGAATTTCTCATCAGCGTCGGCTCGGGCTCCATCACGGACACCACGCGCGTCAACGCGGCGCGCACGGGCCTGCCCTTTGTGTGCGTGGGTACCGCGCCGTCCATGGACGGGTATACCTCCGTCGTTGCCCCGCTGCTGTTTCGCGGCGTGAAGATCCACCGCACGGGCCCTTGCCCGGAGATCATCATCTGCGATCTTACTGTGCTGCGCACCGCGCCGCTTTCGATGGTGCAGTCCGGCGTGGGCGACGTGCTGGGCAAATACATCGCGAACGTCGATTGGCTTCTTGGCAACCTCATCAACGGGGAGCCCTATTGCCCCGCCTGCGGCGAAATCGTCATCGGCGCGGTCGACCGGCTGCTGCAAAACATCGACGAAATCCGGCGAAAGACGGAAAAGGGCATCCGTATCCTGATTGAAGCGCTGCTGCTGTCCGGCGTGACGATCATGGTGGTCGGCCATACGCGCGCGGTCGCTTCCGTCGAGCACAACATCGCGCATTACTGGGAAATGATGGAGCTGCTCGACAAAAAAACGCCGCCGCCGCACGGCGCGTCCGTCGGCGTGGCAACGCTGATGGTCTGGCCCCTGTTTGTCCGTTTTGCGCGGGAGGATTTGAGCAAGCTCGACCTTGCGGCCATCCGCGCCGGGCGCATCAGCCGCGAGGATCGGGTGCGGTGGATGCAAAAGGCCTACGGCGCGCAGGCCGCGGGCGCCATCATGCGCGAAAATCCCGGGGATTTTCTTTCCTGGCAAGAGCAGGAGCGCCGCGTCAAAGCCGCCCAGGCAAACCAGGACGCGCTGCGCAAAGCCATCGGCACCCTGCCGCCGTATGAAGCCGTTTTGAGCTCGATGCGCGCGCTGGGCGCGCCGCTGACAGCGGCCGACCTCGGCGTCGGCGATGCGCTGAAAAACCGCTCCATGCACTGCGCCAAGGACTACCGCACGCGCTATACGCTCTTTAAGCTTCTGGACGAATGCGGCCTCATGGACATGTATCTGGCGGAATATCCGCTGCTGGACTGACCGTGCCTTGCGACACACCCCGAAGCGAAGGCGCGGGCCACGACGATCCGTGGGCTGAAAAACGCTTGCCGGCGACGGCTGACCGCGGCACGCGGCATGCTGCCGCGAAACAGATTCCAACCCACAACTGAATTTTTACCGCTGTCCCGTCAAGCGCCGCGGCCGTTGGCCGCGGTGATCTTGATGGCGTCCAGCGTCTTTTGCGTGTTTTGCAGCGCTTCCTCCGGCGTCTCCAGGCCGGCTACCGCTCGGAGCAGGTGCTGCCCCAGCGTGTATTCGAAATCGCGCTGGTTATAGTCGATGTCCACGGGCGAAAGAATGGGCTTTCGGATGCCGATGCGGATGTTGCCGTGCAGCGCTTCCAGCCACGGGTAGGTGTCCAGGATTTCCCGCTGCTCGTACGCGCACCGGCAGGCGGAGACGCCGCCCAGCATCACCAGCTCGGGCGCGATCTCCTCGCCCGTCGCCCAGACGGTAAACCGGTACGCCTCCTCCGGCTGCGGCGCGCGCACGCACACGCCCAGCGAGCCGCCGCCCAGCAGCGGATGGCCGTCCGGGATGGACGCAAAGCCGATTTCCACGCCCACGTTCGCGCTTTTGGCAAGCATGAAGCTGGAAGCGTGATGGACATACAGGATCGCCGTGGCAACCTGCTCGTTGACAAAGCTCTCGGCAATTTCGCTCCAGCTTTTCGCGTGCGTTCGGCTGGCGTAGGACGCGTACGCGATATACTCGCCAAGCGCTTTGCGCGCCTGGGACGTCGTCAGGTCCAGACAGCCGTTTTCGCTGTAGGAAAGCCCGCCGGCCGCGAGCAGCCGGGGCAGGTAATCGCTGGCCATGGACGTCGGATTGGATGGCGCCAGGCTCGCGCCGTACTGCACGGGCGAGTCGGGCCGGTGCGCGCGCGAGAAAAACCTGCACACGCGGTCCAGCTCCGCATACGTCGCGGGGATCTCCAGGCGTTTGCCCGTCTCCTCGTAAAACGCGCGGATCTGGCCGATGTCCTCAAACAGCGATTTTTGGTAAAACAGCATCTGCACGCTGATGTCAAACGGCAGGGCGTACAGCTTTCCGCCCACAAAGGAAAAGTCGTCCGACAGGCTGGGCAAAAACGCGCCGTACGCGTCCGCCGCGCGCGCGTCCAGGTCCGTCATGGGGTGAAACAGGCGCGGCGCGAGGTACGACAGGGCCGAGGGGTCCAGGCGGACCACGTCCCAATCGCCGCCGTCCGGGCGCAGGATCCGCTCAAAGAACTCCGCCATGGTGCACGCGTATATCTCCACGGGGATGCCCGTGCGGTGCGTGAAGCGCGGCGCCAGATGCTTGAGGGCGATGATGGACGGGGTTTCATGCGCGAGCAGGCGGATCGGCCGTTTCCGGATGAGCGCCGGCGCCGCGACCGGCCCTGAACAGCCGGACACCGGGAACACGCGCGGGCTGAGCGGCGCTTTGCCGTCCAGGTGCGCGATGAGCGCTGCGGCGCCTTCATGCCCGAGCATCCGATAGTTGAGCGCGACGGTGTGGTAGTGCGTGCTCGCGCAGGGGCGCAGCGACGAGAGCGTGACAATTTTCGGCGGGTGCGCGCTGCTTTGCAGATAGGCGCGGCGCACCTTGTCCGCGAGCGTTTCGCTGGTGCACACCACGCACGAGGGGCTGGGTGCCTGTTGCATCAAGGCATACACCGCCGGGGACTGCTCCCCGCGCGCGTTGGCGAAGAAGGCCCGATCGGGCAAAAGGCCAAAGAGCGCCTGCCGAAAGGCCGCCTGGTCGGAAAAGAGCGCTTCGCCCGTCACCGCGCAGGCGGTGGACGGGTCGTCCAGCTTTGAAGCGGCAAGGCGCGCGGCCTCTTCCATGTCAAAGCAGTAGGCAGGGAAGGACGCGTCCAAGGGCGCGCGCGTCAAAAACAGGAGCGGGATTTTCCGATCCTTGACGGCCGCGTATTCCGTCCTTATGGAGGCAAGGCACGAAACGGCCAGCACGCCGCACACCTTCAGCGCCAGCGCCTCCTTGATGGCGCCGCGCTCCAGGTAGGGCAGGTCGCCGGTCAAAAACAGGCGCACGCTGTAGCGCTTTTTTTCCGACAGGCGCAGAAGGCCGGTGTACAGATCGGCATACTGCCTTTCCGTCACGTTCGGCAGGATAGCCGCGACCGTGCGCGTGGTTCCGCGCCGAAGCAGGCTGGCCTGCTCGTCAATGGCGTATCCCATGGCAATGGCGGTCCGCTCCACCAGGCGGATCTTTTCATAGCTCACGCCCCCGCGCTTGTTCAGCACGTTGGACACCGTGCCGTGCGAAACGCCCGCGGCCTTCGCGATATCCTTGATGGTCGGCATGCTGCACCTCGTCCCGCGCGAAATTAAAACCATTGTCATCAAGCAAAAGCATCATGCTTACCATACAACATTTCCCGCGCCTTGACAAGGCGGAACCCGCGGTTTTCGACAAAATTCTGACACGTTCCAAAAAACACCTTGACACGTTCCATTTCTGTGCTATCATGAATACGGTATCGCGCGTTGCGTGATGGGTCCGCATTGCGCCCAGCCGCAGGATGCCGGCCAGTCCCATCGGCCGTTTGGCGGCATCGGCAGGGCCGTAAAAACAGACGAAAGGCCGTGAGTGAAGCCCATGGATATCCGCGCCATCTTGCTCGATTTTGACGGAACCGCCCTGCAAAGTGACCAGACGTTTATCTCCTTTCGCAACAAGTCCGCGCTTGAAAGGGCGATGGAAAAGGGCATTGAGATCATTCCTTCGACGGGCCGCGTGGAGGATATGTTTCCGCCGCAGATCGCCGCGGATGCGCGTATCCGGTATTGGGTGACGTCAAACGGCGCGCGTGTGGTGGACAGGCGGACAAAGGAGATCATTTACCAGTCCCTGTTTACGCCCGAGGAATCGGCGGAGATCTGCCGCATTTTCGAAGGCCAGGGCATTTACGCGGAGATTGCCGCCAATGGCCTGATCTATATGGAAAAAGAGATCTGCGACGACCTTGGCAAGCATGCCGTTCCGCCGCACCACGTCTGGTTTTTGGAGCTGAAAAGGCAGGTGGCGGTGGAAAAGCCGTCCGAGTTTCTTTTGAAAAACGCGATCGGCATTGAAAAGGTCAACCTCTACGGCGTGCCGGCAGAAAAGCAAAAGCCCATCCTGGATGCCCTCTCGGCGACCAGGGTGGTGGATATCTTCGAGGGGGCGGGACGGGACATTCAGTTTTTCCCCAAGCGGCTTGACCGCATGGAGGCGCTGGATACCCTTTTCGCGCGCCTGAACATCGGCTATGAAAACGTGATGGCCCTTGGCGACAGTACGCTGGACGCGCCGGCCATCTTCAAGGCCGGCATCGGCGTGGCCATGGGCAACGCGCCCGAATGGATCAGGCGGGAGGCCGACTTTGTCGCCGCGCCGTACAACGAAAACGGCGTGGCCCAGGCCATTGAAAAATACCTTCTATAAAGCGGAGGCCGTGCGCATGAAAAGGGAGCTGTTCCCCGCCTATACCCCCAGCCGAAGCCGGCTTGTCTGCATTGATTCGGACGGCTGCGCGTTTGATACGATGGAAATCAAGCACAAGGAGTGCTTTTGCCCCGCGACCATCTTGGTCTGGGGGCTGCAACCCATTTCCAAGTATGCGCGCCAGGCGTGGGAGTACGCGAACCTTTACTCCAAGGACAGGGGGAGATCCCGCTTCCACGAGATTTTGCTGGTGTTTGACTTGCTCAAGGCCCGCGAGGAGGTCAGGGCCTACGGCTTTACGCTGCCCGACATCGCCCCGCTTCGCAGATGGGTGGAAACGTCGCCCGTCCTCAATAACGAGGACCTGGCCAAGCACGCCGCGAGCGACCCCGTCCTTGGGCGAGCGCTGGACTGGTCGCTGGAGATGAACCGGCGCGTCGCCGAAATGGTGCAGGGCATCGCGCCCTTCCCCGGCGTGCGCGAAAGCCTGGAGCTTCTTGAAAAGGAGGCGGACATTGCCATCGTATCCGCGACGCCCCGGGAGGCGCTTTCGCGCGAGTGGAGCGAGCATGGCCTCATGCGCCATATCCGCCAGCTTTGCGCCCAGGAGGACGGAACCAAGAGCGAGTGCATCCGCGCCCTGTCCCGCCATTACGGGGAAGGACAGGTGCTGATGATCGGCGACGCGCCGGGGGACAGGGAAGCGGCGCACCAAAACGGCGCGCTCTTTTACCCGATCCTGCCGGGCGAGGAGCTTTCCTCCTGGCGCGCGTTTGTGAAAGAGGGCGCGGCGCGGTTCCTGCAGGGCACCTTCGCGGGCGAGTACGAAGCAGAGCGTATCCGCGCGTTTGACGAAAGCCTGCCCGACACACCCCCCTGGCGGCATACAACCTAGGCTGTGCTGCGGCCAAGGCGGCCGTGCATATAGCGACCCATCCCAAATTGATAGGAGGAAAGGTACATGAAACGGTTTCTCGCCATCCTTTTTGCCTCGCTGATGGTGGTCAGCCTGGCGACGGGCGCCGCAAGCGCGGAGTTTGCCCCGACCAACACGCTGGTGCTCTACACCTCGGCGGGTGCGTCCGAGTATGAGCTGATCGTCGAACTGTTCAACAAGGCGTATCCGGACATCAACGTGGAGATCGTCAGCGCCGGCACGGGCGAACTGGCCAGCCGGATCACCGCCGAAAAGGACAACCCCTACGGCGACGTGCTCATGGGCGGCGGCGGCACCACGTTTGAAGGCATCGCCGACCTGATCGAGCCCTATGCCTCGCAGAACGTGGCCGAGCTGTTCGCGGACTTCGTGCCCGAAAGCAGCCTGTACACCCCCTGCTACGTCAACGTCAACAGCATCATCGTCAACAAGACGCTGATCGAGGAGCTGGGCGTGACGGTGGACGGCTGGCAGTCCCTGACGGATGAAAAGCTCAAGGGCAACATCTCCTTTGCAAGCCCGGCCGATTCCTCCTCGGCGCTTGAGACGCTGATCAACATGATGGCCGCGATGTCGCCCACGGGTGAAGTGCAGGACGGCTGGGACTACGCGCGCGCTTTCCTTGCAAACCTGGACGGCAAGCTGGCGTCCGGCTCCTCGGCGGCGTATAAGAACGTGGTCGAAGGCGAATACGCGGTGGGCCTTTGCAACGAGGACAAGACCATCTCCTACATGAAGGAAGGCGCGGACGTCTTCGCGGTGTACGCCAAGGAAGGCATCGCGCTTCGTACCTCCAACATCGGCGTGATCAAGGGCGGCGCGAACCCCTACAACGCCCGGCTGTTTGTGGACTTCGTGACCTCGCTGGAGTGCCAGACCGCCATGGAATCCGACCTGAACGTGCGCCCGGCGCGCATGGACGTGCCCATGACCACGGAAGGCCGCGTGGCCACCGCGGACCTGGTCACCATCCCCTACCCGGACGACGTCTCCGCGTCGGACATCAAGACCGGCTTCCAGGATGTGTGGACGAGCATCAACTAATCCACTGTCTCCTGTCATTGCAGAAAACCGGTTGCTAGTGAAACGCTCTCAAGGCGTTGATCCCCGGGGAGAGCTCGAGAGGGGACTCAGCCCCTCTCGACTCAAATCAAATCCAGCGGCATGTACGGCGGATTTGCGCAGATTCCAGAGCCGTAGGCGGCGGAATCTGTCCTTTCCACCTGAGGCCGCCCGGAAAACGCCGCAGCGTTTTCAGGCCGAATCCCTCCCCACCGCGTTGACAAACCTCAGTTTGTCAACGCCGCGCCGAGCGCAAAAAAAGGTGCCTGCAGCGCTTTTGGCTCTGTGGGCACCTGATCCGATCAAGGGAGCGTGGAGCATATGGCGGTATCGATCCATATCAAAAACGTTATGAAAAAGTATGACGACAATATCGTCATCCGCAACCTCACGGCGGATATTCAAAGCGGGGAGCTGTTTACGCTGCTGGGCCCTTCGGGCTGCGGAAAGACGACCCTGCTTCGCATGATCGCGGGCTTCAATTCCGTCGAAAGCGGCACCATCGCCTTTGATGACCGCGTGATCAACCATATCCCCGTGCACAAGCGCAATTTTGGTATGGTCTTTCAAAACTATG
>CAZUIA010000061.1:0-14090 GCA_964620835.1 uncultured Oscillospiraceae bacterium
CTTTCTGCCTGAGGCCGCCCGGAAATCCCGCAGGATTTCAGGCCGAATCCTTCCTAACCGTTGACAAACCTCAGTTTGTCAACGGCCTAAGCGGCCCGGCGGGGGGATTCCCCCGTCGGGCCGCCTTGATGAATCCGCCTTTTGTACGGTTCGCAATGGAACCGAAGCGCATACCATGCCCATCCTGGCCTTTACACGACGCCCTTGAACATCCCCATCGCGTTTTCAAAGCACACCTTGCGCACAATGGTCTCCAGGGCCTTGTAGTCCTCCGGGTATTCGCCGTTCTCCACCCAGTTGCCAAGGAGGTTGCAAAAGATCCGGCGGAAATACTCGTGCCGCGTGTACGACAAAAGGCTGCGCGAGTCGGTCGTCATGCCGACGAATTCGGACAGCGCGCTGACGCTGGCGAGCGAGCGCATCTGCTTTTCCATGCCGTCTTTTTGGTCATGGAACCACCAGGCCGGGCCTTGGTTGACGTGCGCGGCGATGCCGTCCGCCTGCAGCGCGCCGGAAAGCACGCCGAGGGTGTGGTTGTCCTTGTCGTTCAAGGTGAACAGCAGCGTGCGCGGCAGCGGGGCGCGCTCGTTCATCGCCTGCAAAAGCGCGCAAAGCGGCGCGGCGAGCGGCGCGTCCGCAATGCCGTCAAACCCCGTATCCGGGCCCAGGCGGTCAAACATCGGGCGGTTCAGGTTTCGCATCGCGCCGATATGCAGCTGCATCGTCCACCCGAGGCGGCTGTATTCGGCCGCGAGGAAGCTGAGCAGCGACGCGCGGTACGCGTCCGAAAGGTGCGACAGCACGCCGCTTCCGCGCCGGCGGGCGAGGAACGCCTCCTGCGCCATGGCGTCGCTCGGAGCGCAGGCCGGCACGGTATCCAGCGCGTGGTCGCTCAGCCGGCACCCGTGCGCATGGAAAAACTCCAGCCGAAGCGACAGCGCGCGCTTGAACGCCTCAAAGTCGCTGATGGCAAACCCCACGGCGTTTTCAAGCTGCAGCAGCCACGGGGAGAACGTCGGCGCGTCCAGGTTCAGGGCCTTGTCCGGCCGAAAGGCGGGCAGGATGGTCGCGCCGGATTCGTTGCTGGTAAACAGCCGCTGGTGCCATTCCAGCGTGTCGATTGGGTCGTCCGTCGTGCACAGCAGCCGAACGCCCGACTTGGCGATCAGATCCTGCGGCCGCATCTCGACGATCTGGCGGTTGCACTCGTTCCAGATGTCCACCGCCGTCTCGGGGCCGAGCGGCTCCTCGATGTCAAAATACCGCCTCAGCTCCAGGTGCGTCCAGTGGTAGAGCGGGTTGCCGATCAGCTTGGGCAGCGTCTCGGCCCAGGCCATGAACTTTTCCTCGTCCGAAGCGTTGCCGGTGATGATCGCTTCCGGTACGCCGCAGATGCGCATGGCGCGCCATTTGTAGTGGTCCGCGCCCAGCCAGACCTGCGCGATCGACGTAAACGGCTCGTTTTCGGCGATCTGCTGGATCGGGATGTGGCAGTGAAAGTCACAGATCGGCAGGTCCGCCGCGACGTCGTGGTATAGATCGCGCGCGGTGTCCGTTTCCAGCAAAAAATTTCTGCCCATAAAGCGTTTCATGGCGGTCTCCTTCCTCATTCAACAAGCGTCACACGCCCGGCGTTCGGATCAAGCCCCAGCTCCTTCAGGTACGCGGCGGCGCGCTTGGCGCTTCGCGTGCGGAGCGTGACCGCTTCGCCCCTGATAAGCGAGGACACGGCCGCAAGGCCCAGGGAAAAGCCGAGCATCGCGTCCACCGCCGCGCGCGTCGCCGCCTCCACGGCGGCAAAATCGCCCGCGTCCACCCAGGCCTCCTTCACCATCCAGCTCCCGCCGCAGGCGAGGATCTTCGGAAACGCGAGGTAGGCGGGCAGCTTCTTTTCATCGATGCCGCCGGTGGGGATGAAGGTGACCTGGCCGTACGGGGCACTCATGGCCTTGATCGCGTCAACGCCGCCCAGGGTTTCCGCGGGAAAAAACTTCACGGTTTTCAGGCCAAGCTCCAGCGCGCGCTCGATGTCCGACGGGCAGGCGCAGCCGGGCAGCACAGGAATGCCGATCTCCTGGCAGTGGCGCACCACGGCGGGGTTCAGGCCCGGGGAGACGATGAAAGCGGCCCCGGCGCGCGCCGCGCGGTCCACCTGCTCCAAGGAAAGCACCGTGCCCGCGCCCAGCAGCACGCCCGGCAGTTCGCCGTGCACGCGGCGGATGGATTCCTCGGCGGCGTCGGTGCGAAAGGTGATCTCCGCGACGGGAAGCCCGCCGCGCAAAAGTGCGCCGCACAGCGGCACGGCGTCGTCGGCGCGGTTCAGCTTGATCACCGGCACAATGCCGCGAAGGGAAATGGCCTGCAAAATGTCCATAGCGAATCAGACCTCTTTTTCTATATTGAGCTAACAAATTCTAGCATAGAACGATCAAGCGCGTCAAGCGCGGGGTGGGCCGAAGAAAGCCCGGAAAGCCCCGGGCTGCAGGTCGTTGACAAACTGCGGTTTGTCAACGGGAGGAAAGGATTCGGCCTGAAATCCTGCGGGATTTCCGGGCGGCCGAAGGCAGAACGCCCCGTCAAACGCTTCGCGTTCGCCGGGTTTCGGGCGGCGAATTTACAATTCGCTCGCCCTCATCCCACCCTTCGGGTGGGAGCTATCAGGACAGATTCCTCCGGCAACGCCTACGGAATCTGCGCAAATCCACCGTACATGCCGCTGGATTTGATTGAAATCGAGAGGGTTCGCGAACCCTCTGGAGCTCTCCCAGAGCTTTGTCAACACTCTGAGCCTGAAAGGCCCCGGGCTGGTTTTCTTTTGCGCCTTTACGCCATGGACAAGGCCCTTGACATCCGGTATACTGATGTAAAATGTTATCGATTCATTCCATAGCCATGGGGAGGGGAAGCCGTATGCGCCTGTACCTGCCGTCGGACGGCACGCTCGCGACCTATTGCGCGCAGTGCGCCACGGGCACGGAGGACGAAACGGCCCTGATCCTTAAAGGCCAAGGCGCGCAGGACGCCTATTCGCCCAAAAGCGCTCTTTTGGAAAAGTTTGGCGGGGTTTGGATCGAACGCGACCGCTACATGACGCCCGGCTACGTGTTTTTTTACGCCAATAAGGACATGAGCCTGACCTTTGAAAGCGGGGATAAGCCGTTTTGCGTGCTGACCTATGGGGAGGGAAGGTATCGGCTTTCCGGCAGGGATCTTGCGTATGCCGCCTGGACCCGGCGATATGGGGGAAGGCTTCCGGTTTCGTATGCCGACCGGGACGAGAACGGAAAGATGCGCTTTGTCAACGGGCCGCTCGCGGACGCGGTCGGCAGGATCGTGTGCCTGAACAAGCGAAAGGGCCGGGCCGTCGTCGAATGGGATTTCGAAAACGGCGCGCGGCACTTTTCGCTTTCGTTTGTCTGGCTGTACCCCGCTGCGAAAACGGGGCGTTGAGCCAAAGCGCCTCAAGGTCCGTTTCTTCCGGCCGCCTTTGCCCGGCTTTGGGTTCAAGGGGTTGCTTCTTGGGCGCGGGGCTACGCCCTTCCCTTCACCGCCAGGTCGCCGGAGACGGAAGACGCGGTGATCTCCAGGCCGCCCTCGGCTTGCTCGACCTTTTCGTCAACCAAAAACTGGCCGCTGAGCGAGCGAAGCACCGCCTTGGCGGGACCGTCCACGGTTACGCTGATCGCCCCGGAAACGGACTGCGAATCCAGCGTCCGGCATTCCTTGCGCAATGCAAGGGAAACCTCGCCGCTGACCGTGAACAGCTTGGTCGCGTACACGGCCGCGTTATCAAACGTGATTTTTCCCGATACGGTGCGGAGATTGGCCCGTTTGGCCCGGACGCCTTCCACGGCGATCGCGCCGGTTGCGGACTGAAGCACTAGAAAGTCGCATTCCGCCCCGTTTACGCGCATCGCTCCGGCGACGGTGGTGAGCGAGAGGCTGCTCGCCGAAACCTTGTGCAGGCCGATCATGCCCGCGATGGTGTCCACGTCCAAATCCCCGCGCCACCCTTCCGGCACGCGCAGGCAGATCTGTAGCCAGCGCCGGCGGGGCAGGAGTTCCTTTGCGTACGCAAGATGCGGCTGCGAAAGGACGATCTCCTCGCCCGTCTTCTCGGCGCGCACTTCCTCCACGCTTTCGTCGTCGCCCGCGATGAGCAGCTGAAACTCCGTCCCCGGCCCGGAGACGATTTCGATCTGCGCCCAGGTCAGCTTCGCGCGGACGTTCTGCACGCCGTCGCTTTGAAAACTTACGTTTCGCTCCATGAACGTTTCCTCCTTTTTTCGTACACGGTCCTTTGCCACGCGTCCGCACGGCCGAGGCCGCGCGCCGTATTCAAGCGAAAAAATCCATTGTGTTTCCATCCCTTGCAGAGTATACCACAAACAGGTCCGCCATGAAATGAAAAGCATGCGATGGGCGCTGATTTTGCAGGCCTTTCTGAACGGCCGGCGGCCCGCGCGAACCGCTTGCAAGGCCGGAGCCTTTCGTTTATACTGTTTTTATGCGTATCGGTGTATCGACTGCCGCGTATTACGGGCGGCTGGAAACAGAGGATGCGGCGCAAAGGGTCGCTTCGCTCGGCGTACCCTGCTGCGAGGTGTTTTTGGAAACCTACAGCGAGTACAGCGAGGGGTTCGGCGCGCTCGTGCGAGAGCGGCTGGGCGCGGTGGAGGCAATCTCCGTCCACGCCAAGACGCAGCACTTCGAAACGGACATCATGGGGCAGTCCGCGCGCCAGCGGGCGGACGCGTTTGAAATGCTGGAGCGGTTTTACGCGGCCGGCAAGGCCCTGGGCGCGCGCCTGTATGTCTACCACGGCCCGGCGAACATGCGCGGCAAAGCGCCGAGGTTTGCAAGCTGGCAGGAAGGCATCGCGCGCGCGATGGACCTTGGAAGGGCGTATGGCATCGAGCTTTGCTTTGAGACGGTGAGCTGGTGCTGGCTGAATTCGCCCGGGCGCGTGGCCGAGTTTCTCGCGCTCTGGCCGGACATGCGGTTTGTGCTGGACGTCAAGCAGGTCCTTGAGCTTGGCCAGGAGCCGACGCTGTATGTGGACGCGATGGGTGAAAGGCTTTCGCACGTGCACATCCTCGATTATGACGCAAACGGCCGGCATGTGCTGCCCGGCCGCGGGGTGCACGATTTTCGCGACCTGGCCCAGGCCCTTCGGGGCGCCGGATACCGGGGAGACATCATCCTGGAGCCGTATGCCCACGTCGTGACAAGCGACCAGGCGCTCACGGATTCCATCCATTGGCTGCGCGACACCTTTGGCGCGCGATAGGAGGAACAAATGGACGCGTTGCTTTCGTGGCTTTCGGAACCCTTCGCGGTTGTGCTCGGGGTCTTGCTGCTGCTTGTCGCGATCGTCGTGCCGCTATGCGTCCGCGATGCCCGCCAAAGACGTGCGATGGAAAGGAAGCTGGAAAGCCTCGGAGAGTTTCTTTCCCAAAGCCTGGAAGCGCTGGGCAAGGCGACGGCCGCCGAGCGCGCGGCTGACCGCGAGGAGATGGGCAGGAACCTTCGCGGCATGAGCGATTCGATGGTGCGCGTCATGGGCGAGATGTCGCGCGTGCAGCAGCAGCAGCTCGACCTGTTCGGCGGGCAGATTCGCGCCATGACCCGCGCCGACGAGGAGCGCATGGAGCGCATGCGCGGCGGCATCGAAGAAAAACTCACCGAGTATGACAAGCAAATGGAGCGCGTCACCCGCACGCTCGAGGAAAAGCTGTCCGTCAACGAGGCGCGCCTTGGCGAAATGCGCCAGACGCTGGGCGACGGCATTTTGCGCCTGCAGGGGGAAAACGAGCGCAAGCTGGAGCAGATTCGGGAAACCGTCGATGAAAAGCTGAACGCCACGCTGGACAAGCGGCTTGGCGAATCGTTCCGGACGGTATCGGAGAGGCTGGAGCAGGTGTACAAGGGCCTTGGCGAAATGCAGACGCTGGCCGTCGGTGTGGGGGACCTGAAAAAGGTGCTCACGAGCGTCAAGACGCGCGGCATGTGGGGCGAGGTGCAGCTTGGCGCGCTGCTGGAACAGGTCTTGGCCCCCGGGCAGTACGAGACGAACGCGCAGGTGAAGCCCGGCTCAGGCGAGCGGGTGGAGTACGCCGTCAAGCTGCCGGGCAGGGAGGAAGGGAGCCAGACGGTGTACCTGCCCATCGACGCGAAGTTCCCGTCCGAGGACTATCAGCGCCTTTTGGACGCCGGCGAGGCGGGCGATAAGCAGGCCGTGGAGGCCGCGGGACGTGCGCTGGAGGCGACCATCCGCGCCGAAGCCAAGCGCATCCATACAAAGTATATCGATCCGCCGCACACGACCGACTTTGCGATCATGTTCCTGCCCGTGGAGGGCCTGTTCGCGGAGGTGTTGAAGCGCGGCGGCATGGTTGAGCAGCTGCAGAGCGAATACCGCGTGGTGGTGACCGGCCCCACGACGCTGCTGGCGCTTCTAAACAGCCTGCAGATGGGCTTTCGCACGCTGGCCATCGAGCGGCGCTCCAGCGAGGTGTGGCAGCTGCTGGGCGCGGTCAAGACCGAGTTCGGCCGCTTTGCCGACCTTCTTTCCAAAACGCAGCAGCGGCTGCACCAGGCGACCGCCTCCATCGAGGACGCGGCGCGCAAGACGCGCACCATCCAGCGCAGGCTGCAAAGCGTGCAGGAGATCTCCGAGCGCGACGCCAAGCGCCTGATCGGCAAACAGGGAGAGGGGATGGGCGAACCCTGCGAGGGGGACGCGTGGGATGATTGAGTTTCGCCCGCTGCGCGCGCAGGAGCTGGATTTGTGGTACGCGCACTGCCGCAGCGTGTTTGAATCGGAGGAGGCCGGATATTTCCGCAGGCATTTTGAGCTGGATCCGGACGCGGACGCGTCGCTGATCTTTGTGGCCATGGACGGGGACACGATCGCGGCCACCGTGCGCGTGTTTGACCGGCGGATCTTTCTTCGCGGGCGCGCCGTCCGCGCGGGCGGCATCGGCGAGGTGAGCGCAAAGCCCGCATACCGCCGCCAAGGGCTTACGACCCGCCTGCTGGACATGGCCGTCCAGGCGATGGAGGAGCGGGGCATGGCCGTTTCGCTGCTCTTTGGCGAAGCGCCGCTGTATGCGCGCGCGCTCTGGCGGTTTTGCCCGATCCGCAGGACGGATGTGATCGCAGCCTCCCTGCCGTCCGACTTAGGCGGGGGAACGCTTCGCAGCTTTGTGCCGGAGGACCTGCCGTTTCTGATGGGCCTGTACGACCTGTTCGCGGGCAGGCTGGACGGCGCGGTAATACGGTCGGAGGCATACTGGAAGCGCTGGGTGCTGCCGCAGTGGCAGCCGCCCAGCGTGCTGGAGATAGACGGAAGGCCGGCCGCGTACGCGTGCGCGCGCTTGGCGGCGGACGGCCGCCTGCACGTCGGCGAGCTGTGCGCCGCTCCCCAGGCGGAAAAGCTGGTGCCCGGCTTTGTCCTGGCGCTTATGGAGCGATCGGGTACGCAAAGGGCACGCCTGCTCATACCCCTGCCCGGCATGGACGGCGAGGACGCGGCCGCGTCAAACCTGCTGATGGTGCGGCTGAACGCGCCGATGGAGGGAATTCCCGATTCCGACGCGCTGGCGGACGCCATGCGCCCGCGTGTCGGAATCTTCGAGGTCGATATGTTCTGAGGCGGCATTTTTACCGCACTTTTATTTGCTTTCTATCGCGAAAAACCGCTCATTAAGACGCCCCGGAATATTGGCGACCAAGCGCCGCCTCCCACGCATGCCCGTCCACCCCGCGCCATACACTGGTCTATGGCAAGGGGGGATGGGCATGTCGCGCAAGCGCGCGCTGCGTCGGGTGGTACAGGCGTCCGGCTTGCCGGAGGATGTCGTGCTGGGCATGCCGCGCGTGCTTTTGCGCGGGGATTCAAAGCTTTTGCTGGAAAACCACAGGGGCGTCGTCGAATACGGGCCCGAGCGCCTTCGCGTGCGTACCGCGCTGGGCCTTCTGACGGTCGACGGGGCGGCGCTCACGCTTTCCCAGCTTGGCGAAAACGATCTGCTGTTGTCGGGAACCATCCGAAGCGTCACGTTTGCGGAGGGAAGCGCGCATGGAAAAGCTGGGCTGGTATGAATTTTCCGCCGAAGGGCTATCCTTGGAAAGGCTGTTGAACCAGTGCGCCGAGCAGGGCGTGCGGCTTCACGGCGTCCAAAAAAGCGGCGCGCGCAAGGTCATTGGCAGCGTGGCCGCGGCGGACGCGCCAAAGCTTCAGGCCTTGGCCGAAAAGCGCGGATGGCGCCTGACGATCGGAAAGGCGCACGGGCCGGTGAAGCTTGGCAAGATCGCGCGAAAGCGTGCGTTTTTGCTTTCGGGCATCCTCGTGTTCCTGTTCGTCTGCTGGGGAGCGATGTCGTGCGTATGGTTCATCGACGTGCGCGGGGCGGGCCCCTACACGGGCGAGGTCGAACGCATTTTGCAGGAGCACGAGGTGCGGGTGGGGCGTCTTGGCTTTCTGATCGACACGGACGCCCTGCGTGAGGACATGGAGCGCCAGCTCACCGGCCTTGCCTGGGTGGGCGTAAAGACGAGCGGCGTTCGGCTCACGGTGAGCTGCGTGCAGGCGCAGTTGGCCAAGGGCGCCGCCTCCGCGCCCGGGGACCTGGTGGCTTCGCGGGACGGCGTGATCTCCTCGGTCACCGTCACGGCGGGCACGCCGCTTGTCAAGGAGGGCGACGTGGTGCGCAAGGGCCAGGTGCTCGTCAGGGGGGAGGAGAGGGCCTGGAACGGGGCCGTAAACCCCGTCCGCGCCCAGGCCAGCGTCCAGGCGCGCGTGTGGTATGACGGCAGCGCCTACGTGTCCGGCACGCTGCTTCAAAGCGTGCCGACGGGGGCCATCAGCGAATGCCGCACGCTGGTAACGCCGTTTTACCATCTGGCGTTTGACGCCCCGCCGGCCTATGCGGACTGCGACGTGTCAAAGCGCGTGCTGCCCCTGGCGGGCCCGTACCCCGTATGGCTGCAGGTGGAGCGGTACGAGGAAGTCGTGCGGCACGAGATCCCGCGCCAAGAAGAGGACGTGCGCGAGGAAGCCGCGCTGGCGGCGGTGCGCCTGGCGCAGGAAAAGGTCCCCTTTGGGGTTAGCGTTATTGACAAATGGGTAGAGTATAGTATGATAAAGGATGAGGGTTACCGCGCGACGGCCGTGCTGGAGGCCTTGATAGAGATCGCGGTTCCCTCCGATGAAACGCTACCCGGCTGATTGGAGGAAAGGGCTTGGCGCAAAAGCAGATGCAGCTCTCCGTAGGGTCCATGGACGATTACATCTCCCTCTTTGGCGTAGGCGATGAAAATGTGAACATTCTCATGCAGGAAACAGGCGCGGAGATCGCGATGCGCGGCGATGAACTGAGCTTTTCCGGCGACGAGGCGCAGGTCAGCCTGGCCGTCACCGTGACGGAAAAGCTGCTGGACATGCTCAAAAAGCATGAGCCGGTGGACCGCTCCCGCATCCGCTACGCGGTGGAGCTGGCGCGGGAAGGCAATGTGGAGAGCATCGAGGAGATCATGCGCGACGTGATCGCTGTGACCCACAAGGGCAAGCAGATCAAGTCCAAGACGCTTGGCCAGCGGCGGTATGTGGAGCTGATGCGAAACAGCCTGCTCACCTTTTCCGTGGGCCCGGCGGGCACGGGCAAAACATACCTCGCCATGGCCATGGCCGTGGTGGCGCTGAAAAACAAAGAGGTGGAGCGGATCATCCTGACGCGGCCGGCCGTGGAGGCGGGCGAGAAGCTCGGCTTTTTGCCGGGCGATCTGGCGCAGAAGGTGGACCCGTACCTGCGCCCGCTCTACGACGCGCTCTATGACCTCATGGGCGTGGAGGCGTACCAGAAGCTGGTGGAGCGCGGGGCGGTCGAGGTGGCGCCGCTGGCGTACATGCGAGGCCGCACGCTCTCCGATTCGTTCGTCATTTTGGACGAGGCGCAGAACACCACGAGCGAGCAGATGAAGATGTTTTTGACGCGCATGGGCTTTGGCTCGCGCGTCGTCGTCACGGGCGATATCACGCAGATCGATTTGCCCTACGGCAAGAAATCCGGGCTGAAAGAGGCGCTGGAGGTGCTGCAGGGGGTGCCGGGCATCGGCATCGCGCAGCTGACGCATCGCGACGTGGTCCGCCATGAGCTGGTGCAGGCGATCGTCAAGGCGTATGAAAAAAAGGAGCGCAGAAGGTAAACGGGGTTTTCAAAGCAGGAGGAAAGCATGAAGCAAACGAAAGAGAGCAGAAATGGACAGGTCCGGCCTGCGCGCCGCAAACGGCTCGGCACCAGCCTGACGGTTCTGGTCGTTTGCTGCGTGCTGCTCACCCTCGGCATGGTGCTGGCCACGTCGCCCGAGAGATACAACCTGTCCGTCGGGGACATCGCGCCCAAGACGATCACCGCGACGAAGGACGTGGTGGACGAGGTCACCACCGAACAGCGGCGCGAGCGGGCCGCGGAAAGCGTGCAGCCTTCCTACCGGGAGGACGAGACGGCGCTGGAGCGCGTGCTGGAAACGTTTGACAGCATTTTTACCGAGTTTGAAAAGGTGCGGGCATACGGCGAAGGGCTTCGCAACGGAACCATCCGATCCGCTTCCGGGGAGCCGTTCGTCTACAGCGGCACCTTTCCCTCCGCCGATTTAAAACACGCGGGCGCCTTTTGCACGGTGATGGAAATCAGCGATTGGCAGGCGACCATCCTGATGAAGCAAAGCGCGGTGGACGTCAACAGCCTGCATAAGAACACGACCGATATCCTCACCCGGGCCATGCTGGGCACCATCCGCGAGGGGCAGATGGAGTCGACCATCAACAGCGTCCAGCGGGAGCTGATCCAGTACACGTCGTCCGACCTGTGCTGGAACATCGCCATTCCCGCCGTGCGCGCGAGCCTGGTGCCCAACATGGTGATCGACCAGGAGGCCACCGAAGCAAACCGGGCCGCCGCGCGCCAGGAAGTCGAGCCGACATATTACAAGAGCGGCCAGAACATCGTGGTGGCCGGCGAGCGGGTGACGGCGGCGCAGCTTGCGGTGCTGGAGAGCCTCGGCCTTTTGGAGGGCAACCGGTTTGACGTGATGATGATGGTCGGCGTCGGCGTGCTGGGCGTTTTGGCCACGCTGGCGATGATGTTCCACATCCTGCAGTTCAACCGCGCGCTGATGACCCGGCCGAAAAACGCGCTGATGCTGGCGGCCATTTTCCTTTTGACCATGGGCCTGAGCATCCTCGCGGCGCAGCTGAACCCGTACCTTGCGCCTGTTTCGATGGTGGCGCTGCTCGTGTCTTCGCTCCTGTCCACCAGCCTGGCGCTCACCGCCAACGCGCTCGCGCTCATCTTTGCCGCCGTGCTCACCACGTCGGCGATGAGCATTTTGCCGCAGCAAATGCTCGGCATGATCGTGGCCGGCGTGATCAGCGCCCCGCTGGGCATTTTTCTGGTCAGAAGAAAGCAGCAGCGGGCCTCGGTGTTCCTTGCGGGCCTGGCGATGGCGCTGGTGAACCTGTTCGGCATGCTCGCCATCGGGCTGTTGACGAACAACGAGATGCGCACCATCGTCAACAACGCCGTCTGGTCCGCGGGCGGCAACGTGCTGGCGGCCATCCTGTGCATGGGCGTGCAGCCGATGCTGGAGTGGGCGTTTGACCTGGTCACACCCTACAAGCTGCTGGAGCTTTCCAACCCCAACCAGCCCCTGCTTCGCCGGCTGCTGGTGGAAACGCCGGGCACTTACCACCACTCGATCCTGGTCGCCAACCTGGCGGAGGCAGCGGCCGAGGCCATCGGCGCGGACGCGCTGTTGACCCGCGTGGGCGCGTATTACCATGACATCGGCAAGCTCAAGCGGCCGCTGTATTTCAAAGAAAACCAGGTGGGCGAAAACCCGCACGACTTGACCGACCCGCGCGTGTCCGCGGCCATCATCGCCGAGCATGTGACGGACGGCATCCAGATGGCGCGGCAGGAGCGCCTGCCCGAGGCCATCATCGATTTCATCTCCCAGCACCAGGGCGACACGCTGATCGCGTATTTCTACCACAAGATGCGCAGCATGGAGGGCGGCGAGGATGCCCCTGCGGAGGATTTCCAGTACCCCGGCCCCAAGCCGCAGACGGCCGAGACGGCCATCCTCATGCTGGCGGATACCGTTGAGGCGGCCGTCCGCGCCGGCGGCGATCAGACGTCCGAGGGGATCGAGCAGCGTATCCGCGAGTTGGTCAAGGAAAAAATAGACGGGGGACAGCTCAACGAATCCCCGCTCCGCTTTGCCGATGTCTCAAAGATCATCCGCGCGTTTGCGCAGGTGCTGACGGGCATCTACCACAAGCGGATCGAGTATCCAAAGCCGGACGGGCGGCCCGCGCTGCTTTCGCCCCGGCCGCCGATGAAGATGGCGGAGCCGGCGCCGGCGGAAAAGGCCGAGTTGGTGCCGGAAGCGGCGGCGGAGGAAGCGAAGGGGCGGGAGCATGCGGATTGAAATCACGCTGGAAGCCGGAGCGATGCCAAAGGGCATGGAGCGCATGCTTTGTCGCGTCGGCGACGCGTGCCTTTTCGCGGAGGGCCTTTCGGGCAAATACCAGGCCGGCCTTGTCCTGACGGACGACGAGGGCATCCGGGCGATCAACAGAGCGCAGCGCAAAACGGACAGGCCGACGGACGTGCTGTCCTTCCCGAGCGTCGCCTTTCCCTTTGGCACCGCGCGGGACCATGCTGCGAGGCTTCGCCGGGAGCTGGACCCTGACACCGGCTGCCTGCACCTGGGAGACATCGTGATTTCGCTGCCGCGCGCGCGGGAGCAGGCGGCCGCGTACGGCCACTCCCTGTTTCGGGAGACGGGATTTTTGTTCGCGCACGGCTGCCTGCACCTGCTGGGCTATGACCACGAAACAGAGTCGCAGCGCGCGGTAATGCGCGCGATGGAGGAAAACGCAATGGAAAAGACGGGCTTGTCTCGCCAATGGACGGACGCGGATATTGAATTGATGGAGGGCGCGCGCGAGGCCATGAAAAGGGCGTACGCGCCGTACTCAAAATACAGGGTCGGGGCGTGCGTGCGCGCCGGCGACGGCCGCCTGTTCAAGGGCTGCAACGTGGAAAACGCCAGCTTTGGCATGACGATCTGCGCCGAGCGAAACGCGCTCACGAGCGCCGTGACCGAGGGCGCGACGGTGTTTGACGCCATCGCGATCGCGGCGGAGGGCGCCGTTCCCTACCCCTGCGGCGCGTGCAGGCAGACGATGCGCGAGTTCGCCAAGGACCTGCGCGTGCTGCTCGTGTGCGGCGACGACATCCGGGAAACCTCGCTGTCAAAGCTCCTGCCGGACAGCTTCGGCCCCGAATCCCTTCAAGAGGTGGAAGCATGAGCATGCGTTCCGGGTTCATCGCGATCATGGGCCGGCCCAACGTGGGCAAATCGACGCTGATGAACGCGTTCGTCGGCGAAAAGGTCGCCATCGTGTCCGACAAGCCGCAGACGACGCGCAACCGGATCATGGGCGTGGTCAACGGCGAAGACTGGCAGATGGTCTTTCTGGATACCCCGGGCCTGCATTCGCCGAGGACAAAGCTAGGGAGCTATATGGTCAAGGCGGCCAACGACGCGCTGGACGGCGTGGACGCGCTGGTCGTGATGATCGACGCCACGGCCGTGGGCGCGCAGGACCGCGCCATCATCGAGAGGATGGCGTCGGTGCGGGTCAAAAAGGCGCTGGTGGTCAACAAGATCGACAGCGTGTCGCGCGAGGTCCTGGTGCCGCTGCTGAACACGCTGCACGACACAGGCTACGACGCCGTGGTCCCCATCAGCGCGCGGCGGGGCGATAATTTGGAGGAGCTGAAAAAGCTGCTCATCTCTTTTTTGCCGGAGGGCCCCCGGTATTTCCCCGACGACATGATCACCGACCAGCCCGAGCGCCTGATCTGCGCGGAGATCATCCGCGAAAAGGCGCTGCAGAACCTGCGCGACGAGGTTCCGCACGGGATCGGCGTGGAAATGCAGGCGATCACCAAGCTGTCGGATTCGCTGACCGAGATCTTCGCGACGATCTACTGTGAGCGGGACGCGCACAAGGG
>CAZUIA010000062.1:0-14047 GCA_964620835.1 uncultured Oscillospiraceae bacterium
GCGGCAAACGGCTTGCGGTTTGTTTTTGATCTAGCCGATCAGGACGACCACTGCTGGGCCTCGTGGGGCTTGGCCCAGTTGGTGCCGCCGGTGTCGTGCTTCGCGGTGGCGCCGATGTGCTGGTTGGGGACGATTTGGGTGGCATAATCCTTGTAGTAGCAGCTGGCATCATCGTGCTTGCAGGTGCTGGTGCTGATGCCGTTGGCGGAAAGCCATTCAGTCAGAGGCTGATTGGCCACAGGCGAAGAATTCGTCACGATCCAAGTGCTCGTGGAGCTTCCCCACGCGGGGCCCCAACCAATCTGCGCATTGTTATAGGTCGCGAGCTTATCCTGCCAAAGAATGTCATAGCCCAAATTGCTGGTAACGAAAGAAACCTGCGCCGCAGTAGCGCCATGGCGGTTCGTGGTGACATCATCCTTGTACGCGGTTCCAATATATCCGCCGTACAGGGTCTTCCACACGACGTTGGTGACGTCCACGACTTCGCGGTAGCAGCAGCTCGTGGCGACGGACTCATTCATCGCCATCTTGTTCATGGAAACGATAGGCATCAACATTAGTTTTCCCCTCCTGTTTTGAAGTTCGTTTGTATGATAACACCACGGTGTGTTTATGTCAACCATTTTTTCAAAAATTTCTCTCAAAAAACATATTTCAGGCGGTTTTTATGGGATGAAAAGGCGGTTTTGCATCGTTTCTACTTGGTTTACCCGTGCACCGCGCCCTTTTTAGGGGCGATTGTTTCCTTATTAAATGGGTGTGAACGAACGGCCAATAGGGGTGGTACTTGTTTTTTGTGCCCAAGCAGGCCATCGTTCCAGTTCCTTTTCTATAGTATACCCATTTCCTTCCATCAATCCTCCAAGGCGCGCAGCACCAGCACCGGCAGATGCGGCCGGTTGTTGAGGCGAAGGGGAATTTCGTGGTTGCCAAGCCCACGGCTGACCACCAGCTTTGCATCGCCCAGGGGATACAGGCCGCTCGTCAGCCTGGGGAAGAAGCCCTGGCCCGGCGAAAACAGCCCGCCGATGCCCGGCACGCGGAACTGGCCGCCGTGCGCGTGCCCGGCGACAATGAGCGACGGGCACAAAGCGGCGTACCGCCCGGCAAGCTGCGGCTGGTGCATCAGCAGCACCGACGGGGCGCGCGAAGCATCCCCATCCGCGTGCGACCTGGGCGGCAGCGCGTCGCGCAGGTCCATGTGCACAGGCGCTTCCACGGGCCTCTCGCGGTGCAGGCCGCGCTTGTAGGCCAAGGGGTCCTGCAGCCCCGTGATCAGCAGCGGCACGCCGCGCGCCGGGAGCGTTCGGGTCTCGTCCTCCAGGAGCGTGACGCCCGCTTCCTCGTACACGTCGCGGATGGCCTGCAGGCAGTCGCAGTCGTTGTTGCCCACGCACGCGGCCACCGGGGCGATGCGCGCAAGCGCCGTAAAGAACGGCGTCAGCCGCTCGACATAGACGGTTCCCTCGTCGATGGAATCCCCGGCGATCAGGATGCAGTCGGGCGCGGTCCGCTCAACCGCCGCAAGGATATTGCGGTGATGCTCGGTCAGGGTGTGCAGGTGCAGGTCCGATACCACCGTAAAGCGATAGCCGTCCAGCGCGATAGGCAGCGCGGGCAGCGCGATATCGATCACATCCACGTCCAGCGTTTCGTTTTGGCGCCGCACAAAGGCGCGCAGCGCGTCCTGAACCGTCTTTTTCAAGGCCTTGGGTCCCCACAGAGGATGGCGTACACCGCGACATCCACAAACCTTCCTTTATTATACAGGCGGCCGCGCAGGACGCCCTCCCTGCGCATGCCCACCTTTTCCATCACGCGGCCGGAGGCGGGGTTTGACACCTCGTGCTGCGCCTCGATGCGGTGCAGGTCCATTTCCTCAAACCCAAAGCGGATGACCTCCCTGAGCGCCTCGGTCATCAGCCCCCGGTTCCACTGCACGCGCGAGAGCGAATACCCCACCTCGGCGGAGCGGTTTTCCTGGTTCCACCACATGAACCCGATCGTGCCGACGAGATGCCCCGTCTCCTTCAATTCGATCCCCCAGCTGGACGGCTCGTTGTTTCGGTACTGGCGCTGGATGTACCGCAGGTACGCGCGGGAGTCGTGGATGGACCGGTGGGCGTCCCACAGGACGTGGCGGCTGACCTCGGGGTCGCGGCTGTAGGCGAAGATGTCCTGCGCGTCGGCCATCGTCATGCGGCGAAGCAGCAGGCGCTTTGTGTCAAGCTCCGGCAGCCGCTGGAAAATCCCGTCTTGAAACAGGTTCAAAGGGATATTTCACGTCCTTCCGCGGCCGATTGATAGATGCCCATGAGCATGCGGATCATCGTCACGCCGTCGTCAAGGCTCGGATCCGGAGCCGTGCCGTCCCGAAGGCACTGGAGGAAATAGTCGATCTCGGCCTCATAGGGGTTCGCCGGCTGAAGCGTGGGGCGGTTGTCGGTCAGGTAATGCTCCTCCTCGCCGTAAATGGCGACGGGAATCTCCGCCCCGGGCGTCTGGTCCAGGCGCGCGCCCGCGCTTTCGCCGCAGATCACGGTTTCGTCCGCATCGCGCTGGTTCATCGCCCAGCTCACGTCAAACACCAGCGACGCGCCGTTTTCAAAGTGGAAGATGCCCGCGGCGCTGTCCTCGGTATCAAAGGCGGTCACTTCGCTGTCCAGCGCCACCCAGCGGCTGACCCCCTGGGTCTTGTAATCGCCGATGGCATAGGAGGTCTGCGCGCTCACGCGCACGGGCCTGGGCCTTCCGAGCAGGTACCACGCGCAGTCGATCGCGTGCACGCCGATGTCGATGACCGGGCCGCCGCCCGACTTTTTGATGTCGGTAAACCACCCCAGCGGTGTGCCCCGGCGGCGGATCATGCTGGTCTTTGCATAGTATACCTCGCCGAACTTGCCGATATCGATCAGGCGGCGAATGTACTTCACATCGGGGAAAAAACGGCGCGGCATCGCCATCATGAAGGTCACGCCGGCCTTTTCGACGGCTTCCTTCATCTCCTCGGCATGCGAAAGGTTCAGCGCCATCGGCTTTTCGCAGAGGATATGCCGCCCGGCCTGGGCGGCGAGCACGGCAACCTCCTTGTGGGCCCGGTTCCACACGCAGATATCCACCACGTCGCACTCCACCTGGCCGATCATCTCGGCGGCGCTTGCGAAGGCATGCGCAATGTGATGCTTTTTCGCGCATTCCCGGGCCCGCTCCAGGTTGACGTCGCACACGGCCACGACTTCGACGTCGTCACGCTTCAGGAAGGCGGGCAGGTGCGCGTTTTGCGCGATGTTCCCCGCGCCCGCGATGGCGATCCGAATCTTTTGTTGCATAGCTTAGCCCTCCACGACCGTATTTTCTCCAAAAATGCGCTCCGTCCAGGGGAGATGGTCCTCCATGCGCGGCCGCTCCCGGTAAGCCTTTGCCCCGGCGATCACCGCAAAGGCCCCAAGGGCGGCGATCAGCAGCATCGCGGCGAGGAACAGGGCGAAAATTTTTTTGCCTTGCATGCCAACCCTCTCTTCCGTAAGGAATGTTCCCCATGGAAACCTTTCGCGCTTGCCAAGCGGCGAAAAGCCGTCCGTCCGCTACGGCGGCCGAGCGAAGCGCGGCAACGCCCCGCACGGGGAACGCGGCCCGGATGAAAAAATCGCTCTGGCCATGCGGAAAAGCCCGGTATCCGTATCACGCCGGAATGCTTACAAATTCAACCCCTCCATCCCGTTTTCCTGCCGGACGGCGCGCTTTTCTCCGGCAAGCAGCGCGCCGTAGCCCGGATAGGCCGGGTGCGCCCACGCGCCGCAGACGACGCCCAGCGCCGCCACGGCCGCCCGGTTTTCCACCTCCCCGTTTTGCACGCGGATCCGCGCCTTTTCCGCCCGCCAAACGGGCCGCAGCGGCGCGCGCGGCGAGGCGGCGAGGAGAGAGTCGCTTACGTCCAACAGGTCGCCGAACCGCTCCACGGTGAGCCGCAGCACCAGCGCGCAGGGCTCCTCGGGAAGCGGCGCGGCGAGGATGCCCAGGTCCGCCGTGGCGGGCGCGGTGTCAAACGCCGCGTCGGCGATCAGGCGCCCGTCTTGCCGAAACAGCGCCGCGCGCACCTTGAGCGGGCCGGCCGACGGGACGTCCGACAGCAGGAAAATCCGCGCGTGCCACCGCGCGCCGCACGGACCGCCCGGCGATGCAAACCGGGCGCATGCGTGCACGGGGCGCATCGCGCTTTGCAGCGCATAGTAGGCCGGCCGCAGGCCCTCCGCGCCGCACAGCGCGCGCGGCGAGCAGCCTGGGAAGCGCTCAAAGAGATCCGGCAGGAAAAATCCCCGCGCGAAAAGCCGCGCCTGTTCCACGCTGTAGCGGACAAGCTCCGCCTGCAGGACGCGAGAGAGCCGGGCAACGTCGTCGGCTTCGGTCAAGTCCGCGCCGAACCATCGGCGCAGGATGGAGAGGGCAAGGGGCGGGGTGGGAGGCATGTCTGGGTGCGGGCTGAAAGGGGCGTCCGGCGGCAAGCCTTCGGGGAGCGGACGGACCGGGCCTGGAAGGAAAACGGGCGGCACCTGGATGGAGCGGATTGCCGCCTTGTCCTCGTGCGCGCGGGCATAGAACGCTTCCGGCATGAGCGCTTGCTCGGAACCGGGCGCAGAGGAACAGGCTAGGGGTGCGGATAAGGCGGCAAGGGGAGACGATGGGGGCGGTGCGAGCGGCGCGGGAGACGTGGGGGGCGGCGAAGCGGCCGATGCGGACGTCCCGGGCAGCGCGGGCGGTATCAACGATCCGGGCAGGAACACCGGCGCGAGCGAAGCGGAGGATATATCCGGTGCGGGCGGAGCGGACGGCACAATCGGCGTGGGCGACCCGGATACGGTGGAAAGCGCGTCCGGCGCAGGCGACCCAGACGATGCGGGCGAGGTGCGCTGCGCGAATATTGCCGGCGGTGCGGGCCGCTCAACCGGCGCGGACAGTTCCACAGGCGCGGCCGGCGTGGGCGTCCCGGATGCTTCGCACGGCGCCGGTCCCGCCATCTCCAGGGCAATCAGCGACGGGCGATGCAGGACGCGCTTCCGCACGCGCTCGGCCTCCGCTTCCCCATGGGGCAGCGCCTGATAAAGCAGCACGCCGTTTCGGTCCAGCGCGTCATACAGGGCGTCCGCTTGCACGCCGTGGGCGCGGACGCACCCAAGGCCCGCCGAGCGCAGAAGCGACAGCCGCGGCTCCATTTCCGAAGCGGAAGGCGCGTCGCTTTCCTCGGCCGCCAGGTCCATACCCGCGAGGAAGGCCGGGGGTGTCTTTTCGGCAAAACCGGTCTTGAGCATGCGGTCGTCACAGACCCGCCCGGCGCGCTCAAGGGTCAGCCGCAGCAGCACCGGCTCATTCGGCTGTCCCGGCTCAAAACGCCGGGCAAAGGGCACGACGAAGCGGTGGGTCAGCTCGGTTTCAAACGCGAAAAGCCGTTCCACGCGTTTTTCCACGCACAGCGTCTCGGTGCCGAAAACGGCCGCGTAGCGAAAGGTATACCGCCCCGGCGCGTACGGGCACACGCGCACGGCCGACTCCACCACGCCGTACCCGTCCACGATGCGCGGGACGACCGTCCAGCGAACGACGCGCGCCTCGTTCACGCCGCGCAGCGAAAGGCCCCCGGCGACCGCCGCGCGCACGCGCGGGGGGGTGCCCGAGGGCAGATCGGGGGCGAAACGCAGGCCAATCACCGCCTCGGGCTTTGAAAGTGCCCAGCGGGTGATGTCCAGCTCCCAATCGCCGCTTTCAAACGGCGCCACGGTTTCGGCGCCGATTGCCAGCGCGCCGCGGCCGCATACGCCGCGGGCGCAGAGAAACAGGCGGTCCGCCTCGCTGTCTGCGAGCGGTATGCGGGCCTTAAGCGTCCAGGCGCGCAGCGCGGCCCACTCGTTTTCACGCGCGGCAAGGGGAAGGCGCGGGTCCTTCAGGATGCCCGCCCGGATGAGATCGTCATGCAGGGAGCCGGGAACGGACGCGGGCAGCGTGTGGCCCGCGCCCTGCCAGCGGCAGGCGATAGGCGTGTACGGCAAGGGACGGTTCCTCCTGTGGAAAAGTTGGCGTTTGTTCGGGAAACGAAGCGCGGATTCCGTTTTGGCGGGGCGGGGTGGAGGGCTCGCCCCCCTCTTGCCTGACGCCGTCTTCTTTCAAGCGGGCGCGAGATGGGCAAGACGGCGCCCGTCTTTTCGGCATATCCTGCGCGGCACGGAAGAAGCCCTCCCCGCCTGCCGGCTTGCCCTCTCCATCGGCTTGCCCGGCGGCGCAAGCGGGTCACCCTTTGCCGTGGCGTATCCAAAGCGTCCGGACTTCGGCCAGCCTCCGCGGCCAAGAACCCGCTCGCCCGCCACGCTTCGACAAGCCTTCTTCGACAGCTTCGTGTGGCTTTCCGCCTGTTTCGCGCTTGCCCCGAACGTGCGACGCCGGAGGATTTTCATCCTCCGGCGTCCGGTTGCTATGCTTCTTCGTGTTTCGACGCGTCCGGCCTATGCCTGCGCCGCCTTGGCGTGGGGCCCTCGTCCGGGGGAACTGGCGGAGGGGCGATGGGCATGCGCGCCCGCTCGCGGGCGGCCGTGTCCGCCGGCGGAATCTGCGTGCCCGAAGGCTTTTGCGGCCCTTCCGCCCGCTGCGGCGTCTGCACCGGCTGCGCGCCTTGCGGCCTTGACGGCTGCGCGCCCTGCGGCCTGGCGTAGGGGTTTGCCTGGGGCGACTGGGCGGCCGGCTTCGTGCCGTCGACCGGCTTGCCGTCCACCTGCGCGCGCGGCAGCGGCGAGGTCACGTCCTGCACGCGCGGCTTTTGCGGCTGCGCGCCCTGGCCCTGGGGCCTGGCGTAGGGGTTTGCCAAAGGACGGGGCGTCTGCGCGCCCGGTGTGCCCGGCGTGCCCGGTGCGCCGGGCTGCGTGGGCGGCACGGGCCGCCGGACCGCCGGCTGCGCGCCCGAGGCGATCTGGGCCTGCTGGGCCTTTTTGCGCGCCTCGTCGGCCAGGCGCTTGGCCTGTTCCTGCGCCTGTTTCCTGCGCGCCTTGTTGTACACCGAGTAGCCGTACAGCCCGCCCGCGACGATCACGAGCAGCACCACCAGGGCCAGCAAAAGGCCCGGCGGGGAAAAGCTGCTCGTCTCCTGCGTGGGATAGGTCGGCTCCACCGGCGGCGGCAGGGTAGCGAGCGGGTCAGGCGACGGGGTCAGGCTGCCCAGCGCGCCGTCCGTGCCGGTGGGCGAGGCAAGCGGATCCACCGTCGGCGAGGCACTCGGGTCCGGGGTGGGGCTGGGTGAAGCGGAGACGAGCGGCGGGATGGTGATGAAGGTGATCGGGTTGCTCGACCCGCCCGGAGGGGCCCACGTGGCCGGAGCGATGCTCGCCTTGGCGGTCGCCGTGGGCGTAATGATGTTGCCGTTTTGGTCGTACGACTGCGACGACACGATCGTCTGGTACTGGCCGACCGTCAGGGGCGAAATCATGTCGCCGCGCAGGTAGCCGGTCACGCCGCCGCTCTCGCACTGGTACCAGGTGTAGCCCTCGGCCGATACTTCGTTGATCACGCGCACGATGGTGCCCTGCTTCAATTGCCTGAGCACCGAGGCGCTGCCTGAGGCGCCGGACCTGAAGTTGACGCTGTTCTTGACGAGCAGCGCGTAGCCGCTGAAGGCGTTTGGCGAATACGTGGGCGCGGGCGTGGGCACGGGCGCCTTGCTGTCGTTTAGGTACTTGTTGACCTCCGCGGTCGTCATGGGGGTCAGGTAGTTATAGAGGATATAGCCGAGCGAGCCGTTGTAGTTGACAAAGCACCAGGTGTTCTTGTCCTGGCCGAATTCCTGCTGCTGCACGTACACGACCGTGCCGGCATTGGGCAGGATGGCCACCGGGCTGGCGCCGATGTTCGGCCAGGCGAGCAGCGGGACATAGGGCACATTGGTCTTCATGAACCCGGTCACCTGCGTGGGCGTGGACGTGGGCGCGGACGTGGGCGCGGACGTGGGCGGGGGAGGCGTCACCGGGTTCAGGTACTGGTTGATCTCGTCCGGCGTCATCAGCCGCATCATATCGGAGCGGATCCAGCCGTTCTTGGTGGCGCCGCCCGCGGCGGTGTACTCCACAAAGGCGTACTGGTAGCCGTCGGACGCGGTTTTCAGCTCCGTGATCTTGACGACGGCGGTCGCGTTCACCTTGTCGGAAACGCTGCCGGCGGGCGAGGAGCGCACCTGCACGTCGTTCTTGGTGACCATGGCGTAGCCGGTGGTGCCCGGCGCGAAGGTCGTCTGCGGATTTTTGTACAGCTCCGCCTCCTGCGCGCTCAGGAAGCGCATCGCGCTGGTATTATACTGGACGTACCCGTTTTTGCCGTACACGCCGACGTACAGCCAGAGCTTTCCGTCCTGCGTGTGCTGCTGGGCGTGCGAGTCGCCCGCGTGATACGTCAGGTAGGTATCCTTGGCCACCGTGGTGACGGCCGTCTGGCTGCCCGCGGCCTGGTACAGGGTCAGGCTGTCCGACAGCACGCGAAGCACGTCGCTTTCGGGCGGCGGCATGGTCTCCTTTTCCGGCGGGAACAGCTGCTGCTCCTCGGCCTTGGTGAGGAAGGAGGCCTGGGCGGCGTCGTACTTCAGGTAGCCCTTTTGGCCGTTATACGAGACGTACAGCCAGAGGCTGCCGTCCGGCAAATTCTGATAGGGGCGCGAGTCGCTGACCTGGTAGTCAAGCACGGCGTCCTTGGGCGCGGTGACCGCGACCGTCTGGCCGCCCGCCTGCGCATACAGCGACACGCCGCCGGCCGCGCGCACGAGCAGGCGGTCGGTTTCATGGTCCGGCATGGGCGTGGGGGGGGGCTTCAGGGCGTCCTCCTCGGCCTTGGTAAGGAAGGCGGCCTGGGCGGCGTCGTATTTCAGGAAGCCCCTTTGGCCGTTATACTCGACGTACAGCCAGAGGCTGCCGTCCGACGCGTTCTGCGAGGCGCTTGAGTCATTGTGCAGGAACGAAACATACTCGCCCCTTGCCACGGGGAACAGATCCGCGCCGTTCACCGAGGACTTGGCCGCCACGCCGTCGGCGAGAATGCGCAGGGTATTGGTCTCGCGCTCGGGCAGCTTCACCTTGGCATCTTCCACCTCGGCCTGCGTCATGAACTGAACGTCCTTGTAATAGAGGTAGCCCTTGACGCCGCCCGGCTCCTGCACATAGACGTACAGCTTGCCGTTGGTGGGGTCGTTCTGCATGGCGTAGGGATCGCTCTGCAGGAACGTCACGCGCGTGCCGGCGGGGATCAGGCGCAGCGTATTGCCGCCGCCCGGCAGGCTGGTCAGCAGCGCGCCGTCCACGACGACGTTCGCCTGATCCGTCTCCGGATTGGGCATCGTTTCCATCTCGGGCGGCTCGGGCTCGGGGTTGTCCCGCGCGTCCACCTCGGCCTGCGTCAGAACGTCGATGTCCTGATAGCGCATATAGCCCCGGTACGGCTCCCCGTTCACTTCCGCGCTCACGAGCACCCAAAGCCGTCCGTCCCCGTCATAGCGCATGGACGCGGCCGGGTCGTCGTAGACCAGGGTGATGCGGTTTTCGCTGCCCAACATTTGGATGGGTTGCGGGTCGCCCGGCAGCGCATACAATCCGACGCCCTCGGCCTTGGCCTTGGCCTGGTTCGTCTCGGGAGACGGCATCTGCTCCAGGCTCTGCTCAAACAAAAGCTTGTCTTGCGGCGTCATGAACGTGAAGGCGTCCAGCATCAGGTAGCCTGTTTCGCCGGTGCGCAGCACCGTGACATAGCACCATAGCCTGCCCTCGGCGTCAAGCTGCATCGTCATGCCGTCAAAGACCACCACGTCGTTTGCAAGCAGGGTTACGTTGCTGGGCACATAGGGCTGGGTATACAGCTGGATGCCCTCGCCGATCACGTGGCCGTAGTCGCTGCGGGCCTCCTGGGGCGGCAGGGTCTGGTCGGCCTGCACCTCCGGCAGGCTCAAAATACCTGCGCTGGCATTGTTTTGCATCGGCGGTTCGTTTGCGTTCAAGTCTCCAAAGGATTGCTCCCCGGGCTGGCCGGCTTCCTCCTGGGTATCCGCCCACGGGTCGGCATATTCCTGGCCATCGCCCTGGTCGCCGCCCTGATCGCCGACCCACGGGTCGGTATATCCCTGGTCACCGCCCTGGTCGCCAATCTGGTTGTTCCCTTGATCGCCGCCCTGGTCACCCGCCCACGGGTCGGTATATTCCTGATTATCGCCCTGGTCGCCAATCTGGTCACCGCCCTGATCGCCGACCCACGGGTCGGTATACCCCTGGTCACCGCCCTGGTCCACCCCGCCAAACGACGGCACGGCAAACCCGGCCGCCGGGCCGGCAGGCTTCAGTTCCGCCGGCATGGGGCTTTCCGAAAGGGTCAGCATGCCGCCGGGGACAACGCCCGACTCGCCGACCAGGCTGTATACGTTCGGCATCGCTTCCGAAGCGCTCAGGTCAAACCACTCATTCTGATACGCTTCGTCAAAAAACGCGTATTCGGCCGTCTGAAGCCCATCGGAAAACACGAGCACCACCCGCACGTTCTGCGCGGGGAAGCCGGACGTGTTGTGGATCCACAGGCGCGGCGGCATTTCGTTGGTGATTTCGTAGGTGAAGTTCAGGCCGGACATGGCATGCAACGGCCCCGCCCCCGGGTTGTTTGGGTCCATGTATTCGATCCGCACGTCAAAAAGCGTCATCTCCGCCAGCGCGGCCGTGGGCGCAAGCGCCATGGACAGCAACAGGGAGAGGACGATCAAAATGGAGAACAGGCGTCGGGCACGCATGCCGATCCCTCCTTACATTCCATAAGAATCCGTTTCATTGTAAACAGAACGTATGAAAAAGTCAATTTCGTTCACTCGACACGAATTCGGGAAAGAAACAGGAAAAAACGAGAATCCGGCGTATTGTATGCAGCGGAGGGCACGCTACCCTCAGGAGGCGCTGTATGCAAAACGAACGGCTGTATGAAAGGGTTGTCAACACCCGGGAGGTGTTCAGGGGGCCTCTCATTTCCGTGGAGCACTGGGAGGCCGAGCTGTACGGCGGGCGGCGCGCGCTGCGCGAAATCGTGCGCCATGTGGGCGCGGCGGCGGTGGTGCCGGTGGACGACACGGGCCATGTCACGCTGGTGACGCAGTACCGCATCGCCATGGGGCGCGTGATGCTGGAGATCCCGGCCGGCAAAAAGGATGATCGGGACGAGGACGCCCTTTGCTGCGCCAAGCGGGAGCTGCGTGAGGAGACCGGCCTCATTGCTGAAAGCTGGCGGCACCTGACCACGATCGACACCTCGCCCGGGTTTTTGACCGAGCGCATCGGCCTGTACCTCGCGACCGGCCTGAGCCAGGGGCCCTCGCACCCGGATGAGGATGAATTTCTCGGCCTGGTGAAACTGCCGCTTTCGGAGGCGGTGCAAAAGGTGATGGCTGGGGAAATTACCGACGGAAAAACCATCGCGGGGCTGCTGATGGCGGCGAACGCGCTGTCTGTTTCGGTATCTGTGTAAAGGAGGATTCTATTCCATGCTGAAGATCACGGTGATCGGCGCGGGCAGCACGTACACGCCCGAGCTGGTGGACGGGCTTTTGACCAGGCAAAGCGTATTCCCGGTGAGCGAGCTGACGCTCATGGACATCGACGAGCGCAAGCTGCGCATCGTCGGCTCGCTGGTCGATCGAATGGCGGCGCACGCGGGCGGCGGGCTGAAGGTGACAAAGACCATGGACCTGGACGAAGCGCTTCGGGGCGCGTCGTTCGTCATGGCGCAGATCCGCGTGGGCAAGCTGGCCGCGCGCCACCTCGATGAGTCGATCCCCCTTTCGTATGACCTGATCGGCCAGGAGACGACCGGCATCGGCGGATTTTTTAAGGGCCTTCGCACCATCCCGGTGATGGTGGACATCGCGCGCCGCATGGAGACCCTGTGCAAAGATGCCTGGCTGATCAACTTTTCAAACCCCTCGGGCATGGTGGCCGAGGCGCTGCTTCGCTACACGGGCGCACGGATGATGGGCCTTTGCAACGTGCCCATCAACATGATCGCCTCGGCGAAAAAGGCTGTGGGCGACGAAAACGCCTTGGTCGAGTCCGTGGGGCTGAACCACCTGAGCTGGATCACGTCGGTGATCAGCCGGGGCGAGGAAAAGCTGCCCGACCTGCTGGAAAAGGGCTATTCCGGCGAAAAGCCCGCCAACCTGCCCGCGACGGAGTTTGACCGCGAGTGCCTGAAGGCCGCGGGCGGCATCCCCAACGGCTATCTGCTGTATTACTACGGCCGCGCCAAGCGGCTCAGTCACCTCAAGGCCGCCGAAAAGACGCGGGCGCAAACTTGCATGGCCATTGAGGAGGACCTGCTCGCGCTCTACAGCGACGAGGGGCTGTACGTGAAGCCCGCGCTGCTGGATAAGCGCGGCGGCCATCTCTACAGCGAGGCGGCGGTCTCCCTTGCCGAGGCGATCTATAACGACACGGGCGCGACGCATACCGTCAACGTGCAAAACGGCGGCGTGCTGCCCTATCTGGAAAAGGACGAGGTCGCCGAAATCGCCTGCCGCATCGGCAAGGACGGCGCCGCGCCCCTGCCTATCCGCGCCATCGGCACACCGCACATGCAGGATTTGATCCGCACCGTCAAGGCGTACGAGCGCATGGCCGTGGACGCCGCGATGACCGGCGACCGGGAGATTGCGCTGGCCGCGCTTTTGACGCACCCGCTGGTGGGCGACTTTGAAAAGGCGCGCGACTGCTTTGACGCGCTGCTCAAGGCGCACGCGGCCTATCTGCCGCGCTTTTCGGCGCGGGGCTGACAGCGGCCGGATGGATTGAATGAGGGAAGGAAACTGCGTGACATGCGATACGTACTGGGCGTGGACGGGGGAAACACCAAGACCGACTACCTGCTGCACGATATAAGCGGCGCGCTGGTCAAGCACCTTCGCGCGGGCACCTGCTCGCACGAGCGGCTCGGCATGCAGGGCGCGAAGGCCGAGATGGGCGCGCGCATCGACGAGCTGCTGCGCGCGGCGGACGTACGCCTTGACCAGATCGCGGCCGCGGCCTTTGGCCTGGCGGGCGTGGACCAGCGGCTGCAGCAACAAGCGCTGACCGACATCGTGCATGAGCTCGGCTTTCCCAACAGCATCGCGATGAACGATTCGTTCCTGGGCATCAAGGCGGGCAGCGAAACCGGCACCGGCGTGTGCTCCATCAACGGCACGGGCACGGCGGCCGGCGGCATCGACGCAAACGGCAATTGGGTGCAGGTGGGCGGCTACGGGCTTTTGATCTCCGGCGACGCGGGGGGTGGCTCCTACCTGGCCAGCCGAACCATCGGCGCGGCGTATGACGCGGCGTTCCGCTTCGGCCCTTCCACGGTGCTGCTGCCGCGCCTGCTTGCGCTTTTTGGCTGTGAAAGGACCGAGGACCTCCACTTGGCGATCAGCGAACAGTATATGTACGGCACGAAGGTGCGCGCGCTGGATGTCATCTCGTGCCTGCTTTCCGCCTCCCTCGAGGGGGACGCGGTGGCCGGCGCCATCGTGACGCAAACGGCTGAGGCCCTGGCGCGCAGCGCGGCGGGCTGCGCCGTGCGCCTGTCGTTTGACGAATCGGTGCCGGTGGTGCTGATCGGCTCGGTGTGGACCAAGGGCCGCCACCAGCCCATGATCGACCAGTTTCAGGCGTTTTTTGAGCGCTACGCCAAAAAGAAAAGCACGCTGCACATTCTGACCGTGCCGCCGGCGGCCGGGTCGGTCCTCTGGGCGCTCGAGCTGGCGGGCGGCATACCGCAAAGCGCGGTCAGGCAGCGTGTGTTTGACGATACCCAGGGCCTGTAGAAAAAAGCGGGACGGCTTGCGACCGGGCCCTGGCCCTTGCAGCTTTGCCACATTCTTTTTGCCAAATATGGCTTGCAAAGTGCGGCCGCGCGCGTCTCCGCGCGCGCATAGCCCGTTGACAAAGCCCTGGGAGAGCTCGAGAGGGTTTTCAAACCCTCTCGAATCAAATCAAATCCAGCGGCCTGTACGGTGGATTTGCGCAGA
>CAZUIA010000063.1:0-13599 GCA_964620835.1 uncultured Oscillospiraceae bacterium
CCGGCGGTTTCCAAAGGCGGAGCCTTTGGCCGCCGGAGGCCCTTTCCCGCGCGGAGTAGGGCAGACGGGCAGGGCGATTTCGTCCCCCGCGCCGCACCCTTTTCCCGGCCCGCAACACCCGTGCGGCGCGGGTTCCTCCCCGATGCTCGCGCGCACGCGAGCGAGGACGCCCGCACGGATGATCGCACTCCCCCCTCCCCCCATCGCTTTGCCTACAACCACATTGCCTCCAAAGATTGCCCCATTTTTCGCGCAACGGCCCTTTTTGCGCTCTCAAATCATATGCCGCCTCCCACCTCCCTTTTTTAAAACCAAAAAATTCCATCCGCCGCTATCCAGAAAATCCGGACAAACCGATAAGAACGATCTGGGGAGCGCAAACTACTTCTGAACATAGTTTGTCAAATTCTGCCTCCGCCTTCGGCATGCCGCGCAAACAGCGCGCTTATCTTTGTCTTTGCTTGACAGTCCCCGCGGGACGCCGGCCGAAAATTTTACCGAAACATGACACAAACCCAAACACGGACTTTACACACCCGCGTTACACTGGCAACGAACAGAGAAAGAGAGGGAACGCTATGAAAAAATGTATCGCTTCGATGCTCATGGGCATGCTGTTGGTCTCCTGTGCCTTCACCGCCGGCGCCTCCTCCGTGTTTGATGCCGGCAGGCTCATCAACGTCGTCTCCCGCGAAGATGGGTCCGGAACGCGCGGCGCGTTCATCGAGCTGTTCGGGGTGGAAGTCAAAAACGACGACGGCACCAGGACGGACCTGACGACCGAAGAGGCGATCATCGTCAACAAGACCGACGTCATGCTTGCGACCATCGCAGGCGATCCGTACGCCATCGGCTATGTGTCGCTGGGCTCGCTCCAGGATACGGTGCGCGCGCTGGCCATCGACGGCGCAGCGGCAAGCACGGAAAACGTGAAAAACGGCACGTACCCGGTCGTTCGCCCGTTCAACATCGCGACCAAGGGCGAGGTGAGCGCGATCGCCAAGGACTTTATCGATTTCATCCTCTCCAAGGAGGGACAAGCGGTGGTTTCGGACGGATACATCGCGGTGGACGACGACGCGCCGGCGTATGCCGGGGCAAAGCCCAGCGGAAAAATCGTGGTCGCCGGCTCCTCATCCGTGACGCCGGTCATGGAAAAGCTCAAGGAAGCGTACCTGCTTGTGAACCCAGGCGCGCAGATCGAAATCCAGATGAGCGACTCCACCGCGGGCATGATCGGCGCGCTGGAAGGCACCTGCGACATCGGCATGGCCAGCCGCGCGCTCAAGGACAGCGAACTGGCCGAGCTGACCGCCACGCAGATCGCCATGGACGGCATCGCGGTGATCGTCCACCCGCAAAACCCGCTGACCGATGTGACCAGCGAGCAGGTCCGGGCGATCTTTACCGGCGAAACCACGGTTTGGGACCAGATGAAATAAGGGCCTGCCGCCAAAAAGACACACAAAGGCCGGAGCAGTAAGCCCTGCTTCGGCCTGGGAGTTGTTCGCATGAAAAAAATGAAGGAAAAATTGGCGCACGGCCTGTTTTTCACCTCAGCCCTTACCTCGATCCTGGCGGTGCTGCTCATCTGCCTGTTTTTGTTCCTCAACGGCGTGCCGGCGATGGGAGAGATTGGGCTGCTTCGCTTTCTTCTTGGCAAGAAGTGGGCGCCCAACAACGTGCCCGCCGCCTTTGGCATCCTGCCCATGATCATGGGCAGCCTGTATGTCACCGCGGGCGCGCTGATCATCGGCGTGCCCATCGGCATCCTGACGGCGGTCTTTTTGGCGAAGATGTGCCCCCGGCGCGTGTACCGCGTCGTCAAGCCCGGAGTGGACCTGCTGGCGGGGATTCCGTCGGTCGTGTACGGGTTCTTTGGGCTGACGGGCATCGTGCCGCTGATCCGAAACCTATGGGGCGGCACAGGCTCCAGCATCCTTGCCGCTTCGGTGCTGCTCGGCATCATGATCCTGCCCACGGTCATCGGCATTTCTGAAAGCGCGATCCGGGCGGTGCCGGAATCCTATTACGAGGGCGCGCTTGCCCTGGGCGCCACCCACAGCCGCGGCGTGTTTTTCGCCGTGGTGCCGGCCGCCAAATCGGGCATTTTCGCAAGCGTGATCCTTGGGGTGGGCCGCGCCGTCGGCGAGACGATGGCCGTGATCATGGTGGCCGGAAACCAGGCGCGCATGCCGGTATCGCTGCTCAAGGGCGTGCGCACGCTGACCGCCAACATCGTGCTGGAGATGGGCTATGCGGCGGACCTGCACCGCCAGGCGCTGATCGCCACCGGCGTCGTGCTGTTTGTGTTCATCCTGCTCATCAACCTTCTGTTTTCCATGCTGAAAAGGCGGGTGCGCTGACATGCGAAGAAAGAGGATGCTCGAAGCGCTGGCATCAACTGGACATTTTTTCGTTCGTCTCTTGCGTACACTGCGCATGCGAATAAAGCGGATGTTCGAGGCGCTGCTGACGGCGGCGACGTACCTGGCCGCGGCGGTGACGGTCGGCGCTTTGGTCTTTATCGTGGCCTACGTCCTGGTGCGGGGGGTCCCCCACCTGTCTCTTTCGCTGTTTGCGCCTGTCTATACCAGCGAAAATGTTTCCCTCCTGCCCGCGCTGATCTCCACCGTGTTCATGACGCTTTTGTCCCTGGTGATCGCGGTGCCGCTGGGCATCGGCGCGGCGATCTATCTGGTGGAATACGCCAAGCGCGGCAACCGCGCGGTTCTGTTCGTGCGGACCACCACCGAGACGCTTTCAGGCATTCCCTCCATCGTATACGGACTTTTTGGCCTTTTGTTCTTCGTCACCTTCCTGGGCTGGGGGTTTTCCCTGCTGGCCGGCGCGTGCACGCTGGCGATCATGATTTTGCCGGTGATCCTTCGCAGCACCGAGGAGGCGCTCAAGGCGGTGCCGGATATGTACCGGGAGGGCGCGTTCGGCCTGGGCGCGGGCAGGCTGCGCACGGTCACCCGGGTGGTGCTGCCGTCCGCCGTGCCGGGCATCCTGGCCGGGGTCATCCTGTCGGTGGGGCGCATCGTGGGCGAAACCGCCGCGCTGATTTACACCGCCGGCACGGTGGCGCAGATCCCGCAAAGCCCGATGCAGTCGGCCCGCACGCTGTCGGTGCACATGTACGCGCTTTCCAGCGAAGGGCTGTACACGAACCAGGCGTACGCCACGGCCGTGGTGCTCTTGCTGCTCGTGGCGGGCATCAACGCGCTTTCGGCGGCGCTTGCCAAACGAATTGCCAGGGGGTAGGGCATGTATACCTTCACAATCGAGGACCTTAACTTGTTTTACGGGAACTTCCAGGCGCTCAAACATGTCAGCCTTTCGACTTCGCACCGGGAAATCACCGCGCTGATCGGCCCGTCCGGCTGCGGCAAGAGCACGCTGCTCAAAACGCTCAACCGGATGAACGATCTGGTGGAAGGGTGCAGGATCACGGGCAAGGTTTCGCTCTTTGGCGAGGATATTTTCGACAAGATGGACGTCACCCTGCTTCGAAAGCGCGTGGGGATGGTGTTTCAAAAGCCCAACCCCTTTCCCATGAGCGTGTACGACAACATCGCCTTTGGCCCGAGAACCCACGGTATCACTAGGCGGCACGCCCTGGACGACATCGTGGAAAAATCGCTCAGGGACGCGGCCATCTGGGAAGAGGTAAAGGACCGGCTGAAAAAATCCGCGCTGGGCCTTTCCGGCGGGCAGCAGCAGCGCCTTTGCATCGCCCGCGCGCTGGCCGTTGCGCCCGAGGTGCTGCTCATGGATGAGCCGACCAGCGCCCTTGACCCCATCTCCACCGGAAAGATCGAGGACCTTTTGCTTTCCCTGAAAGAAAAATATGGTATACTCATCGTAACGCACAACATGCAGCAAGCCGCGCGCATCAGCGACAAGACCGCCTTTTTTCTCCTGGGGGAAATGGTCGAGTTTGACCTGACGGATACGATCTTTTCCATCCCTCGCGACAAGCGGACCGAAGACTATATTACCGGGAGGTTTGGGTGATGCGAAGCCACTTTGACGAGCAGCTGCAGCAGCTCAACACAAGCCTGCTGGAGATGGCGGCGCTCGTGCAGGACGCCATTTCAAAGGCGATCGACGCGATGATGCGCCAGGACGCGGAGCTTGCCAGGCATATCATCGAAAACGATCAGGTGGTGGACGCCAAGGAAAAGGCGATCGAGGGGCAATGCCTTCGGCTGTTGCTCCATCAGCAGCCGGTGGCGCGGGATCTGCGCCTGATTTCCTCGGCCCTGAAGATGATCACCGACATGGAGCGCGTGGGCGACCACGCGGCGGACATTTCCGAATTGACCATCTATCTGGCGGACGGGACGTATGTTAAAAAGCTGGAGCACTTTTCGCTGATGGCAAAGGCCGCCAGCAGGATGGTCAAGGAGAGCATCGACGCGTATGTCCGAAAGGATCTTGCGCTGGCGCGCGAGGTCATCGCCTATGACGACGTGGTGGACGATCTGTTCATGACCATCCGCAGGGACCTGATCGGGCTCATCCATGCGGACGTCGAAAACGGCGAGCAGGCCATCGATCTGATGATGATCGCAAAATACTTTGAGCGCATCGGCGACCACGCGACCAATATCGCCGAATGGGTGGTGTTTTCCATCACCGGAAAACACGTGGACGAATGACCGGGAGGACGGAACTTGCAAAAAGTGATGCTGGTCGAGGATGACCCAAATATCCGCGAGCTTGTCCGCTATACGCTCGGCGCGGCCGGGTTTGCCGTGGAGGCGTTTGAGGACGGCGAAAGCTTCGAGCGCAGGCTGCGGGAGGAAACGCCCCAATTGCTGCTGCTGGACATCATGCTGCCCGGCGAAAGCGGCCTTCAGCTGCTTCGGCGCCTGAAGCAAAGGCCGCGCACCGAATCGCTGCCCGTGATTCTTCTGACCGCCAAGGGCGGCGAGATGGACCGCGTGCACGGCCTGGACGAAGGCGCGGACGATTACATCACCAAACCGTTTTCGGTTTTGGAACTGACGGCGCGCGTCAGGGCCCTTCTGCGGCGCAGCGGCGCCGGGGAAACCGACGAGATGCGCTTTGACGCCATTTCGCTTTCCCCCCAGCGCCGGGAGGTGACGGTGGACGGCATCCCTGTGGCGCTAACGTTCAAGGAGTTTGAGATTTTGCACTACCTTCTGCGCAATCCACGCCACGCGCTGTCCCGCGAGCAGATTCTGTCGCAGGTTTGGGACGTTTCCTTCGAAGGCGAGAGCCGCACGGTGGACATGCACATCATGAGCCTTCGGCAGAAGCTGGGCAAGCAGGGCGAATGGATTCAAACCGTCCGAGGCGTCGGGTACAAGATGGGAGAATGAGCGTGAAAAAACGCATCTACCGCTACATGGTTGCGCTCACCCTGGCATGCCTTCTGGCTTTCGCCGCGCTTTGCACGCTTTTGATGTACGGGCTGCTTCGCGATATGGTGATCGGCGATGTGAAGGAAAAGGCGGAGCTGCTTATCGCGATCGCGGGCGCCGAGCCGGAGGGCTTGTCCCGCGTTTTTGAGTTGAACACCGCCGCCGCGGACATCCGCGTGACCGTCATCTCCCCCGAAGGCGAGGTGCTCTTTGACAGCTTCGCCGCGTCCGAGGGCCTGGAAAACCATGCCGACCGCGAAGAATTTCAGGAGGCCGAGCGGTTGGGCCTCGGGGAAAGCACCCGCTTTTCGCGCACGCAAGGCACGCTGACCTACTATTACGCGCTTCGCCTGCCAAACCAAAGCGTGCTGCGGCTTTCCAAGGACATCGCCAGCATCCGCGACGTGCTCCTGCGCACGCTGCCGGTCCTTTCGCTGTTGCTGCTTTCGGTCTTTGTGCTCGGCAACGTGCTGGCCAACCGCCTGACGCGGAGCGTGCTTCGGCCCATTCACGAGATGGACCCGGAGCGGGATCTGGCGGTGTATGACGAGCTGTCGCCGTTCGTGCGCACCATCGCCCACCAAAAAGAGAACCTCGCCTTGCAGCAGCAGGACCTGAACAGGCGCGTCGCGCTGATCCATTCCATCGCCGACAACATGCGCGAAGGGCTCGTTCTTTTAGACCATCGCGGCAACATCGTCATGGCCAACCACAGCGCGCAAAACCTGTTTTCAGCCCCAAAGGACATGGTGGGCTGCCACGTGGTGGAGCTTGTCCGCAACGTGGACATTTTGGAAAACGCAAAGGCCGCGCTCGCAGGCGAGGCCCGGGAATGCCGCCTTACGTTTTCCGAGCAGGTCTTTCACGTGTTCTTTAGCCCCTCCCCGGACAGCGGCGCGATGCTGATCCTGGTCGACGTCACGGAAAAGGCCAAGGCGGAAAAGGTGCGCGCGGAGTTCAGCGCAAACGTGTCGCACGAGCTGAAAACACCCCTCACCAGCATTTACGGCTACGCGCAAATGCTGCACCAGGGCATGGTCGCGCCCGAGGATACGCGGCGCTTTGCCGGGGTCATTGAAACCGAATCGCGGCGGCTGATCCAATTGGTGGAGGACATCATGAAGCTTTCGCAGCTTGATGAGAAGGACCGAAAGCCAAGGATGGAGCCCGTGGACCTCTTGAAGGTCGCAAAAGAGGTTGCCTTCGCCCTAAAGGCCAAAGGACAGGCGCAGGGGATCACGGTCGACGTCTCCGGCCAAGCGCCGGTGATTTCCGCCAACCAGGCGATGATGTATGAGATGCTCTTTAACCTGGTGGACAACGCCATCAAGTACAACCTCCCGGGGGGCAGCGTGCGGGTGGAGATTTTCGCGAAGGACGATCAGGCACGGATCGAGGTGAGCGATACCGGCATGGGCATTGCGCCGGAGGACCAGCCGCGGATCTTTGAACGCTTTTACCGCGCGGACAAATCCCGCTCCAAAAAAGTGGACGGCACGGGGCTGGGGCTGGCGATCGTCAAGCATGTCGTGCTGATCCACGGCGGCACGGTCGATGTGTCAAGCCGGGAAGGGAAGGGCACGCGCATCACCGTGACGCTCCCGATCGGATAAGGGTGCAGGGCCCCGTTTGCGCCGCCAAAGCCCGTTCCCAGCCCGTGCAGGGGCGCCCCCGCGCACGCGTATGGGCCGGGCATATCCCATATCCACGGAGAAAGCCGCGCTTCAAAGCGGCAAGCGAATCAAGAGCGTCCGTTGCGCAAAACACGGCTGTCTTTTCAGCATCCCCTTCGTTTTGGTGTTCCCCTTTTTTTCGCTCTATCCCACCTTGTTCACGGCCGTGATCGGCTTCATCGGTTTCAAGGGACACGATCCAAACCTTTCCGTATCTTAAGGAGCCGTTTGCGACTTTCACAGGCATCCTCAGCAGCGCGACGTTACAAAAACCGCCCATGCACCTGACGGCCCTGATCTTTCGAAAGCCGCTTGGCCGCACGCCGGAAAAAAGAGCGCGGACGAACAGGACCGATCGCCCTGTATCCGCGCAAACGGCCGCCTTTGCGGCGCACATCCTTTTTTGCGCCAGGAAGGCTTCGGGCCGTTTTGCTTTGCCTTCGCCCCGAAAAAGCCCCTCTCCCCCGCGCCGCATCTTATTCTTTACATCCTGCCGTCGATGTCCCGCGCCACGGCGATGCCGGTGCAGCTTGCCTGCATCAGGCCGCGCGTGATGCCCGCGCCGTCGCCGATGGCGTACAGGCCGCCGATCTCGGTCTCAAAGTTGTTCTGGACCGGCACCTTGGAGGAGTAGAACTTGACCTCCACGCCGTAGAGCAGGGTGTTGCGGCTATAAAGGCCCGGCGCCAGCTTATCAAAGGCGCGGATGGCCTCGACGATGCTCGTCAGGTGCCGACTCGGAAGCACGAAGCTCAAGTCGCCCGGCACCGCGGTCGGCAGCGTCGGCACGGTGGTGGACTTGCGAAGCCGCGTCGCGTCGGTGCGGCGGCCCTGCAAAAGGTCGCCCAGCCGCTGCACCATGATCGGCCCGCCGGTCAGCATGTTCGCAAGCTGGGCGACGTAGCGGCCGTATTCGATCGGCTGGTTGAACGGCTCGGTGAAGCGCGTGGACACGAGGATCGCGAAGTTTGTGTTCTCCGTGCGCTTGGCCTCGTCCCCATAGCTGTGGCCGTTGACGACGGCGATGCCGCCCTCATAATGCTCCTCGCTGACCACGCCGCCCGGGTTCATGCAGAACGTGCGCACCTTGTTTTCGTAGGTGTCCGCGTAATAGACCAGCTTGGCTTCATACAGATGCCGGGTCAGGTGATCCATGATGGCGTTGGGCACCTCGACGCGCACGCCGATGTCCACCTCGTTGTTGCGGGTGGTCAGCCCCAGGCCCTGGATCTGCTTGGCAAGCCATGAAGCGCCACCGCGCCCGGGGGCCGCCACGACGAACGGGGCTTCGGCCCGCCACTCCTCGCCCTTGGCGCCCTTGAGCGTCACGCCGACGATCCTGCCGTCTTCCACAACCAGGTCCTGGGCCGAGGTGCGCTCGGCGAACTCGGTGCGCGTGTGTTCGATCAGGTGGTCGTACATCGCGCCAAGCACCTTGCCCGCGTGGTCCGTGCCGAGGTGGCGGACCGGGCAGGGGATCAGGCGGATGTTGTGCCGGCTGGCTTCGTAGCGAAGCTCGTCCACCTTGGGGTCGTTCAGACCGTGCACCACGTCCGGCGCGCCAAAGCGCATGTACTTTTCGTCCGCCTGCTTGATGAGCCTTTCCGCTTCCTCGACCGACACGTAGTCGGCGATGTGGCCGCCCACCTCGCTCGACAGCGACAGCTTGCCGTCCGAAAACGCGCCCGCGCCCGCCCAGCCGTGGACGATGGCGCAGGGGGTGCAGTTGAGGCACTTGCCGGTGGTGCGCATCGGGCAGACGCGGCTTTTGATCGCGCGGCCGACATCCACGATCAGCACATGCGCGTCAGGCCGCCGCTCGGTCAGCTCCAGCGCCGTGAAAATGCCCGCCGGCCCCGCGCCGACGACGATTACGTCATAACGATTTGTCAACACGATCCTACTCCTGTCTCCAGATACTTGATCTCCTCGGCCGTGAGCCGGAAGGTCTCCGCCTCAAACGCCTCCTCCAGCTGCGAAAGCCTGGTGAAGGAGGAAAGCACGACGGCGTTCAGCCCCCGGTCGCGCACGTAGGCCGTCGTGAGCGCGGCCAGGCTCTTGCCCTTCTTTTCCGAAAGCCTTTGCAGCCGCACCAGGCGGCGGTGGTTTTCGGGCAGAAGGTCGTAGTATTTTTTCGGGCTTTCCTTCGGCTCCCCGCCCTTGGCCCGCACCGCGAACCAGCCGCGCGCCTGCGCGCCAAAGCACATCACGGGCAGCTGGCTTTCGCGGTACCAGCAAAATTCCACCTCGTTCATCGGCACATGCGTGATGTCGCCGGTCATCGCGGCGGTGGTCTGCGCCAGGGAAAAGTGGAGCTGGCAGCAGCGAAGCGGCTCAAACCCGTTTGCCAGCGCGAACTGGTTGGCCTCGATGATGCGGCCCACGGTCCAGTTCGACACGCCGACCGCGCGCGTCTTGCCCGCCTTCACAAGGCCGGAAAGCACCGGCACGATCTCCTCCACCGGCTTTTTGACATCGTCCCTGTGCAGCAGGTGCAGGTCCGAATGCGCGATGCCCATGAAGGCGAGCGATTCGTCCAAATCCCGCTCGATCTCCTCCTTGGACAGGCGCGAGACGAACATGCCGACATTTCTGTCCGGATGGCTGCCCTTAGTCACGATGCACACCGTATCGCGCGGGATGCCGCGGCTTTTCAGCCATTTGCCCAGCGCGCGGTCCGCGCCGCCGTCATCGTACACCCGCGCCGAATCGAACGTGTTGCCGCCAAGCTCCACGTAGCGGTCCATGACCTGAAACGCCGTCTCCTCCATCGCGGGGTTGCCGCGCTTGGAATCCCCCAGGGCGATGGCGGTGCATTCGATGCCCTCGGCGATACGGATCTTTTTCATCGGTATCCCTTTCCTTTCTTCGTCAATACGCCTTGGCGAAGTACATCACCTTCTCGGCCTTTTGGCCGCAGACGGCGCACGTGTGGCCCACGGGCTCCTGGTCAAAGGGCATGTTGCGGCTGGTGGCGCTCAGCTCTTGCTTGACCTTTTCCTCGCACTTTTCATCGCCGCACCACATGGCCTTGGCAAACCCGCCCTGCACGGCGGCCTTCAGCTCGTCGTAGGTCTGCACCGTCACCGTCTTGGCGTCGCGAAACGCCTTGGCCTGCTCGAACATGGTTTGCTGAATGCCTGCAAGCAGCGCCTTCAAGGCGTCTGCCAGCCCTTCCATCGGCAGGGTCAGCTTTTCAAACGTGTCGCGGCGGGCGACCGTGACCTGCCCGGCCTCCAGGTCGCGCGGGCCGACCTCCACGCGAAGCGGCACGCCCTTGAGTTCCCATTCGTTGAACTTCCAGCCCGCCGACACGGTGTCCCGGTCGTCGAACTTCACGCGGATGCCCGCCTTTGCGAGTGCATCCGCCACGCCCTTGGCGCCCTCGAGCACGCCCTCCTTATGCTGGGCGATGGGCAGAACGACCGCCTGGATGGGCGCGATGTTCGGCGGCAGGCGAAGGCCGCGCTCGTCGCCGTGGGTCATGATAATCGCGCCGATCATGCGCGTGGACACGCCCCAGCTCGTCTCGTGCACGTACTCGAGCTTGCCCTCGCGGGAGAGGAACTGGATGCCAAAGGCTTCGGAGAAGTTTGTGCCGAAGTTGTGCGTCGTGCCCGCCTGCAGGGCCTTGCCGTCCTGCATCATGGACTCGATGCTGTACGTGGCCCTGGCGCCCGCGAACTTTTCCCGGTCGCTCTTTTGGCCGCAGTACACCGGCAGCGCCAGCACATCCTCGGCCACTTCGCGGTACACCTCCAGCATGTCGAGCGTTTCCTTCTGCGCCTCCTCGGGCGTCTCGTGGATCGTGTGGCCCTCCTGCCAGAGGAATTCCGCCGTGCGAAGGAAAGGCCGGGTGGTTTTTTCCCAGCGCATGACCGAGCACCACTGGTTGTATTTCATCGGCAGATCGCGCCAGCTCTGCACCCACTTGGCGTACATGGTGCAAAACATCGTTTCGCTCGTCGGGCGGATGGCCAGGCGCTCCTGCAGCGTTTCCCCGCCGCCCTGGGTCACCCACGCCACTTCGGGCGCAAAGCCCTCCACGTGCTCGGCTTCTTTTAACAGCAGGCTTTCCGGGATCAGCAGCGGCATATACACGTTTTCATGCCCGGTCGCCTTGAAGCGCGCGTCCATCTCCTGCTGGATGCGCTCCCAGATCGCGTAGCCGTAGGGCTTGATGACCATGCAGCCGCGCACCGGCGCGTAGTCCACCAGCCCGGTCTGCAGGATCACATCCGTGTACCACTGGGAAAAATCCTGGTCCCGGGGCGTGATGTGCTGTACAAATTCCTGTTCCTTTTTCTTCGCCATGATGGCTCCCTCCTGACAAAAAAATACACCCGCGCCCCACTGCTGGGACGAAGGCGCGCTTCGCGGTACCACCCGGCTTGACGCTTCTTACGCGTCCGCTCTTGACCCTTATCGCGGGCTTCACGCTTCCATGCACGCTGTTGACAGGCCGGAAGGCCGGTTCATCGCCCGCGCGCGCTCTCAGCCGGGGCGCGCGTCTCTGTGCGGGATAAAGGGGCCGATCCTGTCCTTGGAAGGAACCGATATAGTATACTATAGAAGGCAGGGCGTGTAAAGAGGGAAAACGTGCCGCCTTTACTTACAGATAATGCGGCGGCCTTCGCTTATACTCCTTTGCGCGCCATCTCCTCCGCCGCCTTCAGCAGCACTTCCCGCTCGTTTGCCAATGTCCCGTTCACCACGCGGTCCAGCAGCGCGTTCAGCGCGTTTCCCACCGCTTCGCCCGCAAAGCCGAGCCGGGTCAACTCCCGCCCGCCGATCACCAGGTGCCGGATCTCGTACGCGTCGCCCTGGGACAGCACCCGGTTCACCGCCCGCGCCGCCCCTTCGCTTCGCGAAAGCCTGCAAAGCTGCAGCGCGGCCTCTGGCCCCATGCGCCGCAGCAGGCGCCTGACTTCTCGATCGCCCATGTTCCGGGGCAAGTCCGGCTCCGCCGCCAGCAGCGCGGCCCGCTCCATAAGCGCGCGGCTCGCCTTCAAGCGCAACAGGATTTCGCCCGCGTTAAGGCCCCGAAGCAGCGCCGCCATGTGCAGCGCCGGGTCGTCCGGGTCATCCTGCGCGGGCAGGGCGGCAAGCTCCGGCAGCGACACGCGCAGCACCGGCAAAAAGGCTGCGTCCACGCGCGAAAAGTGAATCTGTAAAAGCTCCGCCAGGACGCGCTCCTGGGCGACAAAGCGGAGCTGCTCGCGGTGCGATAGCATCGCGCGCGCGGTGGCTTCCTCGATGGCAAAGCCAAAGCGGGACGAAAAGCGCAACGCCCGTAAAAGCCGCAGGGCGTCCTCCTCAAACCGTTCGTCCGGGTTGCCGACGCAGCGGATCACGCCGCGCGCAAGGTCCTCCCGCCCGGAAAAAGGATCGATCACGCCGGTATCCGGCCGGTAGGCCATGGCGTTGATGGTGAAGTCGCGCCGGGCTAAGTCCTCCGTGAGGCTTTCGGTGAAGCGCACCGCGTCGGGCCGCCGGTGGTCGGTATACGCGCCGTCCACGCGGTAGGTGGTGACCTCGACGGGCAGGCCGTCCCGGATCACGGTGACGGTGCCGTGGCGGATGCCGGTTTCGAGCACCCGCGCGCCCAAAAACGCGCGCTTTACTTGATCCGGCGGCGCGCTGGTGCACACGTCCCAGTCCTTCGGGCGGCGCGACAGCAGAAAATCGCGTACGCAGCCGCCGACGGCGTACGCGTCATGGCCCCGCGACAGGAGACGGTCGATCACCCAGGCGACCTGTTCGGGCAGTTCGTATCTCATGCGTTCACTTAACCACATCAAGGAACGAATGTCAATGACCATCCATCGGCCGCAAAAGAGGAGCCGCCGCGCAGGTCACAGGCCCGGCGCGGCGGCCCTACTTTCCTCCCGTTTCCCGCTTAAAACGCCTTGCTTTCCACTTCGGCGGCCAGCTTCTCCAGAAACTTCTCAAACGGCATCACGCCCAGATCGCCTTCCTTGCGGCTGCGCACGGCCACCTCGCCGCTTTCGATCTCCTTGTCGCCGATGACCAGCATATACGGCACCTTTTCCATCTGCGCCTCGCGGATCTTAAAGCCGATCTTCTCGTTGCGAAGGTCCGCCTCCACGCGCATGCCCGCCTTGTCAAGCAAGGCGACAAGCTCCTTGGCGCGTGCGTCGCCGCGCTCGGTGATCGTGAGCACCTTCACCTGCACGGGGGACAGCCACGCCGGGAACGCGCCGGCGAAGTGCTCGATCAGGATGCCGATGAACCGCTCCATGGACCCGAGGATCGTCCGGTGCACCATGACCGGGCGATGCTTTTCGCCGTCCTGGCCCACATACTCCAGGTCAAAGCGCTCGGGCATCTGGAAATCAAGCTGGATCGTGCCGCACTGCCAGGTCCGGCCGATGCAGTCCTCCAGATGAAAGTCGATCTTCGGGCCGTAGAACGCGCCGTCGCCCTCGTTGATCTTGTAGGGCATGCCGGCCTCCGTGAGCGCCTGCCGGAGCGTCTCTGTCGCACGGTCCCAGTCCTCAAGGCTGCCC
>CAZUIA010000064.1:0-11173 GCA_964620835.1 uncultured Oscillospiraceae bacterium
CTTCCCTGGCCTCGCAAATCAAAACGGAGCCATCACGCTTTGCGCGCAACAGCCCCGGGAAAAAGAATTCGGCCTAAAATCCCGCGGGACTTCCGGGCGGCCCCCGCCCTCACCCCTTCTTGAACATCAGCAAAAAGTCCTCGCGCGTGATCAGCACCTCGCGGGGCTTGGCGCCCTCGGCCTGGCCGATGATACCGCGCCGCGCCATCTCGTCGATCAGCCGGCCCGCGCGCGCATACCCGACGCGCAGCCGCCGCTGCAGCATGCTGATGGACGCCTGGCCGGACTCCACCGCCATCTCCACCGCCTGCTGGAACAGCGCGTCGCCGGCCGCCTCGTTGGCGTCCTCGTCGGACACGTCCTCGGCGCTCTCGTCCACGGACAGCGCGTCGATGACCGCCTGGCTGTAGTCCACCGTATGCCGGTCCTTGACATACTCCACCACGCGGGCGACCTCGCCGTCCGAAACAAAGCAGCCCTGCACGCGAAGCGGCTTGCCTCCGCCGGCCGGGGCGTAGAGCATGTCGCCCTTGCCGAGCAGCTTTTCCGCGCCCGCGCTGTCCAAAATGGTGCGCGAGTCCACCTGCGAGGACACGGCGAACGCGATGCGCGAGGGGATGTTGGCCTTGATGATGCCCGTGATGACGTTGACCGACGGCCGCTGCGTGGCGATCACCAGGTGGATGCCGCACGCGCGCGCGAGCTGGGCCAGGCGGCAGATGGAGTCCTCCACCTCGCCGGGGGCCACGAGCATCAGGTCGGAAAGCTCATCGATGATGACGACGATCTGCGGCATGAGCGGCGTGTCCTTGCCGCGCTGGGCGTTGTAGCCCTTGATGTCGCGAACGCCCACGTCCGCGAAGACGCGGTAGCGCTCGTCCATCTCCATCACCGCCCAGTTCAGCGCGCCGGACGCCTTTTTCGGGTCCGTCACGACCGGCACCAAAAGGTGCGGGATGCCGTTGTACACGTTCAGCTCGACCTTCTTGGGGTCCACGAGGATCAGCCGCACCTCCTCGGGCGTTGCGCGGTAGATGATGCTGGTGATCAGCGTGTTGATGCACACGGATTTGCCAGATCCCGTCGCGCCCGCGATCAGCAGGTGCGGCATGCGCGCAAGGTCGGCGATGATGCGCTTGCCCGCGATATCCTTGCCAAGCGCCACAGCCAGCCGGGACGGGTGCCTGAGCGACTCGTCGCTTTCCAGCACGTCGCGAAGGTGCACGGTGTCGATGGTGTCGTTGGCGATTTCGATACCGATGGCCGCCTTGCCGGGAATCGGCGCCTCGATGCGCACGCCGACGGCCGCCATGTTCAGCGCGATATCGTCCGTCAGGTTGACGATTTTGGATACCTTCACGCCGGGCGCGGGCTGCAGCTCGTAGCGGGTGATGGCCGGGCCGTGCACCACCTTGATGACGGTCGCCGTCACGCCGAAGCTTAGCAGCGTTTCCTCCAGCTTTCGCGCGCCCAGGGCGTCCTGCTCGCGCGTGTCGGCATGGATAATGCCCTCGTCGCGCTCCAAGAGCGAAAATGGCGGCTGGCGGTACGCCTCGGTTTCGGGCACGGCTTCCGTCACCTGCGGCGCTTGCGGCGGCTTCCAGTCGGGCCTGTCCAGCCGCGTGGCCGGGTCCAGCTCCACCGGGCGGTCCAGGGGATTGCCCTGATAATAGGCGCGGCGGCGGCGCGTGGGCCGGGGCGCCTCCGCCTCCGGCTCGTAGACGGGCTCCACCGGCTCCCAGGGCGCGTCGTCGTCCCAGAGCGGCTCAAGCGGCGCGTCCTCGGACGCGTACGGCTCCGGTTCGGGCATCGCCTCGCCCACCGCGTCCGCCGGCGCTTCCGCGGCATTTTGGATGGCCCCGTAGGCCGCGTCGTACATCGCGCGCCGCTTGGCCATGAAATCCGGAATCCCGTCCGGGTCCTTGCGCGCGGCGCGGGTTTTCTGCTTGAAACGCTCCGCGTCCTGCTCGGTGTACGCATCAAGCGCCGGGGAATGCGGCTTGTCCGGCAAAATGTCCTCGATATACAGCGCGGGCCTTGCCGCCAAGGGTCCGGCCGCGCCGGGCGCCGCGGCCGCCCCATGGCCGGCCTTTTTCTGCGGCCCGGCGGCCCTCGGCTGAACCCACGGGGGCGGCGCGTCGTCCGGCCGCGCCGGGGGCGCGGCGGCCTTTCTCCCCTTCTCCGGGCGCTTTAGCGGGGGCGGGGCCTCCTCCTGCGCCTCTTCCTCCAGCAGCTCGTCCGGCACGGGCACCAGCAGCGCCTCGTTGGCCCGCCGGGCCGCGCGCTCCTCTGCGCGCTCCTCACGCCTCGCCTGAATGTCGTCCGCGATCTGCGCCCACCAACCGCCGATGCGCTCGCCCGCGCCCGGCACCAGCGTCCTGACCAGCGCGATCACAAGGCCGCCGGCGGCGAAAAACAGCACCAGCACGCTGCCCAGCACGTCCAGGTATTTGGCCATCGGAAAGGCCAGCAGCGCGCCCATCGCGCCGCCGCCGACGGGGATATTCCGGCTTGCCTCATACGACATCCACAAAAAGCCGTTGTAGTTTTGCTGGTATCCCTGCGCCTTCAGGGATCGCAGGATATCGTCCGAGCGGAATACCTGCAGCATCGTGGCAAGGCAAAGCGCCACCAGCGCGCCAAAGACCCACGCGCGGCGCGGCATATTCCACCGGTCCTTCAGCAGGGTCAAAAGCCCGAACGCGGCAAGAAGCAGCGCCCAAATCGGCGCGATCACGCCAAAGGTGGCGTTCAGCAGGCGGCGGACGAATACCAGCACCACCGCGTTGGATGTGGACCACAGGCAAAACAGCAAAAGAAAGCCGAGGCACAGCATCACAAAGCCGGCCGTGGGCGTGGAGAGGAACCCGCTCCGCCGTTTGGCCGCCTTTCTCGTTTTCGTGCCCGCGGACCTTTTCGCGGAACCCTTTTTCGCCGCCGAGGCTTTTCCCGCGCCCGTCCGCTTGCCCCTTGCCGTCGCCATGTGTGAAAATTCCTCCTCGCCGACATAAAGAGCCGGAAAGCTTCCGGCCCTTCAGTATACCATATACGGCCTGGCGGGTGCAAATATGCAAAACGGCGCGGAAAAGGCGATATCCCCGGCCGGGCCTGGCCGGTGCGCCCTCTGCATCCCCCTTCGGGCTTTTTCAGCCGCGCCGCCCCAGAGCGCCTTCGTTTACTCCGCCCTGAGCGTCACGCTGTGCAGCACCCCGTCTGTGAAATGAAACTCCATCGCGCGGCCCTCGCCCCGGTACAGAAGCGTCTCGCCCACCGGCAGGCGGCTGTACGCGTCCGCCGTTTCCACGGCCATTGCGGCATCCGGCTCTCCCAGCGCCTGAACGCACGCCTGGCGCGTCGTGAAGCCGGTGATCAGCCCGCTGAAGTCCATCCGCTTGGCGTATATGCCGCGGATCACCGCGGTCTCCGCGTACTCCTCGTCCGTCCCTGACAGCAGCGAAACCCCGCGCATCTTCGGATCCTCAAAGCGGTACACGGCAAAATCGTACGTGAGGTCCGGCACATCCACAAGGCCCAGCGCCTCGGCGGCTTCCCGCATGGCCCCGCCCAGCTTGACCGCCGACAGCGACCCGGGCAGCGCGCCCTCCGACAGCGCGTGTGAAAGCACCTCGCGCGCCTTTGCGGGGTCGCCCTTGAAAAGAGGCACCCCCTCTTTCAAAAGCCCATCCAACTCGTACGCGTAAAAGCTGAACGCGCCCGCCTGGCCGGAAACGTGCGAAAGCTGCTGCGAAGGATAATAGACGGTCAACTGTCCGTCAAAGACGGCGAAATTGTCCCGCGGCATGGGTGAAATCCGGTTGTGCTCTGCATACGCGTTTGCGTAGGAAGACGCCTCCGCGATCGCCTCCAGCTTCGCGGCGGCGGCGTCTCCGTCCGTAAACAGGTCGTCCCAGGCGACAAAGGCGCCGGCCTGCGTGTCATAGACAAGCCCCGCCCATTCGGTGACATCCAGGTTTTCGATCCTCGCGACGGCGGTCATGTAAGGGCCTTCCTCAAAGAACGAAACGCCGCCCGGGATCATCATGGCGCCGGGCGCTTTTTCATCCAGGGCGGCGAACAGGGCGTCCGTCGTCTTTTGATTTTCCTGCGAAAGCGCGGCCGGCGCGGCGAAAAGCAGGCAAACCAGCACAAAAAGGAACAAGCGGCGCATGGCTTTCACCTCATTCGATGGATTCTTTCCCCATACGAATAGACGAACATGCGCCGCCGTTTGTTGCACCTTTCGGGGGGCGGCGGCCCGCTCAGGCCGGCAGAATGGGCTGCGGCTGAATGCCCTGAAGGGCAAGCTTGGCGCAGGGAATGATCTCCTCCATGCGCGCCACGAGCGATCGGGGCTTGCCTTGCGCGTCGTCCTGCTCAAAGGGCACAAAGAAATAATGGCGCCGGGTCAGCAGCTCGCCGATGTTCTTGGCCGCCGCGGCCAGGCCGTCGTTGGTCGAAACGGCCAGCAGAATCGGGCCGTCGTTTCGAAGGTGCGCCTTGGCCGCCAGGGTGACCGGCGTATCGGCGATGCCCGCGGCCAGCTTTGCCAGCGAGTTGCCGGTGCAGGGCGCGATGATCAGCAGGTCCAGCAGATGCTTGGGGCCGATCGGCTCCACATCGGTCAGCGTATGTAGCGGCTCCCTGCCGGTGGCGTTTTGCATGCGCAGGCGGACCTCCTCCGCGGGAAAAAAGCGCGTATCAAGATCATACGTGCTAAACGAAAAAATCGGGATGACCTCGGCGCGGGCGCGGTGCAGCGCCTCGGCCTGCGGAAACACGCGCGAGAACGTACAAAACGAGCCCGTCAGCGCAAACCCAATCCGTTTTCCTTCCAGTTCCATTCGATCACGCTCCGTTATACTCCTCAATCAGCGAAAGCATCGCCGCCGCCGCGGTTTCCGGCGCATACCTCCCCGGAAGGCCCGGCTCGCGCCAGGCGTCGACACCCAGCTCCTTGGCGGCTGCGAGGTCGATGCCAAAGGGCGGGCTGGCCAGGTCCACCGCCAGCGCCCCCGGGAGCAGAGCCGAAAGCATTTCAGGCCCCACCACCGGCGCGGGCACGGTGTTCAGCAGGAAGCGGCAGCCGCGCTTTTCGGCCGCTTTTTCAAGCGTCACGGCCTCGCACCCGTCGGCCTCGGCGTTTGCCCGCGCGTCCTCGCTTCGGGCGGCCACGGTCACGTTCGCGCGAAGCCCCCTGAGGCGCAGCGCCAGCGCCTTGCCGATGCGGCCGTAGCCGACGATCAGGCAATGGCTGCCGCTCAGGCACGCGGGCGATTTTTGCATCAGCGCATAGATCGCGCCCTCGGCGGACGGCACGGCGTTTCGAACCGTGAACGCCTCGTTTTCCATGAAGTCGATGCGGGTGCAGCCTTTGATCAACATGTATTTCGTCAGTACCGGCCCCGGCTTGGTCGCGAACACGACCGCGCGCTCCTTCAGGTACGCACAGGCGGCCTCCATCGGGAGCCGCTCTGAGGAGAGGGGGGTGGGGGCAAAGCCGTCGGCCTCCGCAACCGGGAAGGGCATCACCACATGGCCGCAGGGCGTCGCTTCGGAAAACGGCGCTCCCTCGTGGCCGATCAGGCGTACCTCATGCCCGCGTGCCGCCGCCAATTCTGCCAGGTGCCGGTTTCGCGCGTCCCCGCCGATGATCAAAAGCCGCATGCCGCATCGCCTCCGGTGTACCCTATGCGGCGGCCCGGGGCGGGGTGCGCGAAAGGGCCGGTTCTACAAAAGCTTTCCCCCGCATAGACCTGTTTGGAGGTGCATTCACAAGTGGAACAGTCCGTCAGGCCGGCGCCGTTTCAGCTTCCCTACGCGCCAAACGCCCTGGAGCCGGTGCTTTCGCAAAGCGCCGTCCTGCTGCACACATCGCTCGCCGAGGGGTATGCCCGCGGCTTTCCTGAAACGCAGGCCGGGGTGCCGGCGGCCGCGGAGCAGGGCGGGCCGCCGCTTCGCGAGCAGCTTCGCACGCTTTCTTTCCAGGGCTCGGGGTATGTGCTGCACAGCGTCTATTTCGCCAACATGACGTCGCCCGGGCAGGGCGGCAGCCCCGGCAGCGCCACCATGCGCCTGATTTCGGAAACCTTCCGCGATCTTGCCGCGTTTTCGCGCGCGTTTTTGAACGCCGCCAACGCCGTCGAGGGGCCGGGGTACGCGATCTACGGCTGGCTGCCCGCGACGTCCCGGGCCTACCTGCTGCAGTGCGAATCGCACAACAACAAGACCATCTGGGGCTTTATCCCGCTGCTGGTGCTGGACGTATGGGAGCACGCCTACCTGCCCGACTATGGCACGGACCGCGCGGCCTACACGGCTGCCTGGTGGCAGTTGGTCAACTGGCCGGACGTGGAATACCGCGCGGCGATGGCCATGGCGGGCAAGCTGCCGATGCTGGTCTAGCCGGGGATCCGCCCATCGCGCGCTTGCAAATTGGCAGCCGGTATACTATAATCGAAGCCGCCACAGGCCGAAGTGGCGGAATGGCAGACGCCGGGGACTTAAAATCCCCTGACCGAGAGGTCGTGCCCGTTCGAATCGGGTCTTCGGCACCACAGTCGTTTCTATGAGGAATTGAGCGATCATTTCCGTAGGAACGATTCTTCTTTTGTGGTATGATCAGAGATAGCTTTCAGGGGTGCACAGCGGGTCCGTCAGGTTCATACGGGAGGATGCCATGATGTTGGAAACAGAAATCAAACAAATCATTGCCAAGGCCGTCGCCTCGCTGAACAGACCGGATCTGTTCAGAGAACCGCTCATATCGTTTTCCGCAGCCGACGATGCAAGGTATGATGCATTGAAAACCAGAATCGGCGGATGGCACTTGTCGCCGACTGAGCTATTGCCCGAAGCGAAAAGTGTCGTCAGTTACTTTGTTCCTTTTACCAGGCCGGTTGTGAAGGAACCGAGAACGGTAAAGGACGGCTCGTTTTTGTGGTCGGAAGCATATCAGGAAATTAACAGGCATTTTATCGCCGTGAACGATTCCGTTTCCGCTTATCTTGAAGGTCTGGGATACAAAACGAAAACCATAAAGCCTACCCATACGTATGACCCCAAAGACCTGCGATGCTTTTGGTCCCATCGAAGCGCCGCGGTCATTGCGGGGCTTGGGGATTTTGGCGCCAACAGGCTGGTCATAACGGAGAAGGGCTCCGGCGGCCGTTTCTGCACAGTCCTTACGTCCGCGTATCTGCAAGCACCTACAAAGCCCGTTGAAAACAAATGTTTATATAAGAAAAACGGCTCTTGCGGGCTGTGTTTCAGGGTTTGCCCGGTAGGCGCCCTGAAACCCGATACCATGGATAAATTTGCGTGCCAAGAGGAATTGAACAGGAATGAAAAGAAAATGAAGGGTATGTCCGCGTTGCAAAGCGCGGATACCTGCGGAAAATGCATCAGCGTCTGCCCAGTGGCCTACATTGAGTAACATGATTCTGTTTTTACGCCATGAAGCGGCCTGAACGCCAGAGGGATACGGAGCACTTCGCGTGGGCAAAAAAGGAATCGCCCAAAATAAGCAAAGAGGAAGTGACGCAATTGGCCACCTCACCGCAGGGCGGCGCGCCCTTGGACGCAGGGCCCTTCTATCACGGCACAAAAGCCGATTTGAAGCCGGGGGACCTGCTGAAGCCCGGCCATCGCTCCAACTATGGCGAGCAAAAGAAGGCCAATTATGTCTATCTGACCGCGACCCTGGATGCGGCCGTGTGGGGAGCGGAGCTTGCGGCGGGCGACGGACCCGGCCGCATCTATCTTGTGGAGCCCGCCGGCCCCTTTGAGGATGACCCCAACCTGACGGATAAGAAGTTCCCGGGGAACCCGACCAGATCCTACCGCACCCGCGAGCCCTTGCGCGTAATCGGCGAAGTCCCTGACTGGGAAGGGCACTCTCCGGAGGCGCTTAAGAAAATGCGGGATCATCTTGCGGAGCTCAAACGCCTCGGCATTGAGGCGATCAACGACTGACGGCGCCATCGCCTCCGGCCCGTCGGTTCACTTTGCATCCATTGAAGCGTACGGCTTGCAAAAACATCCGCCGCACCATGGCCGCCTGTTTGCAATGGTCTATTTGCCATCGGTATGAAAGGGCCGGCCCCTATATCCTTACGTCTATGCCGCGCTTCCCCGCGCGCCACGCCCTACGGCTTGCTCTGCATCGCCAGCCGTTTGAGCGCCTCCACGTCCTCCCCGGCCGACTCGTACGCCTCGCGCATCACGTCGTACGTCACAAACCCGGGCCGCCCGCGCGCCTGCCCCGGCGCCGTGATGTACACCAGCACCGGCAGCTTCATGTCGCCGAGCGTCACCATGCGAATCTCCCGGCGCGCGAAATACGGGTCGTCCGCGATCTTGTCCAGCGCGTCGGCGTGCGCCTCGCTCAGCGACCACACGCGCCCCGGCACGCTCGCACCGCTGTTCGGCTCCACGGCGGCGCGGGCCATGCCGTCCCGGCCGACAAAGCAGAGCGAATACCCGGGCAGCCGCGTCAGGCCGACCATGCGCGCGTCCGGGAATGTCCGCTTCATCTCCGCTTCGTTCATATGTTCCCCATAGGCAAAGTACAGTAGGTTCTGGCTCCCTTCCTGCATGCGTGCCCTCCATGTTTTTGTATCTTCTTAAAATTGGTGTCAGGATTCCACGATCAAAACGCGCTGCGTCAGGTCCCGCCGCCCGCCCCGGAGCGCGTCCGCCTGAACGCCCAGCGCCCATACATCCCCCGCGCGCACATCCAGCGCAAAGGGCGCGCCGCCCTTTTGCAAAAACGGGGCTGCCCGCGTCACGACCGGCACGGACGCCCTTTTGCCGATCTCGGCCAGAAGCGGCCGGGCCTTCCTCCGAAAGCCGAGCAGCCGCGCGTACGCGGGCAGCGGGCTTTCGTCCGCCAACTCCCGGGTCAAGCCAAGCAGCGCCTGTGTCAGGATACGCGACAGGCGTGCGTAGGTATACCGCTTGCATTTCACCTTTTTCAGCAGATCCTCCCGGCTGTTCGCCGTCTGCGCCGCGCGCAGCAGCCGGTTTTCCAGCCCCTCGCCCACGTCGGCGATCCTGCGCAGCGCCTCGGGCGTCATCGTCCGAAGCGTGAAAAGCAGCGCCGTGTCCAAGGCGCCCTCCCGCTGGCACGCGCCCTCCGAAAGCCGCTCCGCCAGCACCGCGTGCGCCGCTTCGGGCATTGCGCCGGACACGTCCTCGCCCCTTGAAAGGGCCGCGCGCACCGCCGTCGCGGACGCCATCCCCCCCATCGCCGGGTCATGGTACCCGCCGCCCAGGCGGCGAATGGCCACCGGCTCCATGCCCCGCGCGAACCGGTCGATCGCCTTTACATACTCGACCGCGAGCGCGTCATTGGGCGCGCCGTCCGAAAACCCCATGGCTTCGCCGCGGGCGCGGGCCAGCGTCTGCCCCTTTGCAAGGCCGCGGCGAATCGTCTCCGGCGCTTCCGCCGCGCGGGCCAGCGCGAAAAGCTTCGCAAGCTCGCCCGTTTCGCTGCCAAACCCCAGGTGCGTCACCACGCCCAGCGCATGAAGCAGCGCCACCCCGCCGCGCGCAAAGCGTTCCGCGTCCCGAACGGCAAACAGCGCGGGCAGTTCGAACACCGCGTCGGCGCCCGACAGAAGCGCCATCTGCGCGCGCGCCCACTTGTCCAGGAGCGCCGCGCGGCCGCGCTGCGTAAAATGTCCGCTCATTGCGCACACAATATAGTCGCATCCGGTTTTTTCGCGCACGGCGCGCAGATGGTACGCATGTCCGTTGTGGAATGGGTCGTATTCGCAAATCACGCCGCAAACAAGCATGCTGCCCCTTTTCAAAGTGGATGAAATCCTGTATAATGAGAATGTTTGGGATTTAACACAACCGTTCAACAGGTATCATACCACATCAGGGAGGTTTTGGGAATGTCTGTCATGGAACAAATTCGGGTGAAGGCGAAGGCGGCGAACCGGCATATTGTGCTGCCCGAGGGCGCCGAGGACAGAACCGTCCAGGCCGCGGCACAGATCGTTTCGCAGGGCATCGCCCGCGTCACGCTCGTAGGCTCCGCGGCGGAAATCCGCGAAAAAGCGGCGCAATACGGCGTGGACCTCGCCGGCGTCTCCATTGCGGACCCCGCCACGGATGCGCGCACGCAAAAGTACGCCCAGGCGCTGTATGAAATCCGCAAGGCAAAGGGCATGACGCCCGAGGAGGCCTTCAAGTTGGTGTCCGAAAACACGCTGTATTTCGGCACGATGATGGTCAAGCTGGGCGAGGCGGACGGCATGGTGGCCGGCGCGATCAACTCCACCGGCAACACCCTGCGCCCGGCGCTGCAGATCATCAAGACGGCCCCCGGCATCACGTCCGTGTCCAGCTGCTTCCTGATGGAATGCGAAAAGACCGAGTACGGCGCAAACGGCGTGCTGATCTTCGCGGACTGCGCCGTCATCCCAAGCCCCACCGCGGACGAGCTGGCCTCCATCGCCATCGCCAGCGCGCAGACCGGCAGGGCGCTCGTCGGCCTTGAACCCAAGGTCGCCATGCTCTCCTTCTCCACCAAGGGCAGCGCCAAGCATGAGCTCGTCACAAAGGTGCAGGAGGCCACGCAAAAGGTGCGTGAGCTTGCGCCGGATTTGCTCGTGGACGGCGAGCTGCAGGCCGACGCGGCGTTGGTTTCGTCCGTGGGCCAGCTCAAAAGCCCCGGCAGCCCCGTGGCGGGCCACGCCAATGTGCTCGTATTCCCGGACCTGCAGGCGGGCAACATCGGCTACAAGCTGGTGCAGCGCCTGGCCGGCGCAATCGCCATTGGGCCGATCATCCAGGGCCTTCAAAAGCCCGTGAACGACCTGTCGCGCGGCTGCAGCGTCCAGGACATCGTGGACGTCACGGCGGTCACGGCTGCCAGCGCAAACTAGAAGGAGGGGACTTTTCATGAACATTCTTGTCATCAACGCGGGCTCGTCCTCGCTGAAATACCAACTGATCGACATGAACACCGAATCGGTCCTGGCCAAGGGCATTTGCGACCGCATCGGCATCGACGGCTCCTGCATCAAGCAAAAGGCAAACGGCAGCGAATACGCGCTCGTGACGCCGCTGAAGAACCATACCGTCGCCTTTGAGGCCGTCGTGCGCGCGCTGACGGACCCGGAAAAGGGCGCGGTCAAGGATATGTCCTGCGTCAACGCGGTGG
>CAZUIA010000064.1:11183-13118 GCA_964620835.1 uncultured Oscillospiraceae bacterium
CCCTGATCACGGACGAGGTGATGAAGGCCATCGAGGAAAACGTGCCGCTGGCGCCGCTGCACAACCCCGCGAACCTGGTCGGCATCCGCGCGTGCGCCGCCGTGATGCCGGGCGTCCCCATGGTCGCGGTGTTTGACACGGCCTTCCACCAGACCATGCCGCGCCGCGCGTATCTCTACGGCCTGCCGTACGAGTATTATACGCGCCTTCGCGTCCGCAGATACGGCTTTCACGGCACCAGCCACCGCTTCGTCTCCGCCAAGGCGGCCGAGATGCTCGGCAAGCCTCAAAAGGACCTGAAGCTGGTCGTCTGCCACCTCGGCAACGGCTCGTCCATCACCGCGGTGGACGGCGGCAAGTCCGTGGATACCACGATGGGTCTGACCCCGTTGGAGGGCGTGCTGATGGGCACCCGCGCCGGCGATATGGACCCGGCGATCACCGAGTTCCTCTGCGCCGCCGAAAACAAGACGGTCTCCGAAATTACGAGCGTGTACAACAAAAAATCGGGCATGCTAGGCGTGTCGGGCGGCCTTTCGAGCGACTGGCGCGACATCTGCGCGGCCGCCGAGCAGGGCGAGGAGGCCGGCGAGCGCACCAGCGAGGTGTTTGCCTACCGCATCCGCAAGTACATCGGCGCGTACGCCGCCGCGATGAACGGGCTGGATGCCGTCGTGTTCACGGGCGGCATCGGGGAAAACAGCCACGAGGCCCGCCACCTGATCCTTCAGGACTGCGACTTCCTCGGCATTAAGCTTGACGAGGAAAAGAACATGACGCGCGGCAAGGCGGTGTTCCTGCAAACGCCCGAAAGCCGCGTAAAGGTGCTCATCGTGCCCACGGACGAGGAACTGGCGATCGCCCGGGATACGCAGGAAATCATCGCCAAGGCGTAAGAAATCCTTCGTTCCCCAGCCCGTTGAAAAAGCCCCGGGAGAGCTCGAGAGGGGCCAGAGCCCCTCTCGAATCAAATCAAATCCAGCGGCATGTACGGTGGATTTGCGCAGATTCCAGAGGCGAAGCCGGAGGAATCTGTCCTTTCTGCCTGAGGCCGCCCGGAAAACGCCGCGGCGTTTTCAGGCCGAATTCCCCGTTCCCTCCTCCCGTTGACAAACCGCAGTTTGTCAACGGCCTTATGAAATCATTCTTGACAAACAAGCCCCCGGACGATATAATGACACGCGGTTCGTTTTGATGAGGTATAGCATGCGGCTTGATGTATCCAAAGCGCTGGCGGCCGAAGGGGAGGAGATCCCCTTTGCGGGAACGCTGGACCTGCCGGGCACCGAGGTGCTTGGCGAGGCAGTGACGTTCCCCGTGCCGGCGGAGCTTACCGGCTCTTATGCCAGCGTGGGCGAAACGGTTCACCTGCGCGGCAACATGGCGTTCACCGCCGCTTCGCGGTGCTCGCTGTGCTTAAAGCCGGTCAAGGACACGTTCCATACATCGTTTGACGCGGTCTTTTCCCTCTCTAAAGATCCCGGCGATCCCGATCTGTACGCCTATGACGGCGCGTGGATTGATCCCGCCGCCATGGCGCAGGATGCCGCCCAGCTCGCGCTGCCGATGCGCTGGCTGTGCGCGCGGGATTGCCAAGGCCTCTGTCCCCACTGCGGGGCGGACCGAAATACGACATCGTGTACATGCCGGATGGAAGCGGAAACCAAGCATCCTTTTTCGGCATTGCAGCAGTTGCTGACCGAGGATGAAAGCGAGGTGTGATTCATGGCCCTACCGAAAGGCAAAATTTCCAAGGCGAGAAAACACAGCCGCCAGGCAAATTGGAAAATTTCCGCCCCCAGCATCATCAAGTGCCCCCGCTGCCAGAAGATGAAGCTGAGCCACCGTGTCTGCAAGCATTGCGGATACTATGACGGCCGCGATGTCCTGGGCATCAGCGAGGACAAGAAAAAGAAGAAGGACGCGTAAAAGGCG
>CAZUIA010000065.1:0-13024 GCA_964620835.1 uncultured Oscillospiraceae bacterium
TTCAGGCCGAATCCCTTCCAAACCGTTGACAAACCGCAGTTTGTCAACGGTTTGAGCCCCCCTATGAGGCATAGGGGGGCTTTCGTGCGGATGCGAACCGCGAATCAGAACATGAGCCCCGGCAACCACAGGGAAAGCTGCGGGATGAATGTCACAAGCAGCAGCATTACAACCATGGCGGCATACAAGGGCAGCATGTTCTTGGACGTTCGTTCAATGGGCGTGCCGCCGATCGCGCACCCTACATACAGCGCGCTGCCGACGGGCGGTGTGCACAGGCCCACCGAAAGGTTGAGGATCATCATCACACCGAAATGGATCGGGCTCATCCCAATGGCCGGGCTTGTCACCACGGGCAGGAGGATCGGCGTCATGATCAGAATCAGCGGCGCCATGTCCATGAAGCAGCCCAGAACAAGCAGCATCGCGTTGATGAGCAGCAGGATGACGATTGGGCTATGCGACAAACCGATCAGCGCATTGGTGAGCATCGCCGGCACGTGCAGCAAGGTCATCATGTACGAGAAGGCCTTGGCCGTTGCGATCAGCGTCAAGACGATGGCAAGCGTTTTGAGGGCGTTCTTCAGCACGGTCGGCAGGGTTTTCAGCTTGGCCGAACGGAGGATGAAATAGGTAAGCAGGAAGGTATACAAGCACGCGACGGCAGCGGACTCCGTTACGGTAAAGACCCCCGCCGCAATGCCGCCCATGATGATTACGAAGATCATCATCGGCAAAATGGCGTCCAGCAGGATTTTCAGCCGCTGGCCCTTGGGGATCGGCTCGCAGCGGGGAAATTTGTACTTGCGCGCAAACAGGAAGGAGATCACCATGAGCGATAGCCCCAAGAGCACGCCGGGGATCAGCCCGCCATACAGAAGGTTCGGGATCATTCCCCCCAAGTTCGCCGCAAGCGCATAGATCACCATGTTATGGCTGGGCGGAATGAGCGCGGCCTGGCAGGAGGTCGTCACCGTCAGGCCGACAGCAAAATCCTCATCATAGCCCTGTTCCTTCATCATCGGGATGACGATGGACCCAAGGGACGATACGTCGGCGACCGAGGAACCCGACAGCCCGCCAAAGAACATGGAGTCCAGGCAGTTGATATAGGCGAGCCCTCCGCGAAAACGGCCGACAGCCAGGTTTGCCAGGTCCACGATTTTGTTCGATATGCCGCCAACGTTCATGAATTCACCCATCAGGATGAAGAACGGAATCGCCAGCAATGAAAAACTATCGATCCCCTTGACCATTTGCTGCACCAGGGTGCTGATGCCCTGCCCCACGGTGAGCGCGCTGGCAACCGCGGACAAAAGCAGGCAGATCGCGACGGGAATGCGTAGAAGCATCAGCAAAAAGAAAGAGCCGAACAATACGATGATGCCCAGGGTGTACGTATCCATCAATTGTCACCTTCCCTTTCCTGCTCCCGCATATCCTTCAAATGCTTGACCTTATACTCTTTTTCCCGCTCGGAGTATAGCAGGTCATCCGGGCCGATCAAGCGGAACAGGCGCAGCAAGGAATCAAGCATGATCATGATTCCGGCGATGGGCAGGGAAATATATTGCACGGAGCGCGGCCACTTTGTCGCGGGCATCGTAAACCTGCCCAATTGCGACACCAGGTTGCTGCCGTAGATCAGCAAAATGAGGCCAAATACAAATGTGCTGATGTGACGGATCCAGTCAAAAATCAGCCGCCCCTTGCCTCCTTCGGGAAAGCGATTGTAAACAATGCCGAGGCTGATATGAAAATCGTCCCGCACCCCCATCGCGCACGCGAGAAAGGCAAACATCGCGACCAGCGTGCGCGGCACCTCCTCGGCCCATATGATGCCGGAGTTCAGAACAAACCGAAAGAATACCGTGACGCATAGGAGTGCCGTCATGCCGATGAGCGACAGCTGGGCGATGACGAGCAGAATTCTGTGCAAAAATCGATCGATCTTCAAGATGATGGATGAGAATTGAGACATTTTCCTCGTCCTTTCCGGAACGCCATCGCTGAATATAATAAGTAGGGAAGGGAAACCGTCGCGCGATTTCCCTTCCCCCCTATCGCCTATGGTCTACAGGCCTTCGCCGATGGCGACGATCTTCTCAATCAGTTCGGCATACTTGCCGCCGTATTCGGGATCTTCCCACATGGGCAGGACCTTTTCCTGATACAGCGCGATCTGCTCGCCCGTAAGTTCCGTCACGACAACGCCGTCATCGAGCAGCGCCTGCTTATACGTGGCCTCCAGATCGTTCCAAACCTCAATCTGATACGCCGTCGTCTCCTTGGCGATATCCTTGAGCAATTGGATGTCTTCCTCGCTCAGGCCCGCGTTTTGCAGCGCCGCCTCAGAGGCCAGAAGCACCTCGGGGGTACGCAGATGGCCGTCCACCACGTAATATTTGGCCGCCTTGTAGTCGCCCTTCGTGTAGTAGGTGGTGTAATTGTTCTCAGCGCCGTCGATGGTGCCCGTGGTGATCGCGCCGAAGATATCGCTGGGGCCGATGCCGACAACCGGCGTTGCGCCAAGCAGCTCCGTCATATGCACCATGGTGCGGTTGTCCATCATGCGGATCTTCTTGCCAGCCAGGTCGGCGGGCACGGTGACCATTTCCCTTGTGTAGAAAGAGCGGCTGCCCGAATCATAGAAGCAAAGGCCAATCATGCCGGACCCCGAGGCCTGAATGCCCGCCAGGATGTCCTGTCCGATCTCCCCGTCCAGGACGCTCCACATATGCTGCTGGCTTTTGAAGATATACGGCATCTGAAACGCGTTGAGCTCCGGAACGAATTCGGCCACAGGCCCGGAGGCCACGCGGGCAAACGCCAGGTCGCCGATCACCAGGGCTTCGATGGCCTCGGGCTCGGAGCCATAGAGCGTTCCGCCGGTGAACACCTCGATCTCTATCCTGCCTTCGGTGCGCTCCTTGACCAACTGCGCAAAATGCGCGTCCGCCATGCCCGTGGGGTGCTCGCTGGTGTTTGTGTCGTTGAGCTGCAGGCGGATGGTCTCCGCCCCTGCGCCGACAGCGCTCAGAAGCAACGCGGCGACAAGAAAGACGAATACGAATCTCTTCATGTTTACCTCCATTGAATGATATTGATGGGCACCTTGAATATGATAACAGTATAGCAAATATGCGAAATGGCGTCAACACCTTTTGTACATCCGGCGTATGTTTCGTGTGGAACCACAATATATATTGGATAAGTTGAAAGAAAAAGGGGAGCGGAAAAGGGACGCATCAATTCATCATTGAGATTGAGCTGCGGCAGCAATCAGGCGAAGGGATGTGTCCGCCAAGCCGGGGCAGGGAAAGCATCAGCGCGCCGGCGGGCAAGCCCGAAGCCGAAGCGCACGCGCTTCGGCTTCGGGTTCCGGGGTACCCCCGATTCCTCCAAGGCATTCAAATATCGAAGACGGGCGGAGGATCACCCTTCCCTCTATCCATTCGCGCACGGCCTTTCGCCGTCAGGGCTGTCCTCTGTCCGCAAAGCCCGTTCAAAACCAGGCACCGGGAAAGCGAACGTCATCTACAGCACAGATGGTAGATATTGGAAATGTCCTCTTTGGTCAAGCGCTCGAAATTCCCCAGCAGGCCTTGCGCGTCCGCGCGGGCCTTTTCGGTCATCAGAGGAATGTCTTCCTTTTTTGCGCCGATGTCCTGAAACGTCAACGGCATGCCCAGGCTTTTGAAGAATGCGCTTGTGCGCTCGATTCCCTCCAGGGCCGTGTTCCGGGGGTGCTCAAAATCCATCTCGCAGTTCCAGACACGCACCGCGTACTGCGCAAAGCGCATGGGATGCCTGTCGACCACATAACGCATCCAGTTGGGGAATACGACCGCGAGCCCCGCGCCGTGCGCGACATCGTAAAGCGCGCTCAGCTCATGCTCGATGTTGTGGCTTGCCCAGTCGTCCTGCCGGCCGACGCCCAGCGAGCCGTTATGCGCGACCACGCCGGCCCACATCAGCGAAGCGCGCGCCTCGTAGTTCGCGGGGTCCTTCAGCGCAACCGGGCCGGCCTTGATGATCGCCTGAAGCACGGCTTCGCATAGGCGGTCGGTCAGGTCGACATCGCTGGTGTTGGTGAAATACCGTTCCAGAATATGGGCCATCATGTCGACAATGCCGCATGCTGTCTGGAACTCCGGCAGGGTATAGGTGAGTTCAGGGTTGAGGATCGAGAAGGTGGGGCGGTTGAAATCGGTGCCCAGCCCGCGCTTGATCATTCCGTTTTCCTGCGTGATGACGGCGGAATTCGAACCTTCGGTGCCGGTGGCGGGCAGGGTCAACACGCAGCCGTGCTTGAGGCTGGCCTCCGGCACGGCTTTGCCGGCGAAGAGATCCCAAAAATCGCCGTCATAGCATGCCCCGAGCGCAATGGCCTTGCCGGAATCAATGGCGCTTCCGCCGCCTATGCCAAGAACAAAATCAATGCCTTTTTCGCGGCACAATTGGATGCCCGTATAAACCAGACCGCTGCGGGGATTGGGAAGCGCACCCCCCAATTCGACAAAAGGAATGCCCGCTCCCTTCAGCGAATCGCGCACCTGGTCCAATAGACCCGAGCGGATGACAGAACCGCCGCCATAGTGCACCAAAACCCTGGTGCCGCCAAAGCGCTTGACCAAATCACCGGTTTGCGATTGCGTATCCCTTCCAAAGACATAATAGGTGGGCTGATACAGGGTAAAATCATTCACATTCTTCACCTCGACGGAATTATTCAAGATCATTTTATATCAGTCTGCGGATATATGCAAGCGGAGGCGGCGCCTTTGTCCTCCCGGCGTTTACGCGCGATGAAACAAAACGAGTCGATATTTCTGATTTTCCCAAATAAGTGAAACCATCAACAATTGGCTGAGAAAACGAATTGAACGCACATTGAACGCACAAATGTCCGCTGCTAAAATGAAAACAAAAAACGAATTAGAGAGGTGCGATGAGAAAAAACATGCCCAAGAAGCGCTTGAAAGCGGAGCGCGGGCAAGCGCCGGGGCCTTTGAACGTCATGCAAAAGCGGGAAAGCGGGTCGCCGTGGCGGCCGGCGAAAAGAGATCCAAGCAGTACACGGCGCGCCCCTCGGCCCCGTCATCGGCCGGATACCCGCCAGCGTACCGCGGTTGCCTCGCGGCGCGCTCCGGCCGGCGCAGAGCGCAGCCGGGAAGCTGGCGCGCGGGCAGCTTTTCCTCCTTCGCGGCCCTCAGTTATAGCTCTCCTCCACCAGCCCCTGGAATACCGCGCGGTACAGGTTGTGCTCGACGCAGCTTGCGCGCAAGCGCTGCATCACCTGCTCCGGCACGCCGTCGGGGTAGATTTGGTCGTACTCCATCAGCAGCGCGCCGACGACCGGCTCGAACTCCGCGTTGACGCACCGCGCGCCGGGCAGCGCCAAGGCAAGGTTCTTCTGAATCAACTCCACCATGATCGAGCCGCTCTTCAATACCCCGCCCGACAGCACGACCATGATGTCCCTTTGCTGCATGCCAAGCTTTTTGGCGGCCACGATGACATACCGCGCCAACCCCTGACAGAAACCTTCCAGGTATTGCAGCGAAACCGGGTCTCCGCGGCCCACCCCCTGAAAAAGAAGCGGGCTGAATTGCTTGTACACGGGCGTCCAAGGCTTCGCGTCCTCCGTAGGCCCGGTGGTGATGGCGATGAATAGGTCCTCCACACTGGCGTACCCGGTGGCTTCCAGCAGCAGGCCGGTCAGCGCCGTGGGAGGCGCCAGGCCGGCTTGCGCATCAAACACGGCTTCAAACACAAAGCGGCCGATCGCGCCCGCGCCCTGATGAATGCTCTTCAAATAGTACGCGTAGATGTGTTCTTCCCCTTCCCGGTTGAAAACCGCGCAATTGCCGCCGGTTCCAAGGCAGAGCACGGCGCAGTCCCGCCCGCGCACCTCGGTGCCGCCCCGCAAAGCGCCGATGCAGTCGTTGTACAGCCGCACCTGCTTAACGCCCAACGTGTTGCGGATATTCTTGCGCCCGATCGGGTATTCGAAGGGCCAGTCCGCGCCGTTGCAGCTTCCCGACACCCGGTCGATGTCGCCTAGCGATATCCCCGCCCTCGCCGCCGCTTTTTCGGCGGCGTACCGGATGCGCAGCATCCGCACGGCGCGGCGCTCACCCTGCACCGGCGTCCAGTCGCGGTCGTTGGCGACCGACAAAATGTTGCCCTGATCATCGGCGATGGCGACGTCGGTCTTGGTACCTCCCTGATCAATGCCCATGATGTACGGCATCTGAGCCCTCCCGTGCGTATGCGAAGATTTAGCGGAACTGGGGAAGGAATTCCCTGTTTGCCTCCAGCATGCGGTCAAACAGCGCCACTGCCAGATCATAGTCGCCCACCAGCGGGTGGTGGGTCAACGCCAGCACGGCGGTGTCGCGGTCGCCGGTGACGGCCGCTTCCGCCGTCAGCATCTCATAGTTCTTGACCATCGCCACCAGCCCCCAGACCGCCTTGGGCGGCGGCGCGGCCGTAACCGGCTTTACACCGTTGGCGTTGATCAGCACGCCGGTTTCGATCACCGCGTTGTCGGGCAGGAAGCGGAACACGCCGTGGTTTGGCACGTTGACCACCGCCCAGGTATCCCGGTTGTTCCAGATGGCGTCCATCGCGCGCATCGCCACGGCGGAATACCCGCCGCCGCCCCGCTTTTTCAGCGACGGCGGCTTCTGCTCGAATTGCGGGTTCAGGAAATCCTCGTAAATCTCCTTTTCCAATTCCAGCACCCGCTCGCCCCGCGTCAGGGGGGCTTCCTGCAGCGCCTTCAGTTTTTTGTCGCGGTGATAATAGTATTGCAGATAGCCGCTGGGAATCGCGCCCAGCTTCCTGCTCAGCTCGGCCGACACCTCGCTGACATTGGCGGAGACGCGCGCCAATTCGTCGGGCGTCAGGGGCCGGCCGCGCACCGTGACGTTGTAGGCGTAATTCAAATGGTTCAGGCCGAAGATATCGTACTGCACGTCCTCCGCGTTCACGCCCAGCGCCTCGGCGGCGCGCCAGGCAGGCCTGAGGCCGCCGGCGCACAAAGCCACGCAGCGCACCGCGGTGTTGTCATGGAGGGCCTGCGAGACGATGCCGGTCGGGTTTGTATAGTTGATCAGCCACGCGCCCGGCGCGTATCGCTCGATCGCTCCGGCAATCTCCAGCATCGCCGGGACGGTGCGCAGCGCCTTCATGAACCCGCCGGGGCCGGTCGTTTCCTGCCCGATCACGCCCATCGACAGCGGGATTTTTTCATCCCGGACACGGCACGCATTGCCCCCCACGCGAATCTGGGCATTGACAAAATCCGCGCCGTCCACCGCGCGCAGAAGGTCCGCCGTGTGCTCGATGGCGACCGACAGCCCCAGGTGCCTTGCGTACCGCTTGCAGAACGCCGTCACCGCTTCCAGCCGCTTTTCGTCGATGTCCATCAGCGTGACGGTGTCGATGGGGAAGTGGTCCCTGATTTCCGCCATTTTTTCAAACAGTTCCGGCGTATAGGAGCTGCCGGCCCCCACGATGCAAACCTTCATCCTTCGCTTCCCTCCATTTGTTCTGTGGCGTTATCGACCGCGCAGGCTCCCGGCTTTTCAGGACGTCGCCGCCACGGACGCCTCGGCGCTGACCCGGCGCAAGTCGGAGGTGGTGTCGCCCTCCACCAGGCGGGCGTGAAAAATGCTGGTCTCCGGCGGCGTCCCGGGGTGGTCGATGTGCCGGAGCAGGCGCCTGGCCGCGCACAGCCCCATTTCCCGCAGCGGCTGGCGCATGGTGGTGATCCGGGCGTTCAGCGTGAAGAACCGGTCGGACAGCACGCCGTCAAACCCTGTGACGGAAACACGCTCCGGCACGGGGATGCCTAGCTGTATGCAGGAGGCCAGCACATACGCGGCGTTCGTATCGCCGCTGCAGACGAACGCCTCGGGCAGGTCGTCGATTTCATACAGGCGCTTGACGATGTTGAACACGCTGGCGTACCCCCATTTTTCCGGCGGGTACAGATAGCTGTTGCCCGGCGTGAGGGCGTTGTCCCGAAGCGCCGCCAGAAACCCGGAGAGGCGCTCCGTCCCCGCCCTGGTCGACACGTCCCACGGGATGATGCGCAGGTCGCGAAACCCGCGGTCGATCAGGTATTGCGTGATGGTATACTGGGCGTTAAAGTTGTCGACCAGGATTTTTTCGATCTTGACATCCGGCAAATCGTTCTCGACGAGCACCAGCGGAATGCCGGCCTGCGTCAGCGTGTCGATCGCCCGCCTGTCCTGCGCCGCGCTGCCGTAGACAATCACGCCCTTGACACAACCGCGCGCGAGGATGGAGGCCGCCCTTTCCTTGATCGAGCCGTCGTCAAACCCGTCCACCACCATTAACACGTATCCGTTTTCCAGCGCCACGTCGGAACAGGCGCGGATCAATTCGCCGTGAAATAGCGACACATCGTCCAGAATCAGCGCGATCACGCGCGCCTCCCCGGCTGTCGGCAACCGGTATTTCAGCCTTTCAATCGCTTCCTGGATGCGCGCGGCGCTTTCGGCGCTAACGCCTGACTTGCTGTTCAAATAGCGCGAAACCAGCGTTTTGGAAACGCCCGCCAATTCGGCGACCTGCGCCATCGTAGCCTTCAAATCCACACACCTCTATCCGTTACGGCACGGGAAAGATGTTTACGCGTTTACATCGCGTTTCTTCCGTACCGTTTTGCGCACGGTTTGCATACATCCGCACCGGCCGCCAATCCATGAGCCCTTGCCGCCGGGGGCTGTAATTTTTTATACTATATGCCACTTCCTGTGTTTTGTCAACCTCAAAAATGGCGCGGCATTTACATTTTTCGCGTGAAATGCACCCAAATGCTTTTCAAAATATCAGCCGTATCGCACAATGTTTTGCCGGCTGCTTTTTTCTTTCGGGCATGTGATTTTGTACACATCTGCCGCCCATCCCGCCGTATGGCAAAGCCGCTCTTTCCCTCAAATTGTCAAGATCCCCTCATATTTCCAGTGAATTTTTTCGCTTTCCCTTGCGCGGCGATTCGGTCGGCATCAAAATCCCTTTTTGCCCTTGAATGCATATGGGATAATTTTTAATCAATTTATCAGTACAATTTGCACAATGATTTAAAATCAGTTTACACCCCTATTGATATTGTGTAAACATTGTTGTATACTCCTCCTCAACAAAAGTTGCCCGTTGCGCGCCGCGCAGCCGGCTAAATAGCGTCATTGCCAGTCACGAAGGGAAGCGAAACTATGCCCATCACACGCAGCATGTACATTTGGCCGGCCTTCCATTCCCGTCCCACAGTCAGCAGCACCAAGGCGGTTGTCGCGGCCGGGCATTATCTGGCCACGGCGGCGGGCATCCGGATGCTCGCCAAAGGCGGCAACGCGATCGACGCGGGCGTCGCCGCGGGCTTCGCGCTGGCCGCGCTTAGACCCCACAAAAACGGCATCGGCGGCGAGGCGCCCACGCTGGTCTATTCGCCAAAGCTGGGAAAGGCTTTCGCCATCAGCGGCGTTGGCACCGCGCCCAAAGCGCTGACCATCGACTGGCTGCGCCAGCGGGGGATCAAGTCCATCCCGGGCTTTGGTTACCTAGGCGCGATTGTGCCTTCGCAGATCGGCGCGTTTTGTACGGCGCTTTCGATGTTCGGCACGCTGCCGCTGGACGAGGTGCTTCAGCCCGCTGTGGAGATTTGCTTCGACGGGTACCCCTGCTATGAAGGGCTGCGCGAGTATCTCTCCACGACCGAAGACGGCCTGTTCACGAAACAACTTCCCGAGAACGGCCGCGTCTTTTTAAAGGACGGGAAGGCCCCCAAGCTGGGCGAACTGATCAAGCAGCCCGATATGGGCACGACATACCAGAGAATGGCGGACGCCTACCGTGCCGCCGCCGCGGACGGCAACCGCGAAAAGGGGATTCAGGCCGCCATCGACCGCTTCTACCGCGGCGATATCGCAAAGGAGATAATCGAGTATTGCCGCAGCTTCGCGCTGGACGACGGGTCCGGAAACAGCGCCTGTCTGATGACGCTTGAGGATTTGGCAAACTATCAAACCATCGTGGAGGAACCCAAGACCGTCCGTTACCGCAATTTCCAGGTGTTCAAGTGCGGCCCCTGGACGCAAGGTCCGGTGCTGCTGCAGTCGCTGAAGCTTCTGGAGGGCTTTGACCTCAAAGCCATGGGCCATAACAGCGTGCGCTACATTCACACGCTGGTGGAATGCATGAAGATCGCCTACAACGACCGCAATCGCTACTACGGCGACGAGCGCTTTTCAACCGTTCCCTTTGACATGCTGCTCAGCGACGCGTACGCCGAACGGCGCCGGGCGGAGGTTGACCTAAGCGACGCCAACCTCGGCAAGATGTGGGACGACGACCTCTTTGACTCCGGCGGCAAAAGCGACGCGCGCGGCGACACGACGCACCTGGACGCCGTGGACGCGGAGGGCTTCATGATGTCGTCCACGCCCAGCGGCGGGTGGATCCGCTCCAACCCGCGGGTGCCGGGCGTCGGGCTGCAGCTGTCCACGCGCGGCCAGATGTTCTATATGAAGGAAGGCCACGCCAACAGCCTCGCGCCCGGCAAGCGCCCGCGCGCCACCTTGACGCCTTCGATGGCCTTCAAGGACGGCAAGCCCTGGATGGCCTTCGGCTCCCCCGGCGGCGACAACCAGGATCAATGGGGCCTGCAGACCTTCCTGAACCTTGCCGAGTTTGATATGTACATGCAGGACGCGCTCGACGCGCCAACCTTCTACACCACGCACTTTCGTAACTCCTTCTATCCGCACAATGCCGACCGCGGCTATGTCTTCTACGAGCCGCTGCCCGCCCCGACCGTCAACGAGCTGCTGGCCCGCGGACATAAGATGATCCCCGTGGAGGCCTATAACGGCGGCGAGTCGTGCGCGGTGCGCCTGAACCCCAAAAACGGCATGGTCGAAGGCGCCGCCTCCGCAAAAGAGGAGCGGCAAGCCTACGCCATGGGTTGGTAGGCCTTGCCATGCGAGTGATCGATTCTCACGTGCATGTCGTCGACAACGGCCGCCCGTTGCCCGAAATGCTGGCTGAAATGCACGCCGCGTTCGCGCGGTGCGGGTTTGACGGCGTTTGTTTCGCCGTCAATACCTGCGAGGGCTTTAACGCCATCCACCGCAACCTGCTGGCGTTCCTCTACAAGCTCACCTACCCGACCGGCACGTACGTCTACGCGGGGCTGGATTATCATTTGCCCGGCACCGGCCACGCCGATTTCGGCTTCGCGGCGCAAGCGCAGCGCATGGCGGCCATCGGCGCGGACGGATACAAGATGTATGAGGGCAAGCCCAATGCGCGCAAGGTTTGCGGCAGCATCCCGCTGACGCACGCGCTGTACGGCGCGTTTTACCAGACCCTGGAGCAGAAGGACCTGCCGCTGGCCCTTCATCTGGCCGATCCGCCGGAATTCTGGGACCTGAACGCCGCGACAGAGGACCAGGTCGGCCACGGCTGGTTCTTCGGCGACCTGACGCACGCCTCCTGGCAACAGCTTTATAGCGAAGTGACCGCCGTGATCGCCGCCCATCCGGGCCTGAACATCATCATCCCGCAGATGGGCTACCTGCCGCCGGACCTTAAACACATGGAGCGGCTGCTTTCCGCCTATCCCAACCTGTATTTCGACATTGCGCCGGCCGGCAGCACGTACCGCGACATAGCCGGCCGCCCCGCCGTCTGGGGCGAATTCATCAGAGCCCATGCCGAACGCCTGCTTTTCGCCTGCACCGGCGTATGCGCCGACTGGTCCGAAGCGCACAAAAAGCCCCGGGCGATGCGTGCCGCGCTGGAAGGCCTCGGCCTGGGCGAAGAAACGCTGTCTTTGCTGTACCACGAGAACTTTGTCCGCATCACGCCGCCGCGCCGGGTATCGGAATCAGCCTTGCGCCTTTACTGCGCGTTTGTCGCGGACAAGCTCGACCGCTTTCCCTGCCCCGATGCCTTCCGCCCGATCCGGAATAGAACATTGGAGGTTATCAAGGCCATCGAAAGCTTTGACGGACCCAAGGAGGAGAAAAGCAATTGATCAGCGCAAGCGCAAAAGCAGCCCGCCGCAGAATGAGCCGCGCGGAAAAAAATGAGGCGCGCTGGGGCCTTTTGTTCGTCGTTCCAGGCGTCGTCGGCGTGTTGGTCTTCACCGCCGTGCCGCTCATTACAACCTTTGTGATGAGCTTTGCCAGCTGGAACGTGGCCCAGCCGCCCCGGTTCATCGGATTGAGCAACTACAGGGAGCTTCTTTCCGACGCCGTCGTCAAGTATGAGTTCATCAACACGCTCTACTACGCGATCGGCAGCGTGCCGCTGTCCATCGTCATCTCCTGCATCGTGGCCGCCATGCTCAACAGCAAGATTCGGGGCAAGTCCGTTTTCCGCACCATCTTTTTCCTTCCCTATGTCTGCATGCCCGCGGCAATCGCCTCGGTCTGGCAATGGATTCTCAATTCCCGCTACGGCCTTTTGAACCAGGTACTTGGCAGCATCGGGATTCCCGGCTCCAATTGGATGAGCAGCCCGTCGCTGATCATGCCGGTGATCATTTTCATCAGCGTGTGGCAATCCATCGGCTACAACATGATCATCCTGCTGGCCGCGCTGCAAAACATCTCCGTCACGTACTACGAAGCGGCCGCCATTGACGGCGCGGGGCCAATCAAGCGGTTCCTGCGCATCACCGTGCCGCTGATCTCTCCCACCATCTTCTTTTTGACCATCATGTCCTTCATCGGCTCCTTCAAGGCGTTCGACCTCATCTACATGGTCATTGGCGGCGCGGGCGGCGCAAGCTCCGGCGGCCCGCTGGCGAACGCGACCCGCACGGTGGTGTTCGGCATCTACGAGCGGGGCATCTATTTCCTGCGCATGGGCTATGCGTCCGCGGAGGCGACCTTGCTGTTTGCCATGATCCTGGTCGTTACCGGAATCCAATTCTTGGCCCAGAAGAAGTGGGTGTACTATGAATAATATTGTAAGCGCGCAC
>CAZUIA010000066.1:0-4320 GCA_964620835.1 uncultured Oscillospiraceae bacterium
GCCACGCGCTGATCGCGGGCCTGAGCGGCGCGGCCATCGCGGCGCACGGGAACCTCGGCGGCATCAACGGCGCGGAATGGATCAAGGTGGTCTACGGCCTGCTGCTTTCCACCGGACTTGGCTTTTTCATGGGCTTTTTCCTCGTTCGCCTGTTGGAGACCGCCTGCAGGCGCATGGAGAGAAGGCGCACGCTTCCGTTCTTCAAAGGCGCGCAGATCGCCGGCGGCGCGGCGATGGCGTTCATGCACGGCGCGCAGGACGGGCAGAAGTTCATGGGCGTGTTCATGCTGGGCATTTTCCTGGCCAACGGCCAGACGGATGTGACGAACTTCGTCATCCCCGTCTGGCTGATGGTGCTCTGCTCCCTGGTGATGGCGCTCGGCACGTCCATCGGCGGCATGAAGATCATCAAGACCGTGGGCATGGACATGGTAAAGCTGGAAAAATACCAGGGCTTCGCGGCCGACGCGGCGGGCGCGCTGTGCCTGCTCGTCTCCTCGCTGACGGGGCTGCCCGTCAGCACCACGCACACGAAGACGACGGCCATCATGGGCGTCGGCGCATCCAGGCGGATTTCCTCGGTCAACTGGTCGGTCGTCAAGGACATGCTCTCCGCCTGGATCCTGACGTTCCCCGGCTGCGGATTGATCGGGTTCATCATGGTCAAGCTGTTTTTGTGGATATTTTGACAGGGAGGGACGCAAATGGCATACATGCGCGGAAACGATTATTTTCATATGTTTCTGGAGCTGATCGATTTTTCATGCAAGGCGGCGGCGGAGCTTCGCAATGTGCTGCGCGATTTTCGGGAAAGCGAGATGGAGCAAAGGCTCGAGGAGCTGCACAGGATCGAGCACATGGCGGATAAAAAGAAGCACGCCGTCATGGAGAAGCTTTCCAAGGAGTTCATCACGCCGATCGAGCGCGAGGACATCATTCAGGTGATCCGGCAGATCGACGACATCACCGACGCGGTGGAGGACGTGCTGCTGAAAATGCACATGTACCGCGTCAAGGCCGTCCGTCCCGAGGCGCTGACCTTCTGCGACATCGTGGCGCGCTGCTGCGAAGGGCTTCGGGACGTGCTCAAGGAGTTTCCAAACTTTAAAAAGTCCAAGGCCCTGCATGCGTCCATCATCGAGGTGAACCGGCTGGAGGAGGCGGGGGACAAGCTCTACCTGGACGCCGTGCGCGGCCTGTACAAGGCCGGCGCGGACCCGATCGAGGCCATGGCCTGGACGGAGGTGTTCGGCCAGATGGAACGGTGCTGCGACCTGTGCGAGGATACGGCGGACATCGTCGAGGAGATCGTGATGAAGAACTCCTGAGCGGGGGATGAGGGCGCCGCGGTCTGCTTGGGCGGGGGCCCTTTTTTTGACGGGCGGATACGAAAGCGCTTTGGGGCGCGCGGCCCGGGACAGCCGGGGAGCCGCCGCAGGAAGCCTTATACGCTCCGCTGGTATAAAGCAGGCGCCGTCAATACCAAAGGGCCGCCGTGCAGCGATGATGTCTGCGCGGCGGCCCTTTATATCCCTTGCCGTTTGCTGAAAAAGGCGCTTACGCCTCGTCCGTGGGCATCTCCTGGCCGTTTTCGTTTTCTTCCAGTTCCTCTTCCTCCGGCAGGCCCTCGCCGGCCACATCATCCGGTTCGGCCAGCGCGACGCTGATCACCTGCGCGCCCTCGCCCACGCGCATCAGGCGCACGCCCTGGGTGTTTCGCCCAAGGACGCTGACGCTGTCCGCCGGGGTGCGGATGATGGTGCCGTCGTCCGTGATGAGCATCAGGTCCATGCCCGGCGTCACGAGCAGCTGTGCGGCGAGCAGCCCTGTCTTTTCGGTCAACCGCATGGCCAATATGCCCTTGCCGCCGCGGCTTTGCACGCGGTATTCCTCAATCTCCGTCTGCTTGCCGTAGCCTTCAGTGGTGATCGACAGCACGCGCGCGCCGTCCTCGACCATGCTGAGGCTAATGACGTAATCCTCCTCATCCAGCTCGATGGACTTGACACCCATGCTGGCGCGGCCCATGTTGCGGATGTCCGTCTCCAAAAAGCGGATGGCCATGCCGTAGCGCGTACCCAGCAGCAGCTCGTCCTCGCCGCGCGTCAGCTCCACGCCGATCAGCTCGTCGTCCTCGCGCAGGATGATCGCGATCAGGCCGGCCCTGCGAAGATTTTGAAACTCCTCCAGCGCCGTCTTTTTGATCAACCCGTACTTGGTGGCCATCACCAGGTTGTGGTCGCCCACGTCCGCCGGGATGGGGATCATGGCCGTGACCTTCTCGCCGCCGTCCAGCTGCAACAGGTTCACGATCGCCGTGCCGCGCGCCGTCCGGCTGGCCTCGGGGATCTCGTAGCACTTGATCTGGTAGACGCGGCCGCGGTTGGTGAAGAACATGATGTCGTCGTGCGTGGAGGTCACGCGCATCTGCTCGACATAGTCCTCCTCGCGCGTCGTGTGCGCGGCCACGCCGCGGCCGCCCCGGTTTTGGGAGCGGTAGAGCGTCTTGGGGCAGCGCTTGGCGTAGCCAAAGTGCGTGAGCGTCACCACCATGTCCTGCTCCTGCACCAGGTCGGCCGGATCGATCTCGCCCTCCATGGCGGTCAGCTCGGTGCGGCGCCCGTCCGCGAAGCGGCGGCGAACCTCCAGCACCTCTTCCTTGATGATGTTCAGCACCATCCACTCGTTTTGCAGCACCGCCTGCAGATACGCGATGGTCTCGCGCAGCTGGCGAAGCTCCTCCTCAAGCCGCTCGCGCTCCAGCCCGGTCAGGCGGGACAGGCGCATATCGAGGATCGCCTGGGCTTGCCGCTCCGAAAGCCCGAACCGCTCCATCAGGCGCGGCCTGGCCTCGTTGGCGCTGCGGCTCCCCCGAATGATGGCCACGACCTCGTCGATGTTGTCCAGGGCAATGAGAAGCCCTTCCAGGATGTGCGCGCGCTGCTCTGCTTTGTCAAGCTCGTAGCGCGTGCGGCGGATGATGACGTCTTTTTGATGCTCAAGGTAGTGGTAGAGCATCTCCTTGAGGGTTAAAAGCTTCGGCTCGCCGTTCACCAGCGCCAGCATGATCGCCCCGAACGTCTCCTGCATCTGCGTGTGCTTATACAGGTAGTTGAGCACCACGGCGGCGTTGACGTCCTTCTTCAGCTCGATGACGATGCGCATGCCGTCGCGGTCGCTCTCGTCGCGGATGTCGGAAATGCCGTCCAGCCGCTTTTCGTGCACCAGCTCGGCGATCTTTTCGATCAGGCGCGCCTTGTTGACCATGTAGGGGATTTCCGTGACCAGGATGCGGCTGCGGTTGGCGGTCATGGCCTCGATCTCGGTCCGGGCGCGCGTGATGATGCGGCCCCGGCCGGTCGTGTAGGCCTCATAGATGCCGTTTTTGCCGAGGATGATGCCCGCGGTGGGGAAGTCCGGGCCTTTGACGAACTCCATCAGGTCCGCGACGGTGCAGTCCGGGTGGTCGATCAGGTGGATCAGGCCGTCGATCACCTCGCCGAGGTTATGGGGCGGGATGTTCGTCGCCATACCGACGGCAATGCCGCTGGAGCCGTTGACCAGAAGGTTCGGATACCGGGACGGCATCACGGCGGGCTGCATCAGCGTTTCGTCAAAGTTCGGGTAAAAGTCGACCGTCTCTTTGTCCAGGTCGCGCACCAACTCCATGGCCATCTTCGACAGCCTGGCCTCGGTGTAGCGCATCGCGGCCGGATCGTCGCCGTCCACGGAGCCGAAGTTGCCCTGGCCTTCGATGAGCATGTAGCGGGTGGAAAAATCCTGCGCCAGGCGCACCATGGCGTCGTACACGGCCGTGTCGCCGTGCGGGTGGTATTTGCCGAGCACGTCGCCGACGATGCGCGCGCTCTTTCGGTAGGGCTTGTCCGGCGACATGCCGAGCTCGTGCATCGCGTAGAGGATGCGCCGGTGCACGGGCTTGAGCCCGTCGCGCACGTCGGGCAGCGCGCGGTTGATGATGACCGCCATCGCGTAGGAGATGAAGGATTTCTTCATCTCCTCTTCCAGGTTTATGTCGAGAAGACGTTCGGTGCCCAATCGTTCGTTGTCCATTTGCTCCCTCTTACACGTCCAGATTTACGACGAGGTCATAGTTTTCCTCAATGAACTCGCGCCTGGGTTCCACTTTGTCGCCCATGAGCAGGGTGAGGATCTCGTCGGCGGCAATGGCGTCCTCGATGGTGACGCGCAGCATCGTGCGCGTTTCGGGGTTCATGGTCGTCGCCCAAAGCTGTTCGCTGGACATCTCGCCCAGGCCCTTGTAGCGCTGGATGTCGGGCTTTGGATCGCGGCCGATCTCGT
>CAZUIA010000066.1:4379-12955 GCA_964620835.1 uncultured Oscillospiraceae bacterium
GCTGGGCGATGTAGACGTACCCCTGCTCGATCAGGGGGCGCATGTAGCGGTAGAAGAAGGTGAGCATCAGGATGCGGATGTGGCTTCCGTCCACGTCCGCGTCCGTCATGCACACGATGCGGTGGTAGCGGAGCTTTTCCAGGTTGAAATCTTCGCCCACGCCGCACCCAAAGGCCGTGATCATGGCCTTGATCTCGGCGTTTGAAAGGATCTTGTCAAGCCGCGTCTTTTCGACGTTTAGGATCTTGCCGCGCAGCGGCAGGATCGCCTGGAAGTGCCGGTCGCGGCCGCCCTTGGCCGAGCCGCCGGCGCTGTTGCCCTCGACGATGAAGATCTCGCACTTGGCCGGGTCGCGCTCGGTGCAGTCGGCCAGCTTGCCGGGCAGGCTCGCGCTTTCCAGCACGGACTTTCGCCGCGTCAGCTCGCGCGCTTTTCGCGCGGCTTCTCTTGCGCGCGCGGCGCTCATGCACCGATCCAGGACCACGCGGGCGATGGAAGGGTTTTCCTCCAGGAACTGGTTCAGCTTTTCGCCGACCAGGCCCTCGACCATGCCGCGCACCTCGCTGTTGCCGAGCTTCATCTTGGTCTGGCCCTCAAACTGCGGCTCCACCAGCTTGACGGACACAATCGCGGCCAAGCCCTCGCGGATGTCCTCGCCCTCCAGCTTGGCGCCGTCGCCCTTTAGGATGTTGAACCTACGGCCGTAGTCGTTGATCACGCGCGTGAGGGCCGATCGAAAGCCCACCAGGTGGGTGCCGCCCTCCACGGTGTTGATGTTGTTGGCAAAGGCAAAGACGTTTTCCGAATACCCGTCGTTGTACTGCATGGCGATTTCGATGGTCGTATCGCCGCGCACGCCCTCGATGTAGATGGGCTCGGGAAAGAGCGTCTCCTTGTTCTTGTTCAGGTATTTGACGAACTCGACGATGCCGCCCTCGTAGTGAAAGACGCGGCTTTTGCCGCTGCGCTCATCGTCCAGCGTGATGCGGATGCCTTTATTGAGAAACGCCATCTCGCGCAAGCGGGATTTGAGAACCTCGTACTGGAAATCGCCCGTCTCAAACACGCCGTCCGGGTTTTCGTCGCTTTTCACATCCGGCATAAAGGCGATGTACGTGCCGGTTTCGTCGGTTTCCCCGGTCACGCGCAGGTCGTACAGCGGGATGCCGCGCCTGTATTCCTGCTCGTGCACCTTGCCGTCCTGGCGGACGACGACCTTCAGCCACGAGGACAGGGCGTTGACGACCGAGGCGCCGACGCCGTGCAGGCCGCCGGATACCTTGTACCCCTCGCCGCCGAACTTTCCGCCCGCGTGCAGCACGGTGAGGCATACCTCCACCGCCGGCCGCCCGAGCTTTGGGTGAATGCCGACGGGGAAGCCGCGCCCGTTGTCGCGGATGGAGGCGCTGCCGTCCTGGTGCAGCGTGACGTTGACCTCCGTGCAATAGCCCGCCAGGGCCTCGTCGATGGCGTTGTCCACAATTTCATAAACCAGGTGATGCAGGCCGCGCGCATCGGTGGAACCGATATACATGCCGGGCCGTTTTCTGACGGCCTCCAGCCCCTCCAAAACCTGGATCTGCGTCTCGTCGTAATGGTTTGCCGACTTCGGCATACGATGCCTCCTTCGGGAACATTTGGTGGTGTTTTTTCTTATTATATTGTGCGTCTCTAGTATACCACAAAACAGCCCAAAAGAAAAGGAAAAACGCTCCGAAATCCTTGGCAAAACAAACGTTTTTCCCAGGGGATTTGGTGTGATTTTATATGCACTTTGGAGAACAAACGGGGGCGGGGGACCGGCAGTTTTACGGCGACGGCTTCGGCCGGCCGAGTTGGATTTCTCCATGCTCGCGCTCGTGGCGTGCAATGGCGTCGCGGATGAGGATCAGCACCTCGCTGTTCAAGGAACGCCCCTCATAATCGGCAACCACGTGCAGTTTGTCGAGCATCGCGTCATCGATGCGGATGGATACGCTTTTGATGGCCATTGCCCAGACCTCCAATAAACATATTTCGTGTTTATTTTATGCCTGCAGCATGTTAGAATGAGAATGCGGACATAAAATAAGTTCAAAACATATCCAAAGGAGAAAAACGATGGACCTTCAAGACATCTACGCGAAAATTGCCCAAAAATACAATACCACCCCGTACGAGGTGGAAAGGGAGATTCGGGAGGCGATCGACATCGCCTGGCAAACCGATGCGGCCGGCCTGTCCGTCAACGGGCAAAAGCCAACGCCGGAGCAATTCCTCCGGCGCATCGTCGGTCAACTGATCCGCACGTAATCATCCAGCCGCTTTTTCAGCGTCGCCACCGCGATGGGGGATTTGAGCACGCGGCCGTCGGCCAGATGGATGGACGATTTGCCTGCCGGGTCCTTCGGCGTCGGCAGGATGAGCAGGATATCCCGCCGCAGCACGCTCCGCTCGTTGCCGATGTACAGCTTGATCATGGCATGTCCCTCCGTTTCGCGTGTCCATCATAGAGGGACGGGCGCTCGTTGTCAAGCCCGCGATCTGGCCGCGCGAAGGCGCGAGGCCCGCTTGCGCCCAGGGCGCGGGGAGGAGACCCATTCGATCGTGTCCTTGAGCGTTTCATACAGGTCGCGCGGCATAAAGCCCAGTTCGCGCGTGGCCTTGTCGTGCGAAAAGCGGTCGTTGGTTTGCAGGGTATAAAGGGAATAGCGGGTGTACAGCGGCCGCTTGCGGCGCTTTTTCGCGACCCATTGCAGCAAGGGAGCGGCGGCCTTCGCCACCCACAGGGGCAGCACGGGCACGCGCCTGGCGCCGGTGATCGTGCGCATCATCCTCAGCAGGTCGCGCACCTCATAGTGCCGGTTGGAAAGGATGTAGCATGCGCCCCTTGGGCCGCGCTCGGCCGCCGCCAGGCAGCCGTCGGCCACGTCGCGCACATCCACCAGGTCATACCCGCCTCGGACGCCCGCCGGCAGCCTGCCGGCCACGTAGTCGGCCACGAACTGCACCAGGTGGTTGCCCTGCGCGTCGTACGGCCCCAGGATACCCGACGGGTGGACGACCGTCACGTTCAGCCCGCGCTTTGCCGCCTCCAGCGCAAGGCGCGTGGCCTCCGCTTTTGTCTTGGCATATCCGCCTACCACCTTATCAGCGGAAAAGTCGTCCGTTTCCGTGATCACGCGAAGGTCCTCCCGCTCGGGCAGCGCGTGCACGGAGCTGACATACACCAGCTTTTTCACGCGGTATGTTTCGCACAGCGAGAGGATGTTCCGCGTGCCGTTCACGTTCACATCGTATAGAAGGTCCGTCACCCGGTCGGCGATGCTGACGATCCCCGCCGCGTGCAGCACGATCAGGTCGGCCCCCTGCGCGTTTTCAAACAGGGGGAGGAGCGAGGCGCGATCCCGCACGTCGCCCCGGACGTAACACACGTTCGGGCCGTCCGTGCCCGGCTCCTCCGGCAGCACCAGGCAGCGGACCGTCTCCCCGCGCGCAAGGAGCTTTCGGACGATCGTGCTGCCCACATGGCCGGCCGCGCCGGTGACAAGATACAGGTTTTTCATTAATGCTCAACTCCCGGGGATGATTTCCAACAGCGTGTTGAATAAACTCCCCGGTTGTAGTATAGTCAAGAAAGCGGCCGGGCACAACGGTCAGTTTCGGCCGATCTGCGACGATCTTGAACAGAAACGACACCGTCTGTTGAGTACGAGGAGGCGTTCATGAAAAGTTCATCGATGGACCACCGCACCCGCGTCACGCGGATGCTGATTCGAAAGGCGCTGACCGATCTGCTTTCGTATAAGCCCATCCAGAGCATTACTGTGAAGGAACTGTGCGCGCAGGCGGGCATCAACCGCGGCACGTTTTACACGCACTATGAGGACATCTACCAGTTGCTTGAGCAAATCGAGGACGACATGCTGGCGGACCTTACAAGGGCGCTGGAGCCGCTCAGCCAGACCGCGGGGACGGAGCGATACCTGATGGACGCCAGCGCGGGCATCTTTCAGTGCCTGAAGGAGAATTTGGACCTGTGCGTGGTGATGCTGGGCGACTTCAGCGACAGGGATTTCGTCAGCCGCCTGCTGGCCATCGGCAAGGAGGCGTGCCTGAACGCGTACGCGCCGTATTTTGAGGGGATGAACCCAAGCTATATCGAGTATTTTTACGCGTTTGTGAGCCAGGGATGCATCGGGCTTTTGCGCCACTGGCTGGACGAGGGCATGACCATGCCCGCGCAGGATCTGGCGCGCATGGCGGAAGGGATGATTGTAAACGGGGTCGGATCTTTGCACGGGGAAAGGGAATGAAAAAAGGGCGACCCGCGGGCTTTGTGCCCGGGGAGGCGCCCTTTTTCATGTGTGCGCTTTCTTTGCCGAAAAAAAGGGGCTGTTGCGCGAAAAGGCGTGACAGGCTCTTTGGGTTTGGGAGAGAAAAGGGGGTGGCGTGGTGATCCGTGCGGGCGTCCTCGCTCGCGTGCGAGCGTCGGGGAGGAACGCCGCGCCGCACGAAGGTTGCGTTCCGAAAGGTCCGTGCGGCGCGGGAAACCGGGATGTAGCAGCCCTTTCGGCCTGTTTGCGCGCGCAAGGGGCGCCTCCGGCGGCCAAAGGCGCTGCCTTTGGAAACCGCCGGGGGCATCGCCCCCGGACCCCTTCTTTGGGGTGTATATAGTGGGAGGGGCTGTCGTACGCCTTTGGGGCAACAGCCCTCCGCAGGGCTGTAACTTACTTCGTCGCTTCCTCGATCGCCACGGCCACCGCGACGGTCGCGCCGACCATGGGGTTGTTGCCCATGCCGATCAGGCCCATCATCTCCACGTGCGCCGGGACGGACGAAGAGATGATGGGCCTGAACGGCATGGGCAACAACCGGGTGAAGCGTGCGGCCCGTGCCGCCTCCCGAGGCCACGGAGAAATACTGCTTGCCGTTTTCCACCGACCACTTCTTGTACGTGCCCGCGACCGGATGCTGGAAGCGCGTCGGGTTGGTGCTGTTGCCGGTGATGGACACGTCCACATCCTCGTACCGCATGACGGCCACGCCTTCGGACACGTCATCGCAGCCATACGCGCGCACCTTGGCCTTTTCCCCGCTGGAGAACGCCTTCTTCTCCACGATCTCCAGCTCGCCCGTGTCGTAGTGGTACCGCGTCTTGACATAGGTGAAGCCGTTGACCCGGCTGATGATGTACGCGGCGTCCTTGCCAAGGCCGTTCAGGATGACCTGGAGGGGTTCTTTTCGGACCTTGTTCGCCGTGCGCGCGATGCCGATGGCGCCCTCGGCGGCGGCGAAGGACTCGTGGCCGGCCAGAAACGCGAAGCACTTGGTCTCCTCGCGCAGCAGCATGGCGGCGAGGTTGCCGTGCCCCAGGCCCACCGCGCGCTGGTCCGCGACGGAGCCGGGGATGCAGAACGCCTGCAGGCCGATGCCGATGGCCTCCGCGGCGTCCGCGGCACGCTTAAGGCCCTTCTTGATCGCGATAGCCGCGCCCAGCGCGTACGCCCACACCGCGTTTTCAAACGCGATGGGCTGGATCCCCAGCACGATCTTGCGAACGTCGATGCCCTTTTCCTCAAGCAGCTTTTGCACGTCCTCCAGCGAGGCGAAGCCGTATTGCGCAAGGACCTTCTCGATCTTCGCGATTCTTCTTTCATAGCCCTCAAAGCGGATCATTCGTCTCACCTTCCTTTACTCGTGTCTGGGATCGATCACCTTGTCCGCCTCCGCGAAGCGGCCGTAGGTGCCGAGGTTCTTTTCGTACGCGGCCTTGGGATCCTCGCCCTTTTTGATGGCGTCCATCATCTTGCCAAGGTTCACGAACTGATAGCCGATGATCTCGCCGCCCTTGTCCAGGGCGATTTTCGTCACGTAGCCTTCGGCCATCTCCAGGTAGCGGGGGCCCTTTTCAAGCGTCGAATACATGGTGCCGATCTGCGAACGAAGGCCCTTGCCGAGATCCTCCAGCCCCGCGCCGATGGGGAGACCGTCCTCGGAGAAGGCACTCTGCGTGCGGCCGTAGGCAATCTGCAGGAACAATTCGCGCATCGCGGTGTTGATCGCGTCGCACACAAGGTCCGTGTTCAGGGCTTCCAGGATGGTTTTTCCCGGGAGTATCTCGGCGGCCATGGCGGCGGAATGCGTCATGCCGGAGCAGCCGATCGTCTCCACCAGCGCCTCCTGGATGATGCCTGCCTTCACGTTCAGCGTCAGCTTGCACGCGCCCTGCTGCGGCGCACACCAGCCCACGCCGTGCGTCAGGCCCGAAATATCGCCGACCTGCTTCGCCTGAACCCATTTGCCCTCCTCGGGGATGGGCGCGGGGCCGTGGTTGCAGCCCTTGGCAACGCAGATCATCTCTTCTACTTCTCTGCTATATTGCATGATGTGTCGTCCCCCTTTACATACTCCAACGTCTAGTATAGCATAAATTTGTCAATCGTAAAAGAGGCGGGCGGCGGAATTTTCCCTTTGCGGCCAAAAGGCGCGCGCGGAAAGGCCATGCCGCTACGCCAAACGCCCGAAAAAGGCGACCCGGGGGCGAATGGTCAGGGAACGGTCCAGCCGGTCCGTCACCGCGCCCGCCACCGTCCCCAGCAGCAGCGCGCACACGACCGAGCCGACCCCGATCCCGTCGATGCGGCCGAGCAGGCCGAGCGATAGCGCAAGGCCTAAAACGAGGTTCGTCAGGTCGAACCGGGTGCGCGCCGCGCGAACGCTCCAGCCCTTGACGGCCACCAGTTCGCGCGTCACCGTATCAAACGGCAGCACCGGCAGGCCGCAGCGAACCAAAAAGGCGATGCCAGTCGCCATGGAAAAAAGGCCCAGGACGAACCAAAGCAGGCGAAAGGGAAGCGCAAGCGGCAGCGGGGAGAGGGCGAGCGTCCACAGATCGAGCATGTACCCGAACACTGCCGCCAGGCCGAACGACAGGATGTACCCCGGCCGAAAGCGCCCAAGGTACAGGGAAAGCAGCAGCATCCACGCGCACTGGATGAGCGCGTTCCACGTGCCGAGCGACAGCGCCGGCACGGCGAGATAAAGGATATACGGCACGCTTGAGACGACGGAGATGCCAAAGCCGCTCTTCACCAGCAGGGTCACGGCGAGCGAGTTGATCACAAGGCCCAAAAGAAGCGCGATTTCGCCCGGGAGCACGGGTCTTTCATGGGATCGCATGCCGGTTACAGCTCAAGCGGCGCCAGACCGACCTTTTTGCGCACCTTGCGCAGCGTGCGATACGCGATGGCCGCGGCGCGCTCGGCGCCTTCGCGCATGACCTTTTCCATGTAGGGCTTGTCGGCCATGAGGCGCTTGTGCTCGGCCTGGATCGGGGCAAGGGCGGCGACGACCGCGTCGGCCACGGCGGCCTTGAACGCGCCGTAGCCCTTTTCGGCAAAGTCGGACTCGATCTTCGCCATGGAGTCGCCCGTCAAAGCGCCGAGGATGCTCATCAGGTTGGAAACGCCGGGCTTGTTTTCCGGGTCAAAGCGTACGGAGGCCTCGGAGTCGGTCACGGCGCGCTTGAGTTTTCGCGTTATGACCTCCGGTGCGTCGAGGATGGCGATGTAGGTATCCTCGGGGTCGGACTTGCTCATCTTGCGCGTCGGTTCCTGCAGGCTCATCACGCGCGCGCCGACCTTGGGGAAGTAGCCGTCCGGGACGACGAACGTGTCGCCGTAGGCGTTGTTGAAGCGGATCGCGAGGTCGCGAGACAGCTCCAGGTGCTGCTTTTGGTCCGCGCCGATGGGGACCAGGTGCGCCTGGTAGAGCAGGATGTCCGCGGCCATGAGCACGGGGTAGGTCAGAAGCCCGGCATTGAGGTTTGTCTCGTTTTTTTGCGACTTGTCCTTGAACTGCGTCATGCGCGAAAGCTCGCCGAGGTAGGTGTGGCATCCGAGGATCCACGCAAGCTCGGCGTGCGCCGGCACGTGCGACTGAAAGAACATCACCGTTTTGTCGGGGTGAAGGCCGGCGGCGAGGAAAATGCCCAGCACCTCCAGGCACCGCTTGCGAAGAAGCGCCGCGTCCTGGCGGACGGTGATGGCGTGCAGGTCCACGACCGAGTAGATGCTGTCGTATTGCTCCTCCAGCAGCGTCCAGTTGCGGATCGCGCCGATATAGTTGCCCAGGGTCAGCGTGCCCGAGGGCTGAATGCCGGAAAAGATGACCTGCTTTTTGGGCGGCTGCGTATGTTGCTGCTCCATGGAAACCCCTCCTTCAAAGATGAACCCTGCCCCGAAGAAAATCGGGACAGGGAAAACCTGCGGTACCACCCGAGTTGGCGAAAACGCCCCCTCAACGCCCCATAACGCGGGGCACGCGTCGCGCCCTACGGAGGCATCCCTCCTTCAAGCGCGCCCTCCAAAGCCCATTCCCTCCGCCCGCGCGGGCCGGCTCACACCGATCCCGGCTCTCTTGGCCGCCGGTCGCGAAGGTACTTTTCTTCCTCATCGGTTTCTATTTTTAATTATAGCACGGATTCCAAAGAAATGTAAAGGCCCGCCCCGAACCACCCAAGAAGGGGTCCGGGGACATGTCCCCGGCGGATTCCAAAGGCGGCGCCTTTGGCCGCCGGAGGCCCATTTCCGCGC
>CAZUIA010000067.1:0-11545 GCA_964620835.1 uncultured Oscillospiraceae bacterium
CCCGTTGACAAACCGCAGTTTGTCAACGGGCTGAGGCACGGAACACGTCCGTGCCTGTCGGAGTTTTCCCCCAGGGCTCTTTGTCGTATGTTTTTAAGTCGGCCCTAGGCCCGCGCCGCCCGTCAGACCTATTCGGGCTGCTGGGGGTTGGGCTGCTGGGGCTGCTGGGGCGCGGGCACCCGCATGATGATCACGCCGTCGATATACGCGTGGACGATATATCCCATAAGGCTCACATGGTTCCACGGCACATAGTACAGCTTGCCCCCGATCGCGATGGCCGCGTACTCCTCCGTGCACTGGTACTCGATCAGTTCACCGGCCGTGCCGGCGGGAAAGGATTGGGCCGCGCCCGCAACATACTCGCCGGGGGATGTTTCTTCAACCAAATACGCCGTCACATCGCCCTCGCCGGCCAGTTGGACCCCCCTGTTTGTCGAAAAAACCTCCCTGGGGACCTCCACCTCGATGTACTCCACCGGAGGCGGTTCCACCGCCAAGCCCGCCGCCGGGAGCAGCGCAAGCAACAGGCTGCAAACCAGCAGCGCTCCCATCCGTTTTTTTGTCATGTGGCTATGCTCCTTTACGAAATTTTCCCTGTGAAGACCGGTGGCGCCCGTAACATTTTCTCTCCCACACATGCCGCGCCAAGGGAAGCGTTCCGTCCGGGCGTGGTTGGTTCCTTCCGCCCGGGAAGCCGCATGGACAGCAATCCGCCCTCCCGTGGCAGTAAGGTACATTTCCACATGTATGCGCGATTGTCCTGCATAATTTTGCCAAAAGGAAAGCGTCTCCATCAATTCTTAGGGCGCTTCAGGCCGCTGACAGGCTGCGGCTTGCGGGGAGAGGAAGGGATTTGGTTGAACTTCCGGGCGGCTTGATGCGGGCGTCCTCGCCCGCGTGCGCGCGAGCGTCGGGGAGGAACCTGCGCCGCACCGGTGTTGGGGGCGGGAAAGGGTGCGGCGCGGGGGAACCGGACCTCGCTCCTCCCTGGCTGCTCTGCTCCGCGCGGGAAAGGGCCTCCGGCGGCCAAAGGCGCTGCCTTTGGAAACCGCCGGGGACTTGTCCCCGGACCCCTTTTTTAATGTGCGGGGGACGGTTGGGCTGCGATCAAAGGGCTGCCGCGCGTTTTCGCGCAATGGAACCGCCTGTTTGCCATCCTATACATGGAACTTCTTCTTTCGGTGATCCGTCTTGTAAGCATCACCCCAAGGAGGAAAGAACATGAAACAGATTCTCGCTTTCGCGGTCGCAATCCTTTTGTTTGTCGCGGCAACCGCGTCCACAAAGCTCGCGGCAGCTATGCCGCTGGATACGCAACCGCCTGCGTTCACCGTAAAAGCCGGCGAGTCCGTCATTCCCTCCAGGATGGGCATATCCGCCTGGGACGGCGCTGTGGTCAAGCGCGAGGATACGCTGGCGGATCTTGCCAAAGCGCACAGCGAATTCCCATACGTCCCGCTCGGCACGGAGATCACTTTCACCATGGACGGCCAGACACCGGACAGCATGCGCCTGCTGGACTACGTGCTCAATGAGGACGGCACGGAAAAATATCAGGCGGACGGATCGCAAAACGAGATCGCGTTTTCGTTTGAGGAGGGCGCAGGCAGCTTTGAATTGCCCGGCAATTTTCGAACGCTGCTCAGTTCCGACAGCGGCGATTACGCGCCCGGCAAGTCCCTTCGCGGGTTCAAGCTGATCTGCGCGTGGGGCGAGAACGCATGCGAGTACGCGTTCATCCTGCGCTCCGACGCAGGCCTGCTTAGCGAGGAAACGGCCGAGCCCATGATCCGCGAAGAAACCATCCAGCTTGAGGGCATGGACGAGACGATTACCACCACATATTTTGAAAGCCCGCTAGGCTACTCCTTGTGGCTTGACCTTGCTTTTCTCACGCCGATGCCGAAGACCGAAGATAGCGCCGTGGACGAATTCGGGCGTATCAACCTTGACGATCCCCGCTACGGCATGTCGGTCTCATATGCGGATGCGCCCGAGTACAGCTTTTCTTCGGCGTGCGAAAGCGCCAAACAAGCCATGATCGAGCGCTATGGCAGCGTGAAGGAGCGTGACACCGAGGGCCTTTTCACCGGCCAGGCGTCAAGCGGCTTCTATGCCATGGACGGCGGCATGCATACTGTTCAGTATGTGGTGGACGGTGGGAACGGCGCATTTTACATCCAGGTGACGTACCCGTCGGAAGCCGCGGAAGGCTTCGGCTCCCGCGTCACGCAGATGCTCAAGAGCTTTGATATCTGGTCCGTGGGCTGATGATGGGGGAGTGAAAGGGCAGGAAGGCGCGGCAATCGGCGCCCGGATGATCGGTAAACCCCGGCCGCGAGATCGCATGGCCGGGGTTTTTGCGCGATCCGGCTTTTGCAGCCGGTATGGTTTCAATTCGGCGAGGGTAGGGAGGGGGAGAGGACCGTTTTATGCGAAAGGAGGGGGTATGAGCCCCTCCTCCAAAACGCCGGGTCGGCTTGTTTACATTACTTGTAGTACTTGGCCAGCAACTCGGCGCGCTCGTCGATGATCGCCTGGCCGCCGGAGGCAAGGTAATCCGCCATGCCGCTGTCGAACACGGAATCGAACTGATCCGGCGCGGCGATGACCGACTGGTTCAGCAGCGCGTCCCGCTTCTCCTTCAGCGCGGTGTCCAGGCCCTCCTGCGCGGAAACGGTGCCGACGTTGAAGTTCCTGACGACGCGCCCGTCGCGGACGGTGCAGGCGGACGCCGCTTCGATGAAGCGCGGATCAACCGTCGCATAGCCCAGGGCGATCGCCTGAACCGTTTTGCTCTCATCGCCCAGATCCAGGCCGTTGAGCGTGATGGTGTAGTCGATGTTGTACAGCGAGTTCATGATCTTCTCGCCCTGAACGGGCAGGGTCTTGACAACGCCTTCCGGCGTGATTTCATGGGTGACGCCCTCTTCGCCGATCTGCAGGAACACGCGGTTTTCAAGCTTGGAGATCCAGTCCAGATACAGGAGCGAAGCGACCGGTTCGTCGTTGCTGGCGGGGAAGAAGACCTTGCGGTCGATGGGGTTGGAGAGGAACTTGAGGTACTTGCCCTCGTCGTTTTGGAAGGAGTCCACCGCGATGAAGCCCGCGTCGGGGCCGACGTTGCGCAGGAGGTTTGCGTGGATGCTGTCCTCGCCCATGCGGTAGGGGTAATCCCAATTGTGTATGAAGGCGCCCACATATCCGGCCTTGAGCAGGTTGTCTTCCGTGCTGTCACCGGCGCCGTAGAGCGGGAAGTCCTTCCAGATCAGCCCTTCGTTGTACCACTTGTTCAGGACGCGCACGCCCTCTTTAATGCCCGGATACAAGAGGTGGCGGTCGTCAAAGCCGCGAATGAACAGCTCCTCGTCGGTCGCGTCGCTGGGGACAAAGGAAGCAAACAGGTGGTCGTTGCGCCAGCCGACGTCATAGCTGGTGGAGTAGGGAATCATCTTGTCCGCGTTCTCGCCCAGCAAAAGCTCGGCATTGTCCCTGAAGGCAATGAGCATGTTCTCAAACTCTTCCAGGGTGGTGGGGGCGGCAAGGTTCAGCTTGTTCAGCCAGTCCTCGCGCACAAAGGTATTGATGCGCTTGGACGAGGAGAGGATCGCCTCGATGGCCCAGATGGTGCCGGTTTCAGGGTTCTCGTTCCAGTAGAGGTTCGCTTCGCCCAAAAGCGCCCAGAGGTTGGGGATCAGGTCCTTGTTTTCCGCAAGGAGAGGAGCCAGATCCAGCACGCCGCCCATGGTGGCGTAGGTCTGGATGATGGGATAGCTGTAGGTCACGCAGATGTCGGGCGCGTCGCCGGCAGCCAGCAGGTTGTTGAGCACCTGGTCCTCCGTCCAGCGGGGAACGGGGACAAAGGTGACTTCCACGTTGTGGTCGCGCAGCATGCCTTCCTTGATGAAGTCGGTGTAGAAGTTGTCCTCGGGCTTGGAGCCGCCGTCGTTGGCGCGGTCGTAGATCTCAACCGTGATCTGTCGCGTCGTGACGAAGCGGCCGTCGACGATTTCAGGCGACTCGGCCAATGCCGCAGTCCATGTGGTGCTGACGCAGGTGATCAGCATTGCCACAACCAGCAGATACCCCAGAATCCGTTTCATAGGTGTTCGCCTCCTTTATTGATTTGGGTCACCATTTCAGGCGTCGCCCAAAATGACACGGTGGTTGGCGGAGCGCTTCATCCCTTGACCGCCCCGATGGTCACGCCGGCAATGAAATACCGCTGCAGCCACGGGTATACCATGACAATGGGCACCATCGCGAACACGACCGTGGCCATTTTCAGGGTTTCGGCAACGCCGGTGGGGAAGAAGCCCTCCTGGGTGGCAATCTCGATGCTCGTGGTGTTTTGCAAAATGTTATACAGCAAAAGCTGGATCGGGTAATATTCCCGCCGCCTGGACATGAACATCAGCGCGTCGGAAAAGCCGTTCCAGCGGCCGACCGCGTAAAACAGCGCCAGCGTCGCCAGCACCGAGGTGGACAGGGGCAGGTAGATGCGGACCAGCACCCGGATGGGGCCGGCCCCGTCGATTTCGGCGGATTCCCGCAGGCTTTCGGGGATGTTGTAGAAGAAGCTGCGCAGGATGATCATGTTAAACACGCTCAGGCAGTTCGGGAAGATGAGCACGGACGGCTTGTCGAGCATGCCAAGGCTCCTGAGCACCAGATAGTTGGGGATGAGGCCGGCGCTGAAATACATCGTCAAAATGATGAAGCCGTTGAGGAACCGCTTCCCCTTGAGCGTGTCGTACGTCAGCGGGTAGGCGCACAGGATGGTCATCGCCATGGATACCAGGGTGCAAAGGACGGTCAGCATGGCGGTCCATTGCAGGGACCAGGTGTATTTCGCATCGCGCAACACGGTTCTGTACGCGTCCAGGTTCCACCCCTTGGGCCAGAGCAGCACCTCGTTGCGGATCAGCGCGTCCGTGGAGCTGAAGGAGCGGGCCAGCACGTTCAGCAGCGGGACAAGACAGATGAAGATCAGCAACAGACACACCGCGGCAATGATAAAGTCGCCGACCTTTGTGGATTTTGACGTAATCATGCTTGCGCCTCCTCACCAGATGCCGCGCTCGCCAAAGCGTTTGGCCATCGTGTTGGCCAGGATCAGGAAGATGAACCCGATGACGGATTGGAACAGGCCCACGGCCGTCGTTAGGGAGAACTGAATGCCCTTGATGCCGTTGTTGTAGACGAAGATGGAGATCACGTTGGAAACGCCGGTGACGATCTTGTTGCTCAGCGCGTACGGCCGGTCAAACTCGCTGCCGATGATGCGCCCCAGGCTCATGATCAGCAGCACGACGATGGTCGGCCGAAGGCCCGGCAGCGTGATATGCCAGATTTTTCGCAACCGGCTTACGCCGTCCACCGCGGCGGCCTCATACAGTTCGGGGTTGATGCCGGTAATCGCGGCCAGATAGATGATGGTGTTCCATCCCGCCTCCTTCCAGATGCCAAGCCCCACATACGTTCCCACCCAGTGTGCCGGCTCGTTGAGGAAGGGAATGGGGCGAAAGCCCATTCTGGCAAGCAAAATGTTGACCAGCCCGTCGTTGGTCGCAAACAGCCGAAGCGAAAGCCCAGAAATGATGACCCAGGACAGGAAGTGCGGCAGATAGACCACCGTCTGGGTCACACGCTTGAACCGCCTGAAGGACAGCTCGTTCAGCAGCAGGGCCAACAGAATCGGCGCGGGAAACCCCAGCAGCAGGTCCAGGGCGTTGAGCAGAAGGGTATTGCGGACGGCATACAGAAAATCGCGGTTCTTGAAAGCCTTGAGGAAGAACTCAAAGCCGTTGTTTTTGGCCCAAGGCACCTGCCAGGGCGGGAGGATGATGTTGTTTTGCTTGAAAGCCCCCAGAATGTACGCCATGGGCGCATAGCGGAAAATGAGGAAAAAGGCGACGGGAAGCAGCAGCAGCAAATACAGCGTCCAGTACCGCTTGAGGTACCGCCCGATATCGGTTTTCGGCAGCGGCGGATAGGAAAAACGTGTAGCGGCGCGCCTTTGGATTTTGCTCATGCGATCATCCTCCCCATCGCTTTGTCGGTCTGCCGGACCCTCCTGCGCTTGCCCGAATCTTCAAAATCACGCATCCCCTGCTTTGTCAGCCGGACCGCGCGCCCCTGCCTTTTGGGCGCCCGGCGCATCCTACGGGTAAATGGTACGCCCCTGCGCGTCGGGAATCCCGGTGCGGCGATAGAAGTACGTGTTCACCACATCGCGCCATTCCAGCGCGTTTTCAAGCTGGCGCGACAGCCTTTTTGAAACCGAGGCATGGACGGGGGGCGGAAGCGATTCCTTGAGCGAATCCCAGGCGGCGATCAACCCCCGGACCTCCTCGACCCCCTCAAAGTGGGTGTCATAAATATGCTGCAGCAGCGTTTTTCCGCTTCTGAGCCGGTAGCCGTAGGGCAGCCGGTGAAAGAACAGCAGCAATTCTTCGGGGCAGGTGGATTTGTCGCTGTACAGCGCGTTCAGAAAGGGATGGTACTGCGCGGTGAACCCGGTGCCCTTTTCCGTCCTGTCCACGCCGATGGCCTGATGGTTGGCCCGGTGGTAGGTGCCCCATTTCATGTACTCGTAGCCGTCGATGCTCGGGCCGTAATGCCGGCCGACCGTCACCATCCAGCCGATGCCCAAAGGCGCGTTGTACTTTTCATAGATGGCCCTGGACGACAGCAGCATTTCGGTCAGCTTCGTAAGCAGGGCCGGATCGTTGCCGAACGTCTGGCGTATCCATTCCTCGGTGACCTGCCGGGCGGTGAGGCCGGGGTCCCAGGCCATGCGCCCAAAGGCGAACAGGTTGGCCTGCGCCAGGGTGTGCCCCGTCCAGTTTTCATTCTGCCCCACATTGGAAATGGCCACCATGGTGTCGATCCGGTTGCCGTCGCCCACCAGGTTCCTCGTCAAAAGGGCATTGGAGACGGGGGCGCTTAAAATCTCCTCCCATTGCACGGCCAGGGCATATAAATCGATCTGCTGTCCGGTATATTCCTGCGTAATTTGAAGCTCGATAGCCTGCCTTGTCTTTTTCATCGCGCCCAGCAGCGGCGAATTGGGTTCCCGCACCTGAAAATCCGCGGGCCCGTATTTGATCTGCAGCACCACGTTTTCCAAAAACATTCCGTCCAGGGGCATAAACGTCTCATAGGCGGCCTTCGGGCGGTCGGTCTTGGTGTCGCGCCAATCCTGCGCGCAGTTGTAGATGAAGCAGCGCCAGTACACGGTTCCGCCGTGGGGTGCAAGCGCCCGGGCAATCACATTGGCGCCGTCGGCCTGCAGCCGCCCCAGGGAAGAAGGGCCGCCGCGAAACTCCGAATCGGCCTTGACCAAAAACCCGGCCAGGTCGGGAATATAACGATAGACCCTGTCGGCCGTTTTCCGCCACCAGGCGGCAACCTCCCCATCCAGGGGGTCGGCCGTGGAAAGACCACCCAGCAGCACGGGGTTTTCAAAGTGGATGGCGAGGATCAGCCGGATATGGTACGGCCGAAAGATCGCCGCGAGCCTGGCAAGCTCGGGTAGCATTTCGTCGGTCACCAGCCGGGCGCTTTGCTCCGTGACGTTCACATTGTTCACGGAAATCTGATTGATGCCCACCGAGGAAAGCAGCCGGGCGTAGTCCCTAATCCGGTCCGGGCAATAATCAAGGGTGCCGTCCTTAAAAAACAGGGAATTCCCGCTGTACCCGCGCTCGACGGACCCGTCGATATTGTCCCAGTGGTTGAGCACGCGCCTGGCGACCGCCGGGGCACAGGCGCAGTCGATGGAGCCGGGGGCTTCCCCGGCGCGAAGGCGCATCAGAAGGCCGTATACGCCGTAGAGCAGGCCCGCGTCGTCCGACGCCCGGATTTGTATCCCCAAGGGAGAGCCGGTCAGCCGGTAGCCTTCAGGGGGCAGGGCGGCATCCCGGACCATTTTCAGCGAAAAGGCGGCATCCTGCCGGAGGATGTCCTCCCCGTACAGCCTTGCAAGCCCCAGGCGGCATTCCTCCAGCGCAAACGCCGCGTCCGCCGGACCCGACACACACAGCGGCGCGATCGGCGTATCCGCCCCAGGCTGAAGCCACGCGTCATATTCCCGTCCAAAGCACCTCGCGTCCAACTCATCACGTCCCATATGCCAATTCGAACAACATCAAAGGCACTGCACAACCTGCACAAATAGCAACAAAAAAGGTACATGTTTCTATGCATAAAATATATCATCCGCTTTTGCGGTTGAAAATGGTCCCACCAAAGATAATTTGTACGAATCAAAGATATCGCAGGGATTCCAGCCATGAATCAAAGGAAAAAAAGAAAACCGGACGCGCGGTTCTGCACAAATCCTGTTCCGTGGGATAGGCCGAACGGTTTCGGAGGGTCTGCAAAACTGTTTTAGGGAAGGAAGGACGGCAGGCGGAAAGGTTCGGCCGCATATCCATCTATCGGCACCATTTGTCCCGATCAAAGACGAGGGTGGTTTCCGGCTCCGGATGGCAGGCATAGGTTTGGATGTGCGGATAAGAGGGGATCGGCAGGGGATAGGCCGCTTGAAAGGTCCGAGGGGTGAGCCCCCGGATATAGCCCAGGAACCGCCGGCCGGGGAGCAGGCGCGGGTCGTGGGGCGTAAGCACATGGTCAATGGGGAAGCGCTCCAAGCCGCGCAGGGTATCCGCATAGGCGGACACGGTTTCAGACTCGGGGAAAAAAACCCAGGTCATGGGGTTCCAGTTGTCGCCGGGCAGCAGCAGCCTTTGCGGCGTGACCCACAGCCCCAGCGATCCCGGCGTATGCCCCGGCATCGGCAGCACCTGGGCAATCATGCCGCCAAGCTCGATCTTTTCCTCGCGCAAGGCGCGCAGGTTCCCCGCGCCCGCCGCGAGATAGGCGTCTTGATCATACGCCCGGGGCAGCGCCCCCTTATCAAGCGCCTGGCGAAGCACGGCCCTGCGCCGGGAAGGCCCGGTATAGCGCCGGCAGATGTCCATTTCCTCTTTTCGCAAAAACACCTCGTCAAACCAGGCGGCGCCACAGGCATGGTCATGATGCCCATGGCTCAGCAGAACGGTCAGGGGCAGGGCCGTCAGGGTGCCGATGAATTCCCTGAGATCAAACAATCCATACCCGGTATCCAAAAGCAGCGCGCGCGTTTGCCCGATCAGCAGCGTGCAGCATACGCCCAGGGAATCCGAGATATGGTACACGTTCGGGAGCACCTCGTTGGCTTGAAAAGCCGCGTTTTCCCCGCAGACCAAATGCATCCTCCTTTCCCCGGCACAGCGCGCTTCCCGCCGTAAGGGGCGCGCCTGCCCCTTTGGCTATACCTTTGCTTTTTTGATGAAGGAGGGCGGATAGCCCTTCATCTTTTTGAAAATTTTGCTGAAGTAATAGATATCCGAATACCCGCACCTGGCCGCGGCCTCCTGGACGGAAACCTTTTCGTGCACGATCATATCCTCCGCCACATTGATCTTGATCCGGTTCACAAAGCTGCGCAGCGTATTGCCCGTATGCTTTCTGACAAGCGAATTCAAATACACGGGATGCAGCTTGACCAGATCGACCAGCTCCTTGGTGAGGACGGCGCTGTTGATATGGGACAGGACATAGTCCGCGACCATTTTGACACGCGCGTCTCCGTAGGCCGTTTTCTCGGCTTTCAAGGTCATCACGATCAGGCTCAGGATGTTCAAAAAGGTGGAGGCCGCCATCAGCGGATAGGTGGGCTCCTTCAGCACCCATACGCGGGCCAGCGTATCCAGGTTATACAAAAGCTCCTTGCTGATGCCGATATCGGCGCACAGGGGGAGGTCGGGCGCGATGGGGTTGCGTTGATAATCGTACATGTTGTAATTGACGGCGTACAGCCGAAGGGGCGCTTTGGCGTCGGTATAGGCCTCCCGCCAGCAGCCGGAGGGAATGCTGAGCAGGCAGCCGGGATAAACGTCGATGCGCTCGCCGTCCACCAGGTACACCCCTTGGCCCGCGTACACATACGTCAGGTCGTTGAAGTCAATGAGCTGCGGAACGATGACCCACTTGGGCGTGCAGATGCGGTGAACAAAAAAGTGGAGCGCGGGCATGTATTCAAAATCAGCCATTTCCTTTTTCCGTCCTTTCACCGCGAACGCGTTTGCTATGAAACATTCCCCGCAAGGGAAAGAACTCCTCCCCAACCGGCAACCAACCGGGGGATGGCAAAGCGGAATTTGATAAGGTTTGACGCCGGCATTCCTGGCGATGCGGCGATCGCGGGGCGTGATCCCTCTTTGCGCTCCCTGGCAAGGCGCGCTCCGCCTGGTTCTCTCCGCGCCCGCCGACGCTGCCCGCCTTTGTGCGTGCGCCGCATGGGATGCGGGCGAAATCAGCCTTCTATCCGCAAAGCTGACGACCGCGGCTTTGCCTTTTTGCGCAGTTTCAGATCGATGTTTTTTTCCTCTGCCATGGCCTGAAACAAACGGGCGGCGATCGCGGCTTTTTCTTTTAAGGGCATGTCCTTGCGGATTTCCTTGGCAAGCTGTTCTATCACATGCGCTATATCGTGCACTTCCAACAAATTGATCGCTACGCAGAAAAAGCTTTTCCGGCGTCCGTCGTCATAGCTATCCAACAAATTTCGTAGTATGTCTATCTTCTTATTCAACGCTTTTTCATAAGCGTCCGATCCGATGGCTTTGGCTTTGTCAAAATCCTTACACTGGTTCCTGTGCGTGATAAAAGAGTCGGCAAGGTCAGCCGCTTCATACTTTTTGCAGGGGTATTCCGCACACTGAAAGCAATACTCCATGTCGTGGCGCTGGCAGCAGGATAAAACACCGCACGAAGGGTGCTTTGCCGAAAACCCGTCACCGGCACAGCCGGGGCATTTGGATGGACCGTCCGTATGGTAGCGCGGGCATAAACCGCAATTCAATCCGCAAGCGGAAAACAAAGGATACTTCCTCTGCCGATAGTTCATTCTTTTCCTCCGCAGTTTCCTTTTGCGCCAAAGCCCGCACACTTTCCCGCGCGTATAGACGCAGCCGCCGCCGGCGGGCAACACCCCGCACCGCTTTTCAAAGGCCTCACAGCAGGTGCGCGCACTCTTTTTCAAAGCGGATGTACGCCGCGTCTCCCACCGCATAGATCTTCTTGTTGATGGGGCAGGTGTCGGCAATCTTCACAAGGGTTTCGCCCACGCGGACGTGGTAGTTCTGGTAGCTGCCCATGAAGCAGCTCAGCTCGACCGTGCAGGGCAGGAGCCCCTCATCGGCCAGGGTGACCGCTTCGGGGCGCAGCACGACCTGGCACGCCTGGCCGGCCTGCATGGGCTTGTCCGTCTCCACAAGCGCCTCGCGGCCCTGGATGGACACCCTGCACGTGCCCCCCTCCAGGGCGGCCACCGTGCCCGTGAGGAAATTCGCCTCGCCGATGAAGTCGGCCACGAATTCGCTGCTCGGGTGGTAGTAGATGTCCATCGGGCTGCCCATCTGCGCGACCACGCCCTGGTTCATGATGATAATGCGGTCGCTGATGGACATGGCCTCGCTCTGGTCGTGCGTGA
>CAZUIA010000067.1:11625-12667 GCA_964620835.1 uncultured Oscillospiraceae bacterium
CGGCTCGACGACCAGCGCGCGCGCCAGGGCGATGCGCTGCTGCTGACCGCCGGAAAGCTGGTTGGTCATGCGGCTTTCCATGCCCTCCATTTCGACGAGCTTCAAAATGCTTCGCACACGCTCGTCCAACTCGGGCTTTGGCACCTTGCGCAGCTTCAGGCCGTAGGCGACGTTGTCGTACACGTTGTAGTGCGGGAACAGCGCATAGCTTTGGAACACCATCGCCGTGTCGCGCTTGTTGGGCGTCAGCTCGTTGATGGGCTCGTCGCCCAGGTAGATTTCGCCCTCGTCCGGGCTTTCAAACCCCGCGATCATGCGCAGCGTGGTGGTCTTGCCGCAGCCGCTCGGGCCAAGGAGCGTCACGAAGCTGCCCGGCTCAATGGAGAGGCTCACGTCCTTGACGGCGTAAAAATCCTGGTTTGTCTTGGGGTTTTGGTAAACCTTGGAGATATGCTCAAGGCGCACGCCCTTGCTGCGCTTAGCCATTGCTTCTGCCTCCTTTGAGCTTGCGGCTGGTTCCGAAACGCTTGATGAACAGGTTCATGAACGATATCGAGGCATACACGATCAAAATGAGCATGGTCGCGTAGGCGCACGCTTCCCCGTACTTGCCCTTTTCGGCGAACTCGTTGATCTGGCTGGTGATGAGCAGGTATTTCGGGGTGACCAGCAGGATGATGGCGCTGATGGCGGTGATGGAGCGCACGAAGGTGGTCACCAGGCCGCTGAAGAAGCTGTCCTTGATCAGCGGCAGCGTGACGCTGGTAAAGACCTTGCCGCTGTTTGCGCCCAGATCGTACGCGCTTTCCTCGATGGACCTGTCGATCTGCCGAAGCGCGGAAATGCCGCTGCGCGTGCCGACCGGCAGGCTGCGCACGATGAACACGATGACGAGGATCGCGCCGGTGCCGTACAGGCCCTTGAGCACGCCGCTGCCGAAAAGGCCGCCCGCAAACCCGCGAATATACCCCACGCCGAGCACCGTGCCGGGCACGGCCATGGCGAGCATGCTCACAAACTCGATGAAGGCCTTGGACCGAAA
>CAZUIA010000068.1:0-12646 GCA_964620835.1 uncultured Oscillospiraceae bacterium
GCGGCGTTCCTCCCCGATGCTCGCGCGCACGCGAGCGAGGACGCCCGCACGGATCGGCGCCGGCTCCTTCGCCGCCATGCCCACAGCGCAACGAAGCCATCCGGCCCTTTCCCGCAACGGCCCCTTTCAACCAGGAATCAAAACCTCAAGCCGCGCCGCCGCCTCGGGAATGAAGGCTTGCACGCCGGAAAGCGTCATGACCGCAGGGTCACCCCTTGGAAACTCGCGCACCGCATCAAACAGCGCCAGCACCTGCCGGCGCCATCCGTCGATCTCCTCGCCGCTCAGCAGCGGATGCGCGTCCGGCGCGGGCGCGCTTTGCAAAAGCGGCCAAAAAGCGCGCGCCTTTGCGCCGCCGGCGTACAGCGCGCGGTCGATCCAGGCCGCGTCGGGCTGATATATTTCCGCCAGGGTTTGCCCGTTTGCCCCGATCAACCCCGGAAACGCCTGGCGGTAATAGCTCACCCACAGGCGGTCGGTGATCACATGCACGCCGTAGCCGATGTCAAACGGCGTGCGGCCGGTCTCGTACCAGTAGGCCATCACCGCGGACAGGCCGTCCGGCCCCTTGGCAAAAAGGTGCGTCCTGACCTTGTGCACCTCCTTGGTGATGCCGGGGCGCATGTGGATGGCGTCGGGGGCGATCGTGCCAAGGTAGTACGCCCCGTCCCGCTCCAGCACGGGCTTGCCTTTCGCGTACGCGTCCGCGACGAGCAGATGCAAAAGCGGGAACGCCATCAGGGCAGCCGCTCCACGCCGGTCACCGCGTCGTCCATCAGGGCCATGACGTACATGCGGCCCTTGCCCGCGCGCGATTCGATGTGCACATCCTCGGTGGAGAAGGCGGTGGGCGGGCTGTTTTTCTGGATGATCCTAAAGCGGTACGGCTCACGCACGTACAGGCCGCCCGCGACCACCTCGCCGTTGGCGCCGTTTTTCTGGAAAGTGAAGCCCTTCAGCCCCTTGCCGGCGCGGTTTTGCTTTTCAAAGTCAAGGATCAGCGCCTTTTTGGCGTATCCGCGGTCGCTGACGAGCAGCAGTTCGCCCTCGTCCGGCACAATCTGGAATATGAGCGCCACGCTGTCGCCCTTTTCCAGGCCCATGCCGCGTACCCCGCCCGTGGTGCGGCCCGTCGCCGGGACCTGATCCAGCCCAAAGTGGATCACCATGCCCTGCACGGAGATCATCAGCAGCGACTGGCTTTGTATCGGCTGCACGTCCAGCAGCGTATCGCCCTCCTTGAGCGAAATGGCCGCGAATTTTGCCTTGCGCACCGCGTAGGCGGACGATTCGGTCCTTTTCACAAGACCACCCTTTGTCACGAACAGAAGATCCGGCAGCGCCTCCAGCTCGCCCGGCCGCAGGCACAGGATGCGCACGGCCGTTTCGTCCTTTTCCAGGCCCGCCAGGAGCCCTGAAAGCAGCGTGCCCCGCTCCTTCGGCTTGTTCGTCTCCGGAAGAGCGGATACGGCCAGCGGATAGCAGTTGCCCCGGTCGGTAAAAAAGTACAGCGTCGCGTCGGAAAGGGTCTCAAACACCTCGCGCGGCCGATCCTTTTCGTCGTCCGGTTCGGCGAGCTTTTCAAACGCCCGCGGGCTCATGCGGCGAAGCTGCCCACCCTGCGTCAGGAACACGGCGGCCTCCTCGGGCTCGGGCGATTCGTCCAGAACCGGAAGGGGCTCCGCATCCTCCTGTACAAGCGCGGTGCGGCGCGGGTCCGCGTAGCGCTTTTTGATCTCCAACAGCTCAGCCTTGATCACGCCCATCAGCTTTTTGCGGCTTTCCAGAATGGCCTCAAGCCGCTCGATCTCTTTGGCGACCTTCGCGTGCTCGTCGCGCAGCGCGAGAATCTCAAGGCCCGTTAAGCGGCGAAGGCGCATATCCAAAATGGCCTGTGCCTGCAGCTCCGACAGGGAAAACCGTTCGATCAGGGCGGCCTTGGCCTCCTTGTCGTTTTTGGATTGGCGGATGAGGCGGATCACCTCGTCCAGGTGATCGACCGCGATGATCAGCCCGTCCAAAATGTGCAGCCGCGCCTTGGCCTGGTCAAGCTCATAGCGCGTGCGCCGGGTGATCACGTTCACCTGGTGGGCGATAAAGCATTCGATCACGCGCTTCAGGCCCATCTGCTCGGGCTTGCCGCCCACGATGGCCATCATGTTGACGCCGAACGTGATTTGCAGGTCCGAATATTTATACAGCGCCGCGAGCACGCGCTGCGGGTCCGCGTCGCGCTTGAGCTCGATGACGGCGCGAAGGCCCGTGCGGTCGCTCTCATCGCGGATGTCGTGGATGCCCGAGAGCGCCACCTTTTTTTCCTCGCTCAGGCGCAGGATCTTTTCCAGCATGGCGGCCTTGGAAACCTGGTAGGGCATCTCCGTGATCACGATCAGCGATCGCCCGGCGGGCCCTTCCTCGATGTCCACCTTGGCGCGCAGGGTAAGCTTGCCCCGGCCGGTCTCATACGCGGCCAAAAGCTCGGGCGTATGCAAAAGCACCCCGCCGGTGGGGAAGTCCGGCGCGGGGAGGTGGCGCATCAGCGCCTTCACGCTGATGTCCGGATCATCGACGGCCGCGATGACGGCGTCGATCGTCTCGCCGAGGTTGTGCGGCGGGATGTTCGTCGCCAGGCCCACCGCGATGCCCGACGCGCCGTTGACCAGCAGGTTCGGGAAGCGCGCGGGCAGCATGTCCGGCTCCTTCAAGCTGTCGTCAAAGTTCAGCCGGCCGGGCACAGTATCCTTATCGATGTCACGCAGCATTTCCAGCGCCAGCGGGGTCATGCGCGCCTCGGTATAGCGCATTGCCGCGGCGGTGTCGCCGTCGATGGAGCCGAAGTTGCCGTGGCCGTCCACCAGCGGGCCGCGCATGGAAAACGGCTGGGCCATGCGCACCAGCGCGTCGTACACGGAGGTGTCGCCGTGCGGGTGATATTTGCCCAAACAGTCGCCGACGATGCGGGCACACTTTCGGTGCGGCTTGTCGGGCGAGAGGGACAGTTCGGACATGGTAAAGAGGATGCGGCGCTGCACGGGCTTGAGCCCGTCCTCCACGCGCGGCAGCGCGCGCTCCAGGATGACGTACTCGGCGTAGGGCATCATCGCGTCGCGCATGACCTCCTCCATGTTTGCCTGGAGGATGATTTCATTTCGCGGGGCCGGGTCGGTTTTCTTTGCCATGATGCGCTACACCCCTTCCTGTACGGCCTTGGTGTCAAAGGTATCGACGCGGTTGAAGTTGGCGTGCTCGCTGATGTACTCGCGCCGCGGCTCCACCTTGTCGCCCATCAGCACCGTGACGATGCGCTCCGCCTCGGCCGCGTCCTCGATGCCGACCTGCAAGAGCTTTCGGTTTGCGGGGTTCATCGTCGTTTCCCACAGCTGCTCGGGGTTCATTTCGCCAAGGCCCTTGTAGCGCTGGATGGTGTACCCGCGAAGGCCCTTCGTCACGCGGCGAAGCTCCGCGTCGTCGTACGCGTACAGGCTGCCGGAGGATTTTTTGACCTGATATAAGGGCGGCAGGCCGATGTACACGTGCCCGTCCGTGATCAGCGGGCGCATATAGCGGTAAAAGAACGTCAAAAGGATCGCGCGGATGTGCGCGCCGTCCTGGTCGGCGTCGGAGAGAATGATCACGCGGTTGTATTTCAGGCTCGTCAGGTCAAAGTCCTCGCCGATGCCGCTGCCAAGGGCCGTGATGATGGAGCGGAATTCCTCGTTGCCGAGCACCTGATCCAGCCGCTTTTTTTCCACGTTCAGCGGCTTTCCGCGAAGCGGCAGAATGGCCTGAAAGCGCCGGTCGCGCCCTTGCTTGGCGCTGCCGCCGGCGCTGTCGCCCTCGACGATGAACAGCTCGTTTTCCGACCACCTGCGCCCGGTGCAGCTGGACAGCTTGCCCACAAGCGGCGCTGCCTCGAGCTGGTTTTTCTGCCTCGCCACCTCCTTGGCCTTTCGCGCGGCTTCGCGCACCTTGGCCGACTTGACGGCCTTTTCAATGACGAGCTGGGCGAACTCCTGATGCCGAAGGTCCTCCAAATAGGCGGTCAGCAGCTCCGCCACAATGGCCTCGATGGCGGGGCGCACCTCGCTGTTGCCAAGGCGGCCCTTGGTCTGGCCCTCAAACTGCGGGGTTTTGACCATGCACGTCAAAACGCATGTCAGGCCCTCGCGGTAATCTTCGCCCGACAGGTTGCCGTCCTTTTCCTTCAGCGCGCCGATGCGGCGGGCGTAGTCGTTGAAGACCTTGGTGTACGCGGCCTTGAAGCCCGCCTCGTGCGTGCCGCCCTCGTGCGTGGGAATGTTGTTGACATAGGAAAAAAAGTTCTCGGTATAGCTGTCGGTATACTGCAGCGCCACGCGCATCATCACGTCCTCGCGCCTGCCCTCCAGGTACACGGGCTTTTCGTGCAGCGGCTGCTTTTCCGCATTCAAGTATTTGACGTAGTCGGAGATGCCGCCCTCGTAGTGGAACACGCGCTCTCGCTTTTCCGAATCCTTCACGCGCTCGTCGTACAGGGTGATCTTCACGCCGCGCGTCAGGTACGCGAGCTCGCGCAGGCGGTGCGCGACCGTATCCCCGTTGAAACGGATGTCCTCAAAGACGGAGTCGTCGGGCAAAAAGGTGACGCGCGTGCCCTTCTTGCGCGTGTTACCCACCTTTTGCAGCGGCCCCTCCGGCACGCCGGCCGTTACCTTTTTCTGCTTCAAATCGTATTCGCTTTTAAATGCCATGCGCCAGTGCGCGAAATCCACATAGCTGTCCACACTCAGCCAGCGCGACAGCGCGTTGACGACCGAAGCGCCCACGCCGTGCAGGCCGCCGGAATAGGCGTATGCCTCGCCGCCGAACTTGCCGCCCGCGTGCAGGCGCGTGAAGATGACCTCCACGCCCGACACGCCCAGCGTGGGGTGCAAGTCCACCGGCATGCCGCGGCCGTTGTCCTCCACGGAGGCGGAGCCATCCTTTCGCAGCTCCACGCGCACCTCCGTGGCGTAGCCGCCGATGGCCTCATCCATCGCGTTGTCGACAATCTCCCAAAGCAGGTGGTGAAGCCCCCTTTGGCCCGTCGTGCCGATGTACATGCCCGGACGCGTTCGCACCGCGTCCAGCCCCTCGAGTACCTGAATATCCTTTGCCGCGTATTCCTTTGCCAAAGCGCCGACCTCTTTCCATGGTTGTGTCAGTAGCATTTTATTATACCATATCTTGGCGGACGCAAGCAACCAAGGAAAACTTTATGATAAACATTAAAAAATAATTGACAAACATTTAATTTGGGCATACGATGAAGGCGGGAAAGGGGGAATGAAGGTGGATTCCAGCGCCTTGAAAGGCTGCCGGATCGCGGCAGTTTGCACGCGCGCCATGTGCTGGCTCCAAGGGGGCTACATAACCGTGCTGCTTGTTTTGCTTCTGCGCGTGGCGGTGGACCCAAAGACGAGCTTCCGCCTCGTGTTCATGGGCTACGAGGGTGGGCCTGCGGCCATTGAATTGGGAAAGCGGGCGCTTGCGGATGATCTTTTGCATGTATTCAGCGCGCTGTTTTTTGCTCTCTTGCTTTTGCTGGCCTTCCAGCAGTTTGACGCGCTTTTTCGTTCGGTGCGAACGGAGTTCTCCCCGTTTACGGCGAGAAATGTCAGGCGGCTGAAGCGCGCGTCCGTGTACATCGCGCTTGGGAGCGTTTTGCCCGCCCTATCGCAGGAGGTGTTCGTTCACGCCTTTCACGCGGCGCCCGGGCAGTCGTTTCAGGTATCTTATCTGCTGATCGGCGTGCTGCTCTTTGGCTTGTCCAGTGTTTTTTCCCATGGCGTGCGCTTGCAGCGGCAGGACGACGAAACACTGTAGGAGGGAAGCGGTATGCCAATCATCCTGCGCTTGGACCGCGTGATGGCGGACCGAAAAGTGTCGCTGGGATCGCTGGCGTCCAAGGTGGGCATCGCGAACGTAAACCTTTCCAAGATCAAGACGGGCAAGGTCAGCGCCATCCGCTTTTCCACCTTGGAGGCGATCTGCGAGGCGCTCCAGTGTCAGCCTGGGGATATTCTGGAGTACCGGCCGAAATAGGCAGGCTGTTTTCCGGGCCGCTCCGTTGTGCAACTTCCTTGCCTGTGCTATACTAACGCTACTATTGCCAGCAGGGGGAAGAGAGATGGAATTTCGGACCATACGGCAGCTGTACGCCCAAATGCCGACCGAGGAAATCAAGTTCGTCCGCGTGAATGGCTGGGTGCGCACCGTGCGCGACTCCAAGGCGTTCGCGTTCATCGCGCTCAGCGACGGCACCTATTTTAAGCCCATGCAGATCGTCGTTGAGGAGGCGAATCTTGAAAACTTCAAAGAGATCGCCAAGCTGAACGTCGGCAGCGCCATCGAGGCCGAGGGCACGATCGTGCCCACGCCCGGCATGCAGCAGCCCTTTGAACTGAAGGCATCCCGCGTGACGGTCGTCGGCACGTCCACGCCGGAGTATCCGCTGCAAAAAAAGCAGCACTCGGTCGAATTCCTGCGCTCCATCGCGCACCTTCGCCCCCGGACGAATCTGTTCAGCGCGGTGTTTCGCATCCGCTCGCTCACGGCGCAGATCATCCACGCGTTCTTCCATGAAAAGGGCTTCGTATACGTGCACACGCCGATCATCACCACCAGCGACTGCGAAGGCGCGGGGGAGATGTTCCGCGTGACGACGCTGGACGCAAACCAGCCGCCCCGAACGGACAAGGGCTTGGTGGACGAATCGCAGGACTTCTTCGGAAAGGCGGCCGGGCTGACCGTTTCGGGCCAGTTGAACGTCGAAAGCTTCTGCATGGCGTTTCGGGATGTGTATACGTTCGGGCCGACGTTCCGCGCCGAGCGCAGCTTTACCCCGCGGCACGCGGCCGAGTTCTGGATGGTGGAGCCGGAAATCGCCTTCGCGACCCTCAAGGAGGACATGGACCTGGCCGAAGAGATGGTGAAGTACGTCATCCGCCGGGTGCTGGAAGAAGCGCCGGAGGAGATGGAGTTCCTGAACCGGTTCGTGGACAAGGAGCTGCTTTCCCGCCTGCGCCACGTCGCGGAGGCGGACTTCGCGCGCGTGTCGTACACGGACGCCATCGAGATCCTCGGGCAGTCCGGCCAGACGTTTGAATACCCGGTCTCCTGGGGCGTGGACCTGCAGACAGAGCACGAGCGGTATCTGACCGAAAAGCACTTTGGGCGCCCGGTGTTCGTGCACGACTACCCCAAGGAGATCAAGGCCTTTTACATGAAGCTCAACGCCGACGGCAAAACGGTCGCCGCGTCGGACATGCTGGTGCCGGAGATCGGCGAGCTGGTCGGCGGCAGCCAGCGCGAGGATGATCTGGAAACGCTCAAACGCCGCATGGTCGAGTGCGGCCTGAACCCGGAGGAATACTGGTGGTACCTGGAGCTTCGCAAGTACGGCAGCGTGCCGCACGCGGGCTTTGGCCTGGGGTTTGAGCGCCTGGTGATGTATTTGACCGGCGTTTCCAACATCCGGGACGTCCTGCCCTTCCCGCGCACGACCGGATCGGCGGAGTTCTGATGCGGCACATTCTGACGGCGCAGGCGGGCGCGCTGGACTTGGCGCTCGCCGAGGCCGGGCATGCCGTCCTGGAAAGGCAGCTGGAGCCGGGCGTCGCGCTGTGCACCGGCGTAGCGCAGCCAAAGCGCCCTGTTTTCCTTCGGCACCTGTGCCCGGCACAGGTCGAGGTTCCCTTGACCGGCGCAATCGGCGACATGGACGCGCTGCTTTCCGCCCTTCGCCCGTTGCTCCCGCTGCCAAAGAGCGAGGGCGGCTTTTCCGTACAGACCCGCATTCTCGAAGGCTTTCAGCCGGCCTATAAGCGCTTTGATGTGAACACGGCGCTCGCCGGCGCGATCGAAGCGACCGGCGCTGCTTTGAATGTGAAGGCGCCAGGCATCATCGTGTCCGTCACCCTGGCCGATGGAACGGGGTTTCTCGGCGTCTCCACGCCGGAGGAAAACCTGAGCGACTGGGCAGGCGGCGCGCGGCGGTTCAAGTGGGAGGCTTCGCAGATCAGCCGGGCGGAGTTCAAGCTCCTGGAAGCTTGCGAGGTATTCGGCCTCACCTTTTCAGACGGCGCGCATGCGCTCGACCTGGGCGCGGCCCCGGGCGGCTGGACCCGCGTGCTGCGCCAAAGCGGCCTGTACGTGACGGCGGTGGACCCGGCGGAGCTGGACGCGCGCCTGAAGCGGGACAAGCGGATCATACACTTTCGCGGCACCGCGCAAGCCTATTTTCAAAACCCGGGCCCCTGCGATGTGATGGTCAACGACATGAAAATGGATGCGGAAGCGTCCGCCGCGCTGATGGTGGAAGGTGCACGCTGCTTGAAAAAGGGCGGCGCGGCCGTGTTGACGCTTAAGCTGCCCGACCACCCGGTCGAGTGGCCAAACCGCGTGCGCCGCGCCGAAGCCATTCTCCGGCAGGCCTATGCCATCGGAGGAATCCGCCAGCTCTTTCACAACCGAAACGAAGTGACCGCCTATTTGACGAGGTTGTGAATCCATTTGCCGGACTTGAACCGGTAATACCCGAGGATAATCTTTACCAGCGATTCGCTCTGCGCCAGCAGGAACACGTAGGGGATTTCAAGCCCCAGCACCAGGCCCCCGAGCGCCACCATGGGCACGCCGATGAGCCAGGTCGGCCCGGCGTCCAGATACAGCGACATCCTCACATCGCCGCCCGCGCGCAGGATCCCCACGATGAACAATCCGGAGAGCTGGTGCGTCCAGATGGTCGCGGCGCTGATCTGCACCAGCGTGCGCGCGTGCCCGGCCACCTGTCCCGACACGTTGAAAAGGCGGGTGAGCGGCACGCTCACCACGAGCAGCACCAGGCCCGCGAACAGGCCGGAGGGAATGCCCGCGAACACCATGCGGCGCGCGCTGTGGTACGCCCCGGCCTCGTCCCCCGCCCCGATGCGCTTGCCGACGAGCACCGCCGTAGCGCTGGTCAAGCCCCGGATGGTCGCAAAGGCGACCTGCTCCACCGAATTGAAGATGCTGATCGCCGCCACCGCGCCGGTGCCCATGCGCCCATAGACGACCGAATACATCACCATGCCGAGCGACCAAAGCCCCTCGTTGACGATGACGGGCATGGCGACAGCCAGGTATTTTTTCGCAAACGCCCCGGAGCGCGGGATCAACTCGGACAGCCTGGCAGCCGTCGCGAACTTCCACCGATAGCCTCCGACGACGACGATGAGCAGTTCCACCAAAATCGCCGTGACGGTCGCAATCGCGCCGCCGCGAACGCCCAGGCGGGGAAAGCCGAAGTTGCCGAAGATCAGGCAGTAGTTGAGAAACGTGTTCGTTAAAAGCGCGGCAATGCCGCCCGCCATGGGCAGGCGCGCCTGCTCGGTGGACTTTTGCACGGTGGAAAAGCACTGCGTCATCGCCGTGAACAGGTACCCAAAGCCGATGACCGACAGATACGACGCGGCGGCCGACACCGCCCTTTCATCATCCAGCAAAAGCCGCATGAGCTGCGAGGGAATGAGCAGACAGGGCACGAGAAAAAGGAACGCCGCCACCAGCGACAGGCACAGCGCAAGCCCCATGACCGAGCGGATACCCTGCATGTCGCGCTTGCCCCAGAACTGCGCCACATATGTGGCCGTCCCGCTGGAGAGGCCGAAGAGGACCAACTGAAACAGAAAGGTAATGCGGTTGGCCTGCGTAACGGCCGCCAGCTCGATCTCGCCGAGCTGCCCGATCATGATGTTGTCGATGATGTGCAAAAGCGCCATGAGCATCGACTGCACAACGATCGGGAGGGCTACGTTCAGCACCTCCCGCGCAAAGCCCCTTTCCCAGGGGAACAGGTCGCCGTTTCGGAACGGTTTGAAAAATGTACTCATGAAAAGCATTATACAGGGAAACCGCAGGCAAAACAAGGTGGAGCGCCTTCCCCGGGTAGCGATCTTTCCAGGCCGACTTCCCCGTGACAGGGATATCCTTTTGTAACGCGATGCCCCGCCCTGATCGCGCAGGGGCACTGAATGAGACTGTTCAGCGCCGCCAAGCCCTGTAAGTTGGGCAAGCGCATATACGTCGGATTTTCGGCATTTCGCCGTGATCGGATTGGCCCATAAGCGATGGTTCGCCGCTGGGTCTTCCCCGCGAAATCAGTTTGGGCTATATGCATCAGTATAAACAGGCCGGAGCAGAGCGCATGGATTTTTTTGCATTGTTCGAGGAAAGAACGCTTTGAATCAATGTCCGAAAATTGCTGATAAAAATGCCATGTTTACCCCCTAAAGGCAAGCATTCTTAAATTTCTGCTACGCTGTTGCCTTGTTCAGGGGGCAATGCTATAATATGGTCATTTTAATCCCATTGACATTATTCCATACAGATCGATATACAATCCGGTGAATATCCTGCATAAGGGGTGGCTCGATTGTTTAAATATGTATTCAAACGTATACTCATTGGTCTTCTCGCCGTCATCTTGTCCGTGGGGATTAACTTTGCCTTGGTGCGCCTCGCGCCGGGCGATCCCATCACCATTATGGCGGGCCTTGATAACCCGAATCAGGAGATGATCGACCACCTGATCGCCAAATATGGGCTGGACAAGCCGATCCCCACGCAGTTCGGCGTGTACCTCGTCAATATTCTCAAAGGTGATTTTGGGTACTCCTACCGCAACAACCAGCCGGTCATGACCCTGATCGGCCAGCGCATCGGCCCGACGTTTTTGATGACGTTCACCGCGGCCATCCTCGCGCTGCTCATCGGCACGGCCATTGGCCTTGCGGCCGCGCGAAAGAAGGACTCGCTGGTCGACCGGGTGCTCTCCAGCGTATCCTACATCTTTGACTCCATGCCCGGCTTCTGGCTGGCGCTGATGCTCATTTTGCTGTTCGCCTCGCGCCTGAAATGGTTCCCCACGATGGGGATGATCAACATGCGAGCGAACAATACCGGCTGGGCGCACGTCGCGGATGTGCTGTACCACCTGATCCTGCCCGCGTCGTGCCTGGTGCTGCTCACCGTGCCGCGGTATTTCCGCATTACGCGCGCTTCGGTGCTGCAGGTGATGTCCGAGGATTACATCACCCTGTTTCGCGCGGCGGGCATGAGCGAAAAGGACATCTTCCGCAAGTTTGTGCTTAAAAACGCCTTGCTGCCCACGGTCACGATCTTCGGCCTGAGCCTGGCGGGATGCTTCATGGGCGCGTCGCTCATCGAGATCGTCTTTGCCTGGCCGGGCATGGGGCGCCTGCTGCTCGATGCGATCACCAAGCGCGACTATTCGGTGCTCAGCGGCGTATACTTCATTTTTGCCATTACCCTCGTCGTCGCCACGATCCTGGTGGATATCATCTGCGCCATGCTGGACCCCCGCATCCGCCTGGAGTGACGCGGCCGCTTTTCCGTCCGGCAACCGCGATCCTATTATCGGGAGGGAGACCGCCATGAACACAAAAGCTTCCAAACGGCGTTCGGATTTCAAAAAAGTATGGATGATCTTTCCCTTGCGGCTTGGGCTCATCTTTTTATCCCTCCTACTGCTGCTGGCCGTCATCGGCCCCCTGCTTGAGCCGTACGATCCCTGGGTGCTCAACGATCAAATCCTGGCCCCTCCGGGGGAAAAGCATCTGCTCGGCTCGGACCAGTACGGCCGCGATCTATTGTCGCGCATTCTGGACGGCACGCGCACCTCGCTCATCGTCGGGTTCATCGCGGCCGGGATTTCCGGCCTCATCGGAACGCTCGTCGGCGCCGTATCGGGCTTCTTCGGCGGAAAGTTCGACCAGTTTTTTACCTTCGTCATCAATATCTTTGACATGACCCCCACCTTCTTTCTGATTTTGATCGTCATCGCGCTGTTTGGCGGCAGCATCGTCAACGTGATGATCGTCATCGGCCTGACCACCTGGACGAGCAACGCGCGATTGATGCGCACGCAGGCGGTTTCCCTCCGCCAGCGCAACTTCGTCAAGGGCGCGCAGACGATCGGCGAGGGGAAATGGAGCATCCTGTTTCGCCATGTTCTGCCCAACGGCATCTATCCGATCGTCGTCAACACGACCATGAACATTTCCGGCGCGATTCTCACGGAGGCGAGCCTCGCCTTCCTCGGCCTTGGCGACCGCAACATCATCAGCTGGGGCCAGATCATCGCCGATGGGCGCGGCTTCATCTCCAACGGCTGGTGGGTGAGCACCTTCCCGGGCCTTGCGACCGTATTGTGCGTGTGGACCTTCTTCCTGCTGGGGGACGGGCTGAACCGTCTGCTGACGCCCAAGCTGCAAAAGTCGCAATAAGCGGCACAACCTTCGCAGGCACGCACGACTGACAGCAAGGAGACGGAAAGGTATGGCATTGCTCGATATCCGGCATGTGAACATCAAATACAAGATGCAGGACCGGGAGATCCTGGCCTGTGACGATATCAGCCTGTCGATGGAGCCGCAGGATTCGCTCGGTATTGTCGGGGAATCCGGCTCGGGCAAATCGACGCTGGCGATGGGGCTGCTGGGCCTTTTGCCGCAGCATACCACCGTCCTGGAAGGCGAGATGATCTTTCAGGGGCAAAACGTGGTGGGCCTTACCCGCGAGGCATACGCGCAGTACCGCTGGAAGCACCTGGCGGCCGTGTTTCAAA
>CAZUIA010000069.1:0-12605 GCA_964620835.1 uncultured Oscillospiraceae bacterium
CGGCAAAAAAAAGGAGGACCCATCGTGAAGGTATTGCTGCTTAACGGAAGCCCCCATGCCAAGGGGTGCACGTTCACCGCGCTTTCGGAGGTGGCGGGAGAGCTTGTGCGAAACGGGGTGGAGGCGGAGATTTTTCATGCCGTTCCCGGAGCGGTGCACGGGTGTACGGCGTGCCGCCACTGCGACAAGACCGACCGCTGCGTCTTTGACGACGACCGCGTCAACGAGGCGATTGATAAGCTGGCGGCGGCGGACGGCCTGGTGATCGGGGCGCCGGTGTATTACGCCTCGCCAAACGGCGCGATCCTTTCGTTCCTGGACCGGCTGTTTTATACGGGCGGCGGGAAGGTGGCGTACAAGCCCGGCGCAGCGGTCGTTTCGGCAAGGCGTGCGGGCACGACGGCGTCGCTGGATGTGCTGCAGAAGTATTTTTTGATTTCGAACATGCCCGTGGTGCCCAGCCAATACTGGTGCATGGTGCACGGCAACACGCCCGAGGAGGTCCAACGGGACGAGGAGGGCTTGCAGACGATGCGGACGCTGGGCCGGAACATGGCCTGGATGCTCAAGTGTTTTGAGGGAAAAGAAAAGCCCCGGATGACCGAGGAGCGGAAGCGGACGAATTTCATCCGGTAGGCGGGATGCGGGGGAGAGAAGGAGCCGCCACGCTAAAGAAGGGGTCCAGGGGCTTTAGTCCCTGGCGGTTTCCAAAGGCAGAGCGAGGAAGCCCGCACCAATTCCCGCGCCATCCTTTCCCTTCCCCGCAAACCAACGAGGGGCTGTTGCGCGAAAAGCGCGACAGCCCCTCCGTTTGTCTTGATATAGGTATCCACAACAAATGCCATATTTTCAATGAAGTCCGTCTTGCCCCCACCTATACCTTTTCCAGGCCATGAACCGCCACAGCGCCGTCCGCCGTTGCCGTCACGATCTGACGGACCGTTTTTGTGCGCACATCCCCGGCGGCATACACCCCGGGCACGCTCGTAAGGCAGTCCTCACCGGCGAGCAGAAAGCCCTCCGCGTCCATCGAAAGCTGTCCCTTGACGAGGTCCGTCTCCGGAACACGGCCGATGGATACAAACGCGCCCTCCACCGCCTCCTCACGCCCATCGTCAAGCCGCACGGCGGCAAGCTTCTTTTCACCGAGAAACGCCTTGACCTGGCGGTTCCAGAGCACGTGGACACGCGGATGCGCCAGCACGCGCTCCGCGACCGCCTGCTCGGCCCGAAGCGTGTCGCGCCGATGGATGAGCAGCACCTCGCAGCCAAGCCCGACCAGGTACAGCGCTTCCTCGGCGGCGCCGTTGCCCCCGCCGACCACCGCGACGCGCTTGCCGCGGTAAAACGCCCCGTCGCACGTGGCGCAATAGCTGACCCCGCTGCCTGTCAAGCGCTGTTCCCCCTCAACGCCGAGCACCCGCGCGCGCGCGCCCATGGCGAGCACCAGACGGCGGGCCTCGTGCCAGCCTGAATCGGTCCGGACGCGCTTGCCCGCGCAGTCGATCTCCAGCGCCGGCTCATAGAGCAGCGTGAGTCCGGCCTTCACGGCCTGCTGCTCCATCGCCATGGAAAGCTCCGGCCCGCCGATTCCCTCTGAAAAGCCGGGATAGTTGTCAATCTGGTTGGTCAACGCGGCCTGGCCGCCGGCCATGGATTTTTCCAGCAGCACCGCGTCAAGCCCCGCACGGGCCGCGTACAGGCCCGCCGTCAGCCCGGCCGGGCCGCTCCCGACAATCAATACATCCAGCATGCGCATCTCCTCCGGTTTTCTGCCGCCGCTCTTCATTTGTATTGTATAGTATAACACAAAATGCCCCGACCAAACAAACGGAGCGGAAGACGTTCCCTTTCAGCCTGAGAACAGCGGCCGGCACGGCGGCGCACGGCCCAAAGGTCAGGCCTTGATGTCCTGGTATTTTGCGCTTTGCGTCCCTTTTTGCGCAAGCGACGCAAGCACCGCGTCCTTGGCGCGGCTTTCGCCGCTGGCCGAAACCATCCGCACCTCCACCGACTTGCCCGAGGGCAGCGCGTCCAGCATGCTGTTGACCGCCGGCGCGGGATAGCCGGCCCAGATCGGTCCCATGATGATAAAGCGGTCATAGCGTTTGAGATCGGCTGTGATCGGCTCAATCGGGACGGTTTTTCGCCGCAAGGCGGCCAGGGAACCGATGACGTACGTATGCAGCTTGCCATGCGTTCGGCGGGTCTTGACCTCGAACAGGTCGGCGTTTTCCATCTCGGCAGCTTTTCTCGCCAGCCTGCGGGTGTTTCCGGTGTAGGAATAAAAGATCACCAGGGTTTGCATGCAGTCTCCTTCCTTTCCGGGTTGATAGGGTAAGCGGGAAAAGCCCCCGATGAAGCGGGGGCTTGCGTCGCTTTGGTATGCGGCCTCTCGTCAGCGCTTGCTGAACTGCGGCGCGCGTCGGGCGGCCTTAAGGCCGTACTTCTTGCGCTCCTTCATGCGCGGGTCGCGCGTGAGGAAGCCTTCCTTTTTGAGGGCGGGGCGAAGGTCCGCGTCCGCCTTGCACAGCGAGCGGGAAATGCCGTGACGGATCGCGCCGGCCTGGCCGGTGAGGCCGCCGCCGCGCACGCTGACCACCACGTCAAAGCGGGACAGCGTCTCGGTCAGCACCAGGGGCTGACGGACGGTGGTCTTGAGCGTTTCCAGCCCAAAATAATTGTCGATTGCGCGCTTGTTGATCACGATGGTGCCCTCGCCGGGCACGAGCCGAACGCGAGCGACCGCCTTCTTGCGGCGTCCAACGGCCTGATACGAAACCTGAGCCATGTTCATCCTCCTTATCGCCTGGCACGTCAGGATAATTTGAGCACTTCGGGCTGCTGCGCCTGATGCTCATGCTCGGCCCCCGCGTAGATGCGCAGCTTGGTGGCCATCTTGCGCCCGAGCGGGCCTTTGGGGAGCATGCCGACGATGGCGTGCTTGACGGCGAATTCGGGCTTCTTTTCCATCAAAAGGCGGTACGGCGTCTTCTTGAGGCCGCCCGGATACCCGGTGTGATGGTAGTATATTTTCTGATCGAGCTTCTTGCCGGTCAACACCACCTTGTCGGCGTTGATGATGATGACATGGTCGCCCGTATCGGTGTGCGGCGTGAAGGTGGGCTTGTGCTTCCCGCGCAGGATGTGCGCAACCTGGCTTGCCAGGCGGCCGAGCACCATGCCCTCGGCGTCGACGACATACCACTTGCGCTCTACGGTTTCGGCCTTGGCCATAAACGTATTCACGTGTGAATTCCTCCCATATGGTGTTCGGGGACAAGGCCGCGGTGGTCAGACGCTGCCTTTTGATCAACTCAAATGAACCCGGGGCTAGCGGAGTCAATTGACGCAAGGTGTATTGTACCAAACAGCACTGGACGTGTCAAGGCGAAAACCGGCCAAAAGCGCGGGTTTTGCGGAAAAAGGTGAGGAAAAAACCGCGCTTTGCCCATGGGCCGCCCGCCCGGCGAAACGAAGCGGCCGCGCATGGTTTTCCCTTGCGCGGCCGGCTCCGTTCGCGGCGGTTATTTCTTCGGCGCGTTACAGGTGGGGCACGCCTTCAGCTTGGAATACGGATTGTCGCCCAACTCGGAAAACTTGAACGATTTCATCTTGCTGTGATACTTGGGGTTGATGTCCGGGCATTTCTGCTCCAGATGGTAGAACTCGCCGCCGTCCGGGTTATACCACAGCTTGAGCGACGGGCTGGTCGTGGGGTCCGGCTTTGCCTGCGTCTCAACGCCCGCAGCGGCGTTGGGGGCGGGCGTTTCCGTGACGGTGATGCCGTTTCGCATCGAGTCGGGGTCCACATACCACGCGCCGTCCACGTTAAAGACGATCGGCGTGTATTCCTTGATCGCGGGCTTTTTCGTGGCCACGTTCTGCGTCAGGTTCGCCACCACCCTGAACGAGGCGGAATCGGACGAGGCGGTGTTGGTCTCAATGGAGATGGTCCAGCTGTTGAGGAACCAGCTGCTGTGGTTCCAAAAGAGCTGCCGGTTCGGCTGGGACTGCGCGGTGCGCCAGCTCGGCGTGGTGTACTGCACCATGCCCTCGTAATCCTGCTGCTGCCACATCCGAAGGTAGTTTTCCAGCGCATCCTGCGCCGCGCTCGACTGGGCGTTCATCTGCGGCTGCACATTGGCCGCGACGGCTGAAAAATCCGCCGGCGGATCGGTGGGGCCTGGCAGGCCGGCGGCAATGCTGTTGTCCGTCGGCGCAAAGTCAATCGGGGCGGTCGGAGCCGCGGAAACGCCGCCGACGGCCTGAAACGTCTGAGCGTTTGCCTGGGTCATCGCGCCGTCGGTACCGAAGGTGGTGCCGCCGTCCCCATACTGAGGGAAAACCGTTTGCTTGGGGGAAAGGTCGATCACCGCGATGAGCGCAACCGCGGACAGGACCAGCAAAATGCCGCTCAAAAACGCGCGGCCGCGCGGCTCGAAGGACTTAAGCAGCCACATGGCGGCCAGCACCAGCAGCGTGACGATGATAAAAACCCACAAAAAGGTGGGCACAAACACCCCGATCAGCCCGCACAGCGGCGCGACGACGAACAAAAGCACCAGGATGATCGTATCGCCCATCGGCTGCTGCCTGGCAGGCGGCGCGGCGCGGCGCGGGGCGCCGGGGCGCGCGCCCGCTTGCCCGACCGAGGCCCTGGACTGCGCCGTCCGCCCGTTTCCATAGCCGGGGGTATAGGTATATTGATTGCGGCTTGCCATGGTCCACCTCATTATTCCTGTGTCGTCCGTGTGCCGTAGTCCGTGTGCCGTAGGGTTGCGAAGAATGCAACCGATCTTCGTATAAAATAGTACGAATCGCCGCGCCGTTTCCTTCCCCGGCGGCGGCATCCAATCTTCTCCTACGGCCGATTTTTACGGATGCTGCGCCGCCACGAACACAGTGACGGACGGCAGGCGGCTGCGCAATTGCGCGGCAAAATCATGCGTCGTGCCCGGACCCGGCGGGCCGACCACCAGGTATTCGACTTCGTTTTTCTTCGCCAACTCAACGATCGTGTCGATGACGTTATCCGACCGGAGCATATCCATTTCGGCCCCGTATTCGCGCGATTTGCGAAACAGGTATTCCAGCGCCTCGCTGTCGCTACCGCCGCCCAGGAGCTTTTCGCCGTTACGGGCGACGTGCACAACGCGAAGGCCCCGATCGCCCGCCAGCGCCGCGCCTTCACGGATCAGGCGGTCGCAGGTCTTTTGCACGGTCACGCAGACCATGGTCTTTTTCGGCGGATTCCCCATGCTGTCCCTTTCCGGCGGGGGCATGAAAAGCCGCCCCCGCACGAAACGCACTGCCGGCGTTTCCTTTGCGGGCGTTTACAGCCCGATGATGTCGTTGCCGTGGGCGAGCAAGCGCACGCTGTCGCCCGCAGACCAAAGCGGGCGGGTCAGGCGCGCGTCCCAGTACAAAAGCCGCTCGTCCTCGGGGTTTGCAAGGTCGCCGATGTTGACCACCAGCGCGTAAAAGCGAAGGCCGTCGCGGAAGGTGGTCGTCTCGTCAAAGCGCACCACAACGCCTGAGACCTCGCGGGAAAGCCCCCGCTGGATCTCCTTCAAATAGCGCCGGTAGCAAAGAAGCGGCGTCAGCTTCATGCCCCAGAAAAAAAGGATCAAAGCGCCCCATACCAGCGTGACGGCGATGGTGACCAGCTGGCTTGCCGTCTCGTTGGGGTTGTGCATATGCGTCGCGTCGCGCCACACGAGCGACGCGCCGATCAGCGCGCCGGCGGCCAAGGTCAGCGCGCCGAAAGCCCAGAGAACACGGCGAATCCGTTCGTTGTTTTTTCGCATGTCCATATCGCCGTGCAACAGGGCGATCGAGGCGTCAGGCATGTTTGTTCCTCCAAACCAAAGAGTACAATAGAGTACAATACAGTATATCATAAAACGCAGTGTACGCAAAGCGCAACCTGACCGTTTCCGCTTTTATAAAGGGGATGCCTCTTTTCCAGCGTTACCGGCACGTGACGGTGACCGGCCTTCCCGCCAGGCGGCCGAGGCGATCAAACAGCCAGCCGAACGCCCGCTTTGGCAGCGATAGCGGCACGGAGGGATCATACGCGCGCCGCGCGCGGCACGCGTCCGTCCAATGGACGCCGTCCTCGGTCGCGTAGGGCGTGCCCGGGGCGCAGGAAAGGCTCATGCCCCGAAACAGATTATACGGGATCAACACCCCGTATGTCGGCGCGCGCAGCTTTTTTGAGGCCACATCCGCGTGGAACTTCGCGGCAAGCCGCCAGGTGTTGCCGGCGCGGACAGGCGCTGAGCATCAGGTATCGCATGGCGCCTCCCCGTTTCGCAAGGCGGCCACCAGCGCCTGAAAGCGCGGATCCGATCGCAAAAGAGCAAAGCGTTCTCCGGTTTCATAATACTCGGCCAGCGTTTGGCGCAGCGCACAGGTATATGCTTCCGGGCGGTCCGGGGTCGAAAGCTCCACCCTGTCAAACAGCGGGCTTTCCAGGAAAAGGGGCTGCAGCGCAGCGTCCGCATACGTTTGGGCGGCCGCGAGCAGGGCCTCCGCGTCTCCCTGCGCCTGTGCGATTTGCATGCCCGCCTGCGCGATGATCCCGCTGAACCAGCCGGTGAGCGACAGCGCGCCGACAAGGCGCTCCAGGATATCCGCATACCGGCGGGCGCGCGGAATATCGCCTTGCTTTGCCGAAAGGTGCGTCAAAGACATAAGGGCGCTGGCCGCGTCGCCCGCGGCCTCCAGCAGGTTGTGCTGGTCCAATGTTTCGGCTTCGTCATACCGCTCCTGCAGCATGCGCAGCGTGGGCATCAGCGTGCGCGCGCTAAAGCGCAGATCAAGAAACGGCGTCAGGAGCCTTTCGGCTTCGTCCAGCCGTTGCTTCTTCAGGTACAGGATGCCGAGCGTGTGCTCCACATACAGCCGCGTGGTGTCCTTCGCCTGCTCCAGCGCTTCCTTGAGCCATTCTTCGCCCTTTTCGCGCTGGGCGGTACGCTGCTCGTCCGTCACCGCGAACACCGCGCCCTGCTCCAGCGTGAAAAAAAGTGCGAGCTTGAGCGCGGCATCGTCCGGGTATTCGCGCATCAGCGCCTCGCACCGCGCGATGCCCGCGTCGTAGCCGTCCCGGGCGAACACTTCGCTCGCGCCTTCGGTCAGCGCGTCCCGCTCCGCGTCGGTCAGCGTGGGCGCGTAGACAACCAGCGCATCCAGCGTGACGCCGAAAAAACGGGCCAGCGGCGGCAGAAGCGTGATATCCGGGTAGCTCTGTCCGGTTTCCCACTTGCTCACGGCCGGCGCGCTGACGCCCACAGCCTTTGCAAGCTGTTCCTGCGTAATGCCCTTCTCCCGGCGAAGGCGGGCGATGGTCTTTCCCATTTCCATTTGCATATCCCGTTCCTCCTGTTCGCGCCCAGTATACCGGCCCGCGGCCGCTTTGCGCAATGGAGGCAAATTTAACTTTTGTTAGAAAAACGTAACCAAGGATCAATAGGCCCGCGACCGGGGCGGCTTATAGATCATTTCGACGCGCACTTCCTTGCGCTCGACATCGTCGTTTCGATAGGCCGTGGTATCAAACCCGCCCAGGCGAAAGCCTTGGCAGAGATAAAACGTGATGGCGGGCACATTGCAGCTTTGCGTTTCCAGCACGATCGCGCGCAGATTCTTTTCGGCCATCAGGGCCTTGGCCTTGTCCATCAGCAGCCGGCCGTACCCGTTTCTCCGGTAGGCGCGGTCCACCCACAGGCTGATGACGCGAAGCCGCTTGTTCCAGTTTTCGGGCGTCACCTCCAGCACGGCGATCAGGTCGCCGAACCGAAAGACGCCATACGCCTCCGGCGCGTCCCAATAGGGCTCGTACAGCTTGCTGGAAAACCGCTTGATCACCGCCTCGGGCAGCGGCATTTTGACGAAATCCACGGAAAACCCTTTCGCGGTGTCGTACACGCGAACGTCATAGTGAAGCTCCGTCTCGTAGGCGAAGAAAATCTCATGCCCGGCATATTGGGCTTTGTCGAGGGGGACGATCTCCTCCATGGCCGCACCTCACTTTCCTACGCAGAAGTTGCGAAACACCGCGTCCACGACGCTCTCCTCCGCGCTTTCCCCGGTGATCTCGCCCAGGGCGCGCAGGGCCTCGGACGCGTCCACGGCCGCCAGGTCGACCGGCGCGCCGCTTTCCAGCGACTGCGCCATTTCATCGAGCGCGGCGGCGGCGCGGCTTGCCGCGTCCACGTGCCGGGCCTGCGTCAAAAGCGCGCTGTCCGGCAGCGCGGCCGCGGCCCGCTTGCGGAGCTTTTCGCGCAGGGCGTCCATCCCAGCGCCGGTCTCCGCCGACACGGTCAGGTCATGGGGCAGGGAAAGCACCGGCGGCAGGTCGGACTTGTTGAGCACCACCAGCCGGTCCTTGCCCTCGGTTTCGCTGAGCAGCTGGGCGTCCTCATCCGACAGAGGACGCGAGGCATCCAGCACGATGATCAACAGGTCCGCCGCCTCAACGGCCTCCCGGGCGCGCCGGATGCCGAGCCCCTCGGCCTCGCCCTCGGCCCGCCGAAGGCCCGCCGTGTCCGTCAGGCGCACGCGCACGCCATCAAGCTCCAGCGTGCCGTGCACCGTGTCGCGCGTGGTGCCCGGCTCCGCGGTGACGATCGCGCGCTCCTCGCCCAACAGGGCGTTGAGCATCGAGCTTTTGCCCACGTTCGGCCGGCCCGTCAAAACGACGCTCAGCCCCTGCTCCAGCACCCGGCCCTGTCGCGCGTCGCATGCGGCGCGAAGGTCGCCCGCGAGCGCTTTCGCCTCCCGGATCAGCTTCGCGGCGGTCGGCGCTTCCTCCACCTCGTCGGGAAAATCCGTGCACGCGGCGATTTCCGACAGCATGTCCACCAGCCGGTCCTTGGCCGCGCGAATCAGGCGCGACACCGCGCCGCCCATCTGCGAAAGCGCCGCGCGCGCCGCGGCCTCGCCCTGCGCGCCGATGAGCAGCATGGCCGCCTCGGCCTGCGAAAGGTCGATCCGCCCGTTTTCAAACGCGCGCCGCGTAAACTCGCCGGGCTGCGCGGGCCGCGCGCCCAGGGACAGAACGGCCTCCAGCACGCGGCGGCAGACCGCGTCGCCGCCATGGCAGTGAAACTCGGCCACATCCTCGCGCGTATAGGAGCGGGGCGCGCGCATCAGCACGCCCATGGCCTCGTCGAGCACCTCTCCTCCATGGCGGAGGTGTCCGTAGGTGAGCCGGTGGCTCTCCCAGGCGCTTTGATGAAAGAGCACGGACAGGATGCGCTCCGCGTCCGGCCCGCTGACGCGCAGGATGGCGATGCCGCCCACGCCCGGCGGGGTCGCGATGGCGGCGATGGTGTCCGAAACCGGCCTATACATTGAACCGGAACAGCGTGACGTCGCCGTCCTTCATGACATAATCGCGCCCCTCGGAGCGGACCAGGCCCAGCTCCTTGCACGCGGCCATGCCGCCCTTTTCGACCAGCACTTCATAGGGCACGATCTCGGCGCGGATGAACCCGCGCTCAAAGTCCGAGTGGATCTTGCCTGCGGCCTGCGGGGCCTTTGTGCCGCTTTTGATCGTCCAGGCCCTGACCTCGTCCGGCCCCACGGTCAAAAACGAGATCAGCCCGAGCAGCGCGTAGCTCGCCTCGACCAGGCGCTCCAGGCCCGAGCGCTGGATGCCGAGGTCCTTAAAGAATTCCTTTTTTTCCTCCGGCTCAAGCTGCGCGATCTCCTCCTCCACCCGGGCCGAGATCACCAGAACCTGCGCGCCCTCCTTCGCGGCCAGCGCCTTCATCGTCGCCACGCCGGGCAGGGCGTCCTCGTCCGTGCCGAGCATGTCTTCTCCGATGTTGGCGGCGTAGAGCGTGGGCTTCACGGTGAGTAAAAACCAGTCGCGCACAATGGCCTGCTGCGCCTCGGTGAGCGGGCAGGTGCGCGCGGGCTGTTCCTTTTCCAGGTGAGAAAGCAGCAGGTCCGCGGTCTCGGCCTCCTCGGCGTAGCGCTTCTCGCCCGACTTGATCATCTTGCGCGCACGCTCACCGCGCCTTGAGACGGTTTCAAGGTCGGAAAGGATCAGCTCCAGGTTGATCGTTTCGATGTCGCGGATCGGGTCCACGGCCCCGTCCACGTGGATGATGTTGTCGTCCTCAAAGCAGCGCACGACGTGCACGATGGCGTCCACCTCGCGGATGTGCGAGAGAAACTTGTTGCCAAGCCCCTCGCCCCGGCTGGCGCCCTTCACCAGCCCGGCGATGTCCACAAACTCGATCACGGCGGGCGTGGTTTTCTTCGGGGTATACATCTCCGTCAGCCTCATAAGCCTTTCGTCCGGCACCGGCACGATGCCCGTGTTCGGCTCAATGGTGCAAAACGGGTAATTCGCGGCCTCCGCCCCGGCCTGGGTGATCGCGTTAAACAGCGTGCTTTTGCCCACGTTCGGCAGGCCGACGACGCCCAATTTCATGTGTGCCATCCTCTTCCCTAGGGACATGCCCTCCATATTTCCTTTGCATTATACCCCGGCCGAATCGTTATGTAAAGCCGCCTTCCCCGGGGCCCCGGGGCTCCTCGGTCAGCCGCCTTGCTTTGCCGAGCAGCCGAAGCAGCCTGACCGGCATCGGCACGCCGGCCAGCGCCGCGTTTTCCAGCACCGAGATGGCCTCGTTGACGATGTAGAACCACGCCGTGGCCGCGCGCACGAACGTGCCGTCCATGGTGGCGTCCACCTGCGCGGCCACGGCCAGCACCATCAAAATGAGGCCCTTTTTCATTAGCCCGCGAAACCCGGCGCGGCTGTCGATACAGCCGGTCGTGCTATGCGGGCTTCTGCCCACGCAGGCGACCAGGATGCCCGCGAGATAGTCAAGCGCCATCATGGCCAGAAGGAGCTTGAGCGTGGCGTCCCATCCGCCGACGAGCCCCAATAAAAACGCGCCCACCCTGCTCAAAAACCCCAAAATGCTTGACATAACGCCTCCCGCTTGCTATCCTTCAAGAATGCGAAAAGTACGCGAAAACCCATTGAAAACTATGAATAAGGGGCTTTGAACATGCACATTCCCGAGTACAATCCGGCGGTGGTTGAGCCCAAGTGGCAGAAAATATGGGACGAGACAAACGCGTTTTGCGCGCTTGAGGACCACGCGCTTCCCAAATACTATTGCCTGATCGAATTCCCCTACCCCTCGGGCGAGGGCCTGCACGCCGGGCATCCCCGGCCGTATACGGCCATGGACATCATCGCCAGGAAGCGCCGCATGGAGGGCTACAACACCCTGTTCCCCATGGGGTGGGACGCGTTCGGCCTGCCCGCGGAGAACTACGCCATCAAGAACAAGGTCCACCCGCGCGTGGTCACCGAGCGGAACATTAAGCACTTTCGGGAGCAGATGCAGCGCATCGGCTTTTCGTTTGACTGGTCGCGCCAGGTGGACACCACGGACCCGAAATATTACAAGTGGACGCAGTGGATCTTTCTAAAGCTTTACAAGCACGGCCTGGCCTACAAGGCTGAAATGCCGGTGAACTGGTGCACCTCGTGCAAGTGCGGCCTTGCCAACGAGGAAGTGGTGGACGGGGTCTGCGAGCGGTGCGGCGGCGAGGTGGTCCGCCGGGTCAAAAACCAGTGGATGCTGAAGATCACTGACTATGCGCAAAAGCTGCTGGACGGCCTGGATACGGTCGATTTTATCGAGCGCGCCAAGGCGCAGCAGCGCAACTGGATCGGCCGATCCACCGGCGCGGAGGTCGATTTTTCGATCGAAGGAAGCGGCGAAAAGCTGCGCGTGTTCACCACGCGGCCGGATACGCTCTTTGGCGCGACGTATATGGTCATCTCGCCCGAGCACCCGCTGCTTGAGAAGATGAAGGGCCGGGTCGAAAACTATGACGCGCTCGCCGCGTATCGGGAGGCCGCCGCGCGAAAGAGCGATTTTGAACGAACGGAGCTTGCCAAGGAAAAGACGGGCGTTCAGATCGCGGGCGTTCGGGCGATCAACCCGGTCACAGGCGATCCCATCCCGGTCTGGATCTCGGACTATGTGCTCATGACCTACGGCACCGGCGCGATCATGGCCGTCCCGGGCCACGACACGCGGGACTGGGAGTTCGCGACAAAGTTCGGGCTGCCCATCGTGGAGGTCGTAAAGGGCGGGGACATTGCAAAGGAAGCGTACACGGACATCGAGGACGGCGTGATGGTCAACTCCGGCTTCCTTGACGGGCTGAAGGTGGCGGACGCCAAGCAGAAGATCACCGCCTGGCTTAAAGACAAAGGGCTGGGGGAAGAAAAGGTCAACTACAAGCTGCGCGACTGGGTGTTCTCCCGCCAGCGCTACTGGGGCGAGCCAATCCCGCTGGTCTTCTGCGAAACCTGCGGCTGGGTTCCGCTGCCGGAAAGCGAGCTGCCGCTGCTCCTGCCGGAGGTTGAAAAGTACGAGACGACCGAGGACGGCGAATCCCCGCTGGCCGCGATGGACGATTGGGCCAGCACGGTTTGCCCGCACTGCGGCGGCCCGGCCCGGCGCGAGACCGACACCATGCCCCAGTGGGCCGGGTCGAGCTGGTACTTCCTGCGCTACATGGACGCGCACAACGAGCAGGCGCTGGCCTCTACAGAA
>CAZUIA010000070.1:0-12325 GCA_964620835.1 uncultured Oscillospiraceae bacterium
GTCGGCGCTTCCCCGCCCGGCGTGGGGTCGGAAGGCGGCGTCGATTCCTGCCCGGACGTATCAGAAATGCCGGACGGCTCTGTGCTCGCCAGAGAATCCTGCCCCGTCTCGCCTGGATCACCCGGGGCGGAGGTCATCTCCACCACCGTTTCGCCGCCGGTCGTTTCCGCCAAAGTCCAATCGGCCATTGGCAGCAGCGGCTGGGCAACCAACAATGCAACCAATAGGTTTGCAACCAGCATTTTCAGTTTTTTCAGGCGATGTCTCTTTTGCATAGATGGAACCACCCTTCTTAGTTTTACATTGCTCGTCCCGGCAATTTCCTCGCCGGATCGGCATAAACGCGGGCGCCTGAGCAGGCTTCTCCACGTTTTGAAGGCTGAATCCTATTCTACCCTAAGTTGTGACAAAAATAAACATTATTTTACAAAATTGGCGAAATTTAGTTACAATATAGTCGACACACCTGAGCGCCGGCAAAAAAACGCTCGCGTGAGATGTTTCGAGGCGTTCCCTTCACGCCGAAAAGCACCGGCCGCGGACCTGCAATTTCCAGTCTGCACCGCTTATCCCTAACGAGAGCGGCCAGTTCGCCCGACAGGGCCCGGCACGCTTGGCGCGATGCCGGATGCCTTGGCCGGAGGCGCGCGCATCGCAGGAAACACAAACCGTCGGTCGGTTTCTTGAGCTCTTGCGCATCAACCGCCTGGACGCTCTCCGAGCGGAAAAGGATGCCAAAGCGGACCGCGCGCCCTCGGCCCGGCGGTGGAGCATCCGATTGGTGCTCCCTGGAACCTAACAACTACCCGTGCCCGTTTTTTGCAAACCTCCGCTTTTGCAGGAAAAATATCCTTCAGATAGTTGCATCATCTTGCGCGTTTGATGGAAACGCGGTACACTGGTCTCGTTTCGCACGGGTGAACCGCGGCGCAAGCGCCCGGCGGCAGAGGGATAAGCGTGCGGGCGGCAGTCCAAACGGGAGCCACCCTACCGGACCGTCGCCGCCAAAGGCGAAGCACCGGCCTTGCCTGCCGCGCCGGGCTTTCTGCCTCGCCGGGATACAACGCGCCATGCGGTACGTCCCGACGCCGCGATAGCCCGCCGCTTTTGCTCAAGGCATCAAGCCGGCCGCGGTGAACATCGTCGGGGCCGCGGGCACATCGCTTCCCTCGCCCGTGGTCATAGGGCGGCTTGGTTTTGAGAGACTAAAGAAACAATAAGAAAGGGACGGAGCATGAACATGCGGAACATCCACATTGCCATCGTCGGCGCAGGGGTCTGGGGCGAGACGCATGCCTCGATCTTTCGCGAACACCCGTCGGCCACCCCAGTCGCCGTATGCGACCGCGACGTGGCGCGCGCGAAGAAGCTCGCTGATGCCTACGGCATTCAAAACGTATACGGTTCGGTCGAGGAGATGCTTTCGGCGGATGGGTTTGACGCCGTGTCGATCGTCACGCCGGACCATCTGCACGCGGACATCGCGGTCGCGTGCGCGAACGCCGGAAAGCACCTTTTGATCGAAAAGCCGATCGCCACAAGCGTTCAGGACGTGCACCGCATCGTAAACGCCGCGCGTGCAAACAATGTCCGCGTGATGGTCGACCTGCACAACCGCTGGAGCCCGCCGTTCGCGCAGGCGAAGGCCGAGCTCACCGCCGGGACGCTCGGCGCGCTGCGCAGCGCATACATCCGGCTCAACGACACCAAGTGGGTCGCGACCGACATGCTGCCGTGGGCCGCCAGCTCGTCCATCCTGTGGTTCCTTGGAAGCCACAGCCTCGATACGCTGCAGTGGCTGTTTGACGACATCGTGGCGCGCGTGTACTGCGTGTCAAGCCGCGGCGTGCTGGATGCGCTGGGTGTCAGGACCGACGACGTGTTTTTGACCACGCTGGAGTTTCAAAACGGCGGGATCGCGCAGATGGAGAACGGCTGGATCACGCCCAACGCCAACCCCTGCGTCAACGACATCAAGTGCACCCTGACCGGCGACAAGGGCATGGTGGCCATCGACGCCAGCCACCACAACCTGATCCAGCTGGTGACCGACCGGGCGGTGACGGTGCCGGATATCCTGGTGCGCAACAGGATCCACGGCTATGTCAAGGGCTTTGCGTATGAGAGCATCCGCAGCTTCGTCGACTGCCTTATAAGCGGCAGGCCGTTCATCGTGTCCATGGAGGACGCGGCGCGCACCTCAATCGCGATCCTGTCGATCATGGAATCCGCGAAAACCCGCACGCCGGTTGCGGTCGATTACGGCGATCTCGCCTGAAAAGTGAGGAGAAACAACCATGAAAGCAACGGTACTCAGCGGCCTGGACCGCATCGAACTGGCGGACGCGAAGCTGCGCGGCCGCCGCGTCGGCCTGATGACCAACCCCACCGGCATCACGCGCAACTTTGAAAGCGCAATCGACCTGCTTCACAAGCGGTACCGCCTGACGGCGCTGTTCGCGTGCGAGCACGGCATCCGGGGGGACCAGCAGGCCGGCGAATCGGTGGCCGACCAGGTGGACCCGGAGACGGGCGTCACCGTCTTTAGCACGTACGGCGCCTCGCACCGCATGTCGGACGCGGCGCTTGACGCGTTTGACGTCTTTGTCTTTGACATGCAGGACGTGGGCGTTCGCTTCTATACGTATCTGTATTCGCTGTCCTACGCCATGGAGGCGTGCGCGGCCGCCGGCAAGCCGGTCGTCGTGCTGGACCGTCTCAACCCCGTGGGCGGCGAGCGCGTCGAGGGCACGATCCTGGACAGGCGGTTTGCGTCGTTCGTGGGCGATTACGAGATCCCCACGCGGCAAGGCCTGACGATCGGCGAATATGCCCTGTATGTCAAGGACTACCTGAAGCTGGACCTGGACCTGACCGTCGTGCCGCTGTCCGGCTGGCGCAGGTCCATGTACCTGGACGATACCGACACCCCGTGGGTCGCGCCGTCGCCAAACTGCCCGACGCTTAACGCCGCGCTGTGCTACATCGGCACCTGCGTGTTTGAGGGCACGAACATCTCCGAGGGACGCGGCACCACGCTGCCGTTTGAGCTGATCGGCGCGCCGTGGGTGGACGCCGTGCGGCTGGAGGCGGCGATGAACGCCCACCGCGTGCCCGGGCTGCACTTTCGGCGCACCAGCTTTATGCCGACCTTTTCCAAGCACGAAAAGGCGCTGTGCCACGGCGTGCAGATGCACATCGTGGACCGCGAAAGGGCGGAGGCGTTCGAAGGCGCCATGCTGCTGCTCGACGAGATCCGCGCGCAGGACCCCGAGCGCGTCACGTTCCGTGCCTTTGGCGACGGCGACGGCCGCTACGGCATCGACCGGCTGCTGGGCACGGACGCGTACCGCACCGGCGCGCTCACCGCGCGGGGGCTGATCGAAAAGCACCGCCCCCTGGTGCGGGCGTTTGCCGAGCGGACGGCCGCCTACCATCTGTACGCATAACGAAAAAACCGAAACAGACCGGGAGGGATCGCACGTGGCGGGCATGAAGGAATCGGGCTATCTTTTGCTCAGCATCTCGCAGCCTGAGGCGTTGTGCCGCGTCGCGCGCGCTCTCTCCTCGCCAAAGCGCGTGGAGATCCTCAAGCTGCTGGGAGAGCACAACATCATGAATGTCGGCGAAATCGCCGTGGCGATCGATTTGCCGGTTTCCTCCACGGCGCTGCACATCGTTACCCTGGAGGAGGCCGGGCTGATCGCGTGCGAAAAGCAGCCCAGCCTTCGCGGCGCGGTCAAAATGTGCACGCGCGAAAAGCACGAGATTGTCTTTCACTTAAACGAGGCGATGGAGACCATGCCGCGCGTGCTCTCCCAGCAGCTTCCCATCGGCGCGTACAGCGAGGCCGCCGGCATCACGCCCTCGTGCGGGCTGGCGTCCCGCAGCGCGCCGATCGGCGCGTACAACAACCCGCGAAGCTTTTTCCTGCCCGAGCGGCTCAACGCCGAGATCCTGTGGTTTCACGGCGGGTCCCTGGAGTACGTGTTTTCCGTGCTCGCTGTCGACGAGATGGAGATCCGCTGGCTCGAGGTGTCCTTTGAGGTCTGCTCGCAATCGCCCATGTCAAAGCCCGAGTGGCGCAGCGACGTCCGCGTCCATATCAACGGCGTACCGCTGGGCACATGCCCGTGCGTCTGCGACAGCAAGGGCCGGCGCGGCATGCTCAACCCGGTCTGGTGGCCGGACATCCCCACGCAGCACGGACAGCTGCAGGCCTGGCGCGTCGACGCCGAAGGCTCCTACATGGACAACACGCGCATCGGGGACGTTTGCCTGTCCGACCTAAGGCTTTCGGACCACGACCGCATCGCCGTGCGCGTCCAAGCGCCGGACGAGGACGGCAAGCAGCCCGGCGTCAACCTGTTCGGCAACCAGTTTGGCGATTACAGCCAGGGCATCACCCTGCAGATTGGATACAGCCTGAAAAACCAATAGGCATTCGCCGGCAAGTGCTTTATCTTTTCACTTCATGTCCTCCCAAGTTACTACAAAAAATATGGAATAATAAAATCCATTGACATTCAGACTGGGGACTGCTACAATAAACTTCGTAAAAATTCATCCATACTTACAATTTGTTCGTGGTCATTCGGGGCAGTTTTTAGGTTTCGCCATCCATATTACGAAAATCTTGTAAAACCAGGCCCGATATGCCACGAAGACGGAAGGGGGAAGGCCCGCGTGCAGGTGCGCGTCATGGAGCCAAGGGACCTCGGGGAGGTGATCGCGCTGTGGAACGGCTGCGTAGAGCGCGGCGAGGTCGTCTACGTGCCGTTGACCAAGGCGTATTTCCAGCGGAAGTTTCTTGACAACCCCGGCTATTCGCCCGCGTATTCGCTCGTGGCGGAGGCGGACGGCCATGTCGTCGGGTTCATCAACGGCATTGTCAAGAAGGTGTTCCTGCCCAAGGAGACGCACGAAAACACGCCCGGGTATATCACGTGCTTTTTCGTCGATCCGGCCTTTCGGCGGCGCGGCGTCGGCAAGGCGCTGCTGGATGCGCTGTGCGAGGCGTTTGCGCGGGACGGCAAAAGCCGCGTTGCGTGCTCGGGCAGCAACCCGATCAACCTGGACTGGACCGTTCCCGGCACGCCGGGCCACGACCACAACAACGCGCCCGGCATGGATGAGGAATCCATGGGGCATGCGTTCCTGCTGAAGAACGGGTTTTCGGACAAGTACCGCGAGGTCGCCATGTACCTTGATCTGAAGGACTACAGGGTGCCGGAGGATTTTGAAAAACGGCGGCAAAAGCTCCTCGACGAGGGCATCTATACCGGCCGCTACGACGTGTCGCTTCGATATGACTTTGACGAGATGTGCGACCGCGTCGGCAGCGAGTACTGGCGCAAGGTGCTTCAGGACGAGACGGCGAAGGAAAACCCGCGGCCCATCCTGGTGGCGACGCACGGCAAGCACATCGTCGGCTTCACCGGCCCGGTGGACAAGCAGGAAAGCGGCCGGGGCTGGTTTTCCGGCATCTGCACGGACCCGCTGTTTGAAAAGCGGGGCATCGCGACCGTGCTGTTCAACCTGCTGATGCAGGAATTCATCGCCGAAGGTGCGCTGTTTTCCACGCTGTTCACCGGGGACAGCAACCACGCGCAGCGGATCTACGCGCAGACCGGTTTTCGCATCGCGCGCCGGTTTGTCGTGATGGACCGCGAGATCTGACCGCAAGCCGCGACGCGGCTGCAAAATATGAAAGGGAAAGAGGAATTTTGCAATGACTCAACGGAAATGGTCCACTTTGATCGCCGCGCTGCTGATCGCGGCGCTGGCAATCCCCATGGGCGTGTTCGCCGAAGGGTATGACTCTGCGGATCTGTCCTGGAAGAAGAACACCGACCCGGCGACGTTCTCGCTGTTTTTCAACATGACCTGGGCGCCCTTTGACGTCTGGGGCACCGACCATGTGTCGCAGCAGGTGACCAAGGACACCGGCATCTCGTTTGAGGCGACCAAGTCGCAAAACGCGGAGCATATGGCGACGATCGTCGCGACCGGAGAGCTGCCCGACGCGTTCTTCGTCTTTGGCGCCACCAACCTCGATCTGCTCGAAAACGAGGAGATCTGCTACCCGTGGGACGAGCTGATCCCCGAGTACGCGCCCGAGTTCATGGACCTGATCGATCCGACCGAAATCGCGATGGCGACGAAGGACGACGGCCACTTCTATACCCTGTATACGCACGTGCGCAACCAGGAATACTGGGATGACCCGACGAAGGGCGTCAGCTACGGCCAGACCGTGCTGAGCTTCCGCGACGACATCATGGAAGAACTGGGCAACCCCGTGATCGAGACGATGGAGGATTTCCACAACGTCCTCAAGCAGGTCAAGGAAAAATACCCGAACATGATCCCCTACATGCAGCAAAAGCTCAACGCGGACGCTCTCGCCTGGGCCTTCGGCGTGGACTATGAGGGCAACAAGGGCATGGCGACGGTCATCGACGGCCAGGCGCAGTATGTGTACGGCGTGCGCGAGCCGATCGAAAACTACCTGAAGTTTGCAAACGAGCTGATGCGCGAAGGGCTGATGAGCCAGGAAGCGCTGGCGTATGACTTTGAGCAGACCAAGGCGGCGCTCCTCAGCGGCGACGTGTTCTGCTACGCGGGCCAGGCCTTTGACGTGGACCAGGTCAACAAGGCCCTGTCCGAGATGGAAGGCGATGAGCGCTACTACACCGCGATGCGCAAGTACCCCACGATCGACGGCGAAGCGCGCACCAGCCTGACCTACGGTTCGGGCGGATTTGCCGGCTTCTACATCACCAAGGCGTGCAAGGACCCGGGCCGCCTGATCCAGCTGATGGAGTACATGAAGAGCCCGTACGGCGACCAACTGACGCAGTGGGGCGTCGAAGGCCTGGATTATGAACTGGTTGACGGCAACCCGATCCAGAACGACACCTACACCTGGAAAGAGCGCGGCGACAACGTCTGGTACTTCCAGGCGAGCTTTGAGGCCGAAAACCAGAAGGCCATCGCCAAGGCCGCGATCGACCCGAAATTTGGCCAGGTCGCGCATCTGGTCATCGATTACAAGCCATACTGGCACTATGACGTCGCGCTGGCGATGGTGAACAACGCCGAGGCCGGCTCTAAGCTCGGCGACATCAAGGCCACCATGGACCAGACCAAGCAGAACAGCTTCTCGGCCGCCATCATCGCGCCGACCGCGGAGGAATGCCAGAAGGTCATCGACGGGTACTTCGCCGAGCTGGACAAGATCGGCCTTGCCGAGTACAACGCCTACATCAACGACCAGTACCAGGCGATCAAGGCGCGGATCGCCGAATAAGCCGGACCTGATGGGAAACGCAGGAACTGCCGGGGTTTCCCGGCAGTTCCTGGGTGTCAAGGGAGGAGGCAGGCTATGACTTCCGGGGCGCAAGGCGGCCGGCTTGGCAAAGGATGGCTGCGGTTCCGTTCGCAGGGGCTTTTGCAGGTGTTCGCGATCATGGGGTTTTTGTACCTGGTCATCTTCAACTATGTGCCCATGTTCGGCCTGCAGATCGCGTTTCGCGACTACAAGCCCACCATGGGACTTGCGGGCTTTTTCACCGCGCCGGTCACGTCCGACGGCGGATTCTACCATTTTTTGACGTTTTTTAACCACCCCGACTTTGGCATCATCATGCGCAACACGCTGTCGCTGAGCCTGTTGAAGCTGTTGTTCGCGTTCCCGCTGCCCATCGTGTTCGCGCTGGCGCTCAACGAGATGCGCGGCACCAAAATCAAGCGCATTGTGCAGACGGTCAGCTACCTGCCGCACTTCATTTCCTGGGTTATCGTCTACGGGCTGGCGTTCACGCTGCTGAACACCGCCAGCGGCGTCGTCAACGAGGTGCTGTACCGGCTTGGCTATAAAAAGATCGAATTTTTGACACAGGCATCCCATTTTTGGCCCATGGCCGTGATCACCGATGTTTGGAAGGAGCTCGGATGGTGGTCCATCATCTTCCTGGCGGCGATGACCGGCATTGACCCAAGCCAGTACGAGTCCGCCCGCGTCGACGGGGCGTCCCGGCTCAAGTGCATCTGGCACATCACCCTGCCAAACATCAAGGGCACGATGGCGGTCGTGCTGATCCTGTCCATCGGCGCGCTGATGAGCGGGGGCATGGGCGGGTCCAACTTTGACCAGTCGTACCTGTTCGGCAACACGCTGAACTATTCGCGGTCGGTGACGCTGCCGTATCACATCTACTTCATGGGCCTGACCAAAATGCGCTTTTCCTACGCCACGGCGGCCGTCCTGTTCCAGTCGGTGATATCGCTGATCTTGGTGCTTTCCAGCAACGCGCTGAGCACGAAAACCACCGGCCACGGCTTCTTCTGAGAGGGGGAATGGATATGCTCGTGCGATCCAAGGGACCCAGGCGCACGGCCGAGGACCGGCTGATCAGCGTGATCGTCGGGTTCATCATGACCTTCGTTTTCGTGGTCACCGTGTACCCGTTCTGGTATTCGATCGTTCTGTCGCTTAACGAGGGAACCGACGCGCTGCGCGGCGGTATTTACCTCTGGCCGCGCAAATGGACGCTGGACAACTACAACGCGGTGTTTGGCATCAACTATGTGTACACGGCGTTTTTGGTCACCGTTTCGCGCACGCTGATCGGCACCGTCGCGGCGGTGCTGTTCACGGGCCTGTTTGCGTACGCCTGCTCGCATGGCCGGCTGATGTTTCGAAAATTCTACATCAGCGCCATGCTGATCGTGATGTATTTTTCCGGCGGTCTGGTGCCGTACTATGTGCTCATGCGCGTGCTGAAGCTGATGAACACGTTCTGGGTCTACATCATCCCCAACCTGTTTTCGGCGTTCAACGCGATTTTGATGATCAACTTCTTCCGCGAGATTCCCCCTTCGCTGGAGGAAGCGGCGCGCATCGACGGCGCGAACGAGCTGACGGTCTTTTTCCGCATCATCATACCGGTCTCGCTGCCCCTGCTGGCGACCATGGCGCTGTATTCGGGCGTGTGGCACTGGAACGCGTGGACCGACGCGGCGTTCTTCGTTACCGACAAGAACCTAAAGACGCTCGGCTACGTGCTGATCACGCTGATCAACCAGACCGAGTCCGCCGCGCAGACGGTGTTCGGCAAGATCAACCAGGGCGAGGTGACGTATACGTCCCTGACGCTGCGCCCCGCGGCGATGGTCGTCTGCGTCGTGCCGATCGTCATCGTATACCCGTTCCTCCAAAAGCACTTCGTCAAGGGAATCATGCTCGGTTCCATCAAGGAATAGCGCCCGGGGAGCGCGCCGGAAACCGGCATCGGAAACCGGGCGACGGAAAAACCGGACGCCGGTGATTGGGCGCGCAAAAGCCACCCCAAAACAATAAACGGTAGGTAAAAGGAGAAGAACCCATGCAGGACACGAATCAGAAGGTCATCATGGCGGTCGGCGCGCACACCGGCGACGCGCAGCTCACCTGCGGCATGCTGCTGGCCAAACACGCGATGCAGGGCGACCGCGTCATCATCGTCGACCTGACCGCGGGCGAGCGCGGCACGCCCAAGGGCATGCGCGTGGCGGATTTTCGCGAGCAAAACGTCGCCGGCGCGAAGGCGTTCGCCGAGCAGCTCGGCGGGGAAAGCATTGTGTTTGACGTGCCCGACGGCGAGCTGTACCCGTCCAAGGAGATTGAGCTGCAGCTTGCTCAGATCATGCGGGAAAAACAAGTGAACAGCGTGCTGTACCACTGGCGAAACAGCCTGCACAAGGACCATGTCGCGGCGCACACGATCACCAAGAACGCGATTTTCTTCGCGTCGCTGCCGACGTTTGCGCATCCCCTGCCGCCGGCGCCCATCGCGCGGACGATGATGGCCGAGAACTGGGAGGATGCCGAGGGGTTCGCGCCCTACTTCTTCTTTGACGTGACCGACGCGTTCCCGCTTTGGAAAAAGTCGATCGTCAACCTGTGGCTGGCGGAAAACTCCACCAGCTTCAAGTACCTGCGCTACTATGAAGCGCTGAGCATCTGCCGCGGCGCGCTGATCGGCAAGGACCACGCGACCGCGTACGCGACGTTTGACTACGTCAAGCGCCAGACCATGGAAACGCTCTGATCCGGCGTTTTGCGCCGGGCTGCCCGCTGCCGCCGGCAAGGCACACCGCAGGGGAGCATGCCGGGGCTTCCTGCCCCGATTGCGCCGCCTCTTGCAATGACCCCTTGCCACCGCGCTCCATCCAAGGCCCCTCCCCCCATGCTTTACAGCGTTTGCCGCCAAATGCGCAACCCAAGCGGCATGACGGCATAGACTGGAAAACGGAACAAAGGCGTTCCTGCCCCCGGGCAGGAGCGTCTTTTTTTGAGGAGGGATGACGATGTGCGGCATTGCGGGAATCATCGGCTTTCAGGGAAACGCCACGGATCAGCGGGCGGCAGCCCTAAGGATGCAGGCGACCCTGCGCCGCAGGGGTCCGGACCAAACGGGCCTGTACGCGGACGGACCGGCAGCCTTGGCGCATACGCGCCTGAGCGTGGTGGATCTGGAGCATGGAAGACAGCCCATGCGGCTGACCCACCAGGGCGACGAATACATTCTTGTCTACAACGGCGAGCTGTACAACACGGAGGAACTGCGCCGGGAGCTTCGCGGCCTGGGCCATGCGTTTGAGGGCCATTCGGACACGGAGGTGCTCCTGCACGCCTATGCCCAATGGCATGAGGACTGCGTGGCGCGCTTCAACGGAATCTTTGCCTTTGCCGTGTGGGAGCCCCGGCGCCGGCGGCTGTTCATCGCGCGGGACCGTATCGGCGTCAAGCCGTTTTTTTATCTCACGCAAGGCGGGAACTTCCTGTTCGCCTCGGAGATCAAGGGCCTGCTGGCACATCCGGACGTTTGCGCGCGCATCGACGGCCAGGGCGTGGCGGAGCTGATGCTCATCGGGCCGGGGCGCACGCCGGGGTGCGGCGTCTTTTGCGGCGTCAAGGAGCTTCTGCCGGCCGGCTGCGGCATTCTGGAGGAGGGCGGCCTGCACTTCTGGCGCTACTGGAATCTTCAGGACCGGGAACATACGGACAGCTTTGCAAAGACGGTACAAACGGTTCGGGACCTGGTCGTCGACGCTGTGGAGCGTCAGCTCGTCTCCGATGTGCCGGTGGGCACCTTTCTGTCCGGAGGCCTGGATTCCAGCCTCCTCTCGGCGGTGGCGGACCGGCATTTTCAGCGCATGGGGCGGCATTTGCAGACCTTCTCGGTCGACCACCGCGACAATGACCTCTATTTTCATGCCAACAAGTTTCAGCCCCACCGCGATCAACCCTACATTGAGCGGATGAACGCGTATTTGCGGGCCGAGCACCATGACGTGCTGCTGGAAACGCCGGAGCTGGTCGAGGCACTCTATGAAGCGGTGGATGCCCGAGACCTGCCCGGCATGGCGGACGTGGATGCCTCGCTGCTGCTCTTTTGCAGGCAGGTCAAGCGGCATGTGACCGTTGCCCTGTCCGGGGAATGCGCGGACGAGATCTTTGGCGGCTATCCCTGGTATCGCGACCCGGAGATCCGCGCGCGGGAGGGGTTTCCCTGGGCGCAGTCCACCAAGTACCGGGCAAGCTTTTTGCAGGCACCCTTTTTGCGGGAATTCCCCGCGGAAGAATACGTGAACGCCCGGTATCAGGCCACCTTGGCCGCGGCCTCCGTCCTGCCCCAAACAGCCTCCCGGGAAAAGCGCATGCGGGAAATGATGCGCCTCAACCTGGATTGGTTCATGCAAACCCTGCTGGACCGCAAGGACCGCATGAGCATGTATTCGGGCCTTGAGGTGCGCGTGCCGTTTTGCGATTACCGCATTGCCGAATACCTCTACGCCGTGCCCTGGGAGATGAAGGACTATCAGGGCAAGGAAAAGGGACTTTTGCGCATGGCCATGCGGGGCCTTCTGCCAAGCGAGGTGCTCTGGCGCAAAAAGAGCCCCTATCCCAAGGTCCACCATCCGGCCTACCTGCGTGCGGTGCGGGAAAGGCTTGCGGCGCTTCTGGCCGATCCGGATTCGCCGGTGCTAAAGATCGCCCGAAAGGACGCCCTGGAGACGCTCCTGACGTCGGAAACGCAAACGCCCTGGTACGGGCAGCTGATGACCACGCCCCAGACCATCGCCTACTTCCTGCAGATGGATTGCTGGCTGCGAAAGTATAAGGTAATAGTGGACCTTTGATACCTATGCAAAGCAAAGCTCTTTTCAGCCGCATAAAACCGCATAAAATAGCGAAACCCGTTGAAACGCCTACATTTCAACGGGTTTTTGCTGGCGCGCCTGAGACGATTCGAACGTCCGACCACCCGCTTAGGAG
>CAZUIA010000071.1:0-12253 GCA_964620835.1 uncultured Oscillospiraceae bacterium
GCCAACGAGATGGGGGGAATACGCGCGCTTTCGGTTTGCTTATCATTAGGAAGGCGCCGTGTGCCGATTTCCCTGTCTGCGGGCGGCCCTCATTTCTGTTGGAGCAGGCTCAGGACTCGGCTCTCATGCGCGTTGAACACCAGCTCCTCCGGAAAACCCACCCGGTCCAGCAGCGCGACGGATTGATCGAACCGCCCCACCGAATAGCAGATATGGGCATCCGACGACACGATAATCTGGGCCTGTTTTTTCATGCAAAGCTTCAAAAGGCGTTCGTTGATCGGGGCGATCGACGGACGTCTTTGCATTGCGTTTTCATTGATTTCAAGCAGCGTGTGGTGCTTTGCACATTGGGAAACGATCCATTCCTCGTCAAAAGCAAAATCCGCGCTGGCCGGATGGCCCAGGATATCGACGCGAGGGCGCTGAACGGCTGCTTCCATGGCGCAGGTGTGGTCGCGGCTCGTTGTGGGAGGCACACAGTAGGTATGCAGCGACGCGATCACCAGGTCCAGCGCCTGCTGATCCCGGGGCGACAGGTCAATGTCCCCACTCGGTCCCAGGATGTTCGCCTCCGCGCCGCGAAGCACCGGGAGGCCCTCCATCTCCCGGGGCCACACGCACATGTTGCCAAAGTGCCACGTGTTTCCGCTGTCCGGCATGCCGTAGACATGGTCCGTGATGGCTACGCAGGCAAGGCGCCTCGCCCTTGCCTCCAGGATATTTTCCCGCACGGTGCTGTACGCGTGATGGCTCACCAGGGTGTGGATGTGCAGGTCTGCGATCAGGCGCATGCTACGATTTCCTTCCTTGCTTTGCCATCTGCACCAAATACTCCGCCACCTCGATCGAACGGCGGATCATCGAGGGATACAGGGCCTTGGGCGTAAAGCGCATGTATTTGTGGATTTCGTAGATGAAATCGCCCTGGTACCCGATTTCTCCGAGTACCGGCACGACCGCTTCCCAGTCGATCCGGCCGAGGAAGGGCAGGGTATGATCGTCGAGTTTGCCGCTGTTGTCCGCGACATGCGTCGCCTTCAGCCGCTTGCCGATGCGCCGCAGGCTTTCGGCCTGGTTCTCCGTGGTCAGGTTCGCGTGGCCGAAGTCCCAGCAGATGCCCACCGCGGGGTCTCCAAACGCGTCCACAAGCGCGATCAGCCCCTCCGTCGCCGAGGCGATCTGCGGAGGCTGGCTCGCCAGGCAGGCCATGTTCTCGATCGCGATGCCCTTGCACCCGAGCGATTGGGCGAGCGCAACCATCGGCCGGAAGTAGGCGAGGTTCGTCTCGATGGTCTTTTCACGGTCATACACGCCGTTTTGCAGGAACATCCCCGCGTGCACGACGATCCACTCCACGCCCAGCCTGCCGGCGCAGACGACGGACCTGCGCGTCAGTTCCTCCTGCCACGCCCAGTCGGGCACGGTTTTTGGCATGCAGACATTGTAGATCGGGTTATGGCTTTGGGAAAACGTGACGCCCAAGCCTTCGGCAACCTGCCGGAGGTTTTCGGCCCAGTCCATCCAGCCGTCCTGCGTAAGCGGGCAGCCCGGGTCGGCATTTTCGCAGCAGTTGATATCAAATACGCGGTATCCCTCCTGCGCGCAGAGCCGCAGGCATTCGTCCGCCTGCACCACCGAACCGTCGCGCACGTAAAACATGAGGTTTGTCGATGTTCCAATCCGCATGCGCACCTCATCCCCTTCCCACCATGGCAGGGTCTTTATCGCATTTTTCGCAAAACGCCGGGGCAAAGCCCCGGGGAAGCCGGGAGGGCCTTCGGCCCTCCCGGCTTCCGGTTCATCCAGCTTGAAACAAGGTATGTTCCGTTCCTTCTATGAAATGTAAGAAGGATCCGCGCTTTCCACCGACTGGCAAGCCGCGGTTTGCCGCCAGCCCACAGGCGGCTTCGCCCCCTGCTTGTCCGTTTCGCTTAGGAGAGCGTCTGCAGGTAGTCCTTCAGGGCCTGGTTGATTTCGTCCGCCATGGCCGCGACGGCCTCGTCAATGTCCATGCCCTCGATCACAGCCATGATGTTTTCCGTGAAGGAGGAGTCGATCGTGCCGGATACGCCGGTCAGCGGCTCCTGCACGTGCGGGTCGGACTGCTGAAGCTGGTCAATCATGACCTGCACCTGCGGATACGCTTCCACGCGCGCTTTCATTTCGTCAAGCTCATAGGTATGCACGTTGACCGGGAAATAGCCGGTGCCCTCATGCCAGAGGTACTGCGTTTCGGGGCTGGTCATGTATTCGAGGAACCGGAGCGCGTCCGCCATTTTGGTCTCGTCCCCGCGGTTTAACATATACAGGCTGGAGCCGCCGGCCGCCACGCCGCCCTTGTCGCCCGCGCCGACCTTGGGTAAAAAGGCGCAACCGAACTCGAACTTGTCGCCCACGGCTTTGATGACGCCGGCGAAGGCCGAGGTGGAGCCGATGTACATCGAGACCTTTTCAGCCGCGAACTCCTCAAGGTCCGAATCGCTCATGTACTTGAACTGTCCCACGTCATAGGCCGCCTTGTACGCCTCCAGGAAGCGCTTCATCGTGCCTTCCTCGTCAAAGACGACCTTTGTCATGTTGCCCTCGCGGCCGTCCGCGCTATCGCCGATGTACGCATATTCCCCGGCCGAGCTGGGCTGCATGCCGATCCAGCTGGACATGAACCAGCTGCCGGGCTGGCAGACCATGCCGTAGCGCGTCACTTCGCCGTTTTCTTCCACGCGCAGCTTCGCGCAGTATTCGCCCATGTCCGCGATGGTCTCAGGTCCCACCTCGGGGTCCAGGCCGACCGCCTTGAAATGGTCCTTATTGTAATAGAGAATGACGGTGGAGCTGGCGAACGGAACGCCCAGCGCCCGGCCCTCGGACGTGAAGCCGCGCACGAACTTCGGCTCAAAGTCCTGAAGCTTCATCGTCGTGTCCATGGCCAGGATGTCCTCGAACCAGACCACCTCGTCGATTTCCTTCATCATGCCCAGGGCGGACGCGCCCATCTGCACGACGTCGGGCAGGCTTGCCAGATCGCCCGTCTGCACGGACGCGAGGAACTTCGTGCGCATGTCGGCGTAGAGGCCTTGGTAGATGGCCGTGACATGGATGCCGTCCTCAATGCCCTGGGTCTCGTTGTACCGGTCCGTCAGCTTGGTGATCATTTCGCCGTTGATGCCGCCCATGGCATGCCAAAAGACAAGCTCGCGGGGCGCGTCCGCAGCCAAAGCCAGGCCGCTCGTGGCGAGCAGCATGGCCGTCAGCAACAGCACGGAAAGGAGTTTCTTCAAAGTAAGCACCTCTTTTTCTTTATATTTGCAAACCCTCCGGCGGGTTTACTCCTTGATGGAGCCGGCCGTGATGCCGCGGACGATGCGGCGCTGGAACAACAGAAAGATCAGGACGGAGGGGATCAGGATGAACGTGACGGCCGCCATGACCGGGCCGTAGTTGACGGTCTCCTCCGTGTTGAGCATGGTTACGCCGACCTGGACCACGCGCATTTCCTCCTTGTTAGTGATCAGCAAGGGCCAGATGTACGCGTTCCACAGGTTGACGAACGAGGAGATGCCGACTGAAAACAGCACCGGCGTCGCCAGCGGCAGCACGATCCGCAGAAAAAACCGAAAGTTTGAGCAGCCGTCTATCAGCGCCGCGTCGCGCAGGGCGCGCGGAAGTGTGCGCATGTACTGGCGCATCATGAATACGTTCGCGGCCGAAAGGCCGTAGACGCAAAACAGGCCGACATACGTGTCCATGAGCTTCAACTTGGAAACATTGATGTAGTTCGCGATGATCACCGCATCCCCAGGGATCATCATGGTGCCCAGCAGGATGAAGAACAGCGCGTCCCTTCCCTTGTATTCAAAGAAGCTGAACGAAAACGCCGCGGTTCCCGCCGTGACCAGCCGCAGCAAGGTTCCGCCCGCCGCCATGATCAGGGAATTGAGCATATACCGCAAAATGAGCGTCTTTTGCAGCATTTCCTTATAGTTGTCCCAAAAGGCGAAAGAGCTTGGAAACAGTTTCGGAGGATAGGTCGTCATCTCCGCGTACGGCATAAAGGAGGTCATCACGCAGTACACGATCGGGAAGACCACGAGCAGCCCGAGGCATACGTTGAAAAGCCCCAGGGCGGCGGGCGCCAGTTGCTTTTTGACAAAGCGGTGCCCCGCGTGCGATGCGGTCAGGCTCATGTGTAATGCACCCCCTTGCGCTCGGCACGGAAAGCGAGCAGGATGATCCCGAAAACAATCAGGAAGATCAGCACGGACATGGCGTATCCGTAGCCCCAGAATTGGTTGTAGATGGAGCGGTCGTACATATGGTAGATCAGTGTCACCGTAGACTGGCGCGGACCTCCGCGGGTCAGCACCATGGTGGGGCCGGCCATCATCATGTTCATCACGATATCCGTGCACAGCAGGTAAAAGATCGTGGGGGAGATGAGCGGCAGGGTGATCCTGCGCGTCCTGGCAAACCATCCCGCGCCCTCGATGTGCGCCGCCTCGATCAGATCCGTCGGTATTGAGCGCAGGGCCGCCATGAGGAAGATGAACTGATATCCCGCGTTCGTCCATACGCTGATGGACACGAGCGACGGCAGCGCCGTGCTCACGTCGCGAAGCCAGTTGACCTTCAGGCCCAGCGCGTAGTTCAGATATCCGACCGTGGGATTCAGGAGAAGCTTAAAGATCATACAGGTGGTGGACATGGAGATCGCCATGGGAAGGGAAAAGAGCATCTCATACAGCCTGCCGCCGGGCTTTTTCTGTTCCGCCAGGAGGGCCAGAAAAAGGCTGATGAAAAGGCTGGCCGGCACGCCCATGGCCGTATATTTCAGGCTGTTGATCAGCGCCCCGTAAAAGCCCTTGTTTGACAGCACGCTGCGGTAGTTTTCAAGGCCCAAAAAGCGTGTGGTGTTGCCGTAGATGTTCACGACAAAGAGGCTGTTGTACAGCGTTCGAAAGAACGGGTAATATGTGAACAATATCGCAAAAAACAGGGCTGGAAGCGCGTATGCGTACGGCTCCAGCCGCCTGACGCCGCGAAAGAACTGCCTGTATCCCACCATGCGGGAATCCGCGCTGTGCATCTTCTGTTCACCCCTGGCGCTGAATTGCCCCTATGATACCATATACGAAAAATTATTTCAATACTGTTGAATCAAAAAATCATTTCAGATAACAAGTTGGGTTTCCATTTCAAAAACGGGAGATGTTCCGCTTGTCCACCGCGTTTATCTCCGCGTCTTTGTTCTTCTTTTTCAAATATCGTCCCATATTTTGCATTTTGCGGAATTATGACGCAGACCGCTTGAAATCATGATTCAAACATTGTATACTGAATGATACCCTACCTGCGCCAAAGAAATGGGGACGCCGTATGGATTTTTATCAAAGGGTCGCCTCCTTGTATGGAGGCTTGACGGAAGCGGAGAAAAAGGTCGTCAACTATATCCGGCTGTATCCGGACGCGATCGTCAAAATGAACACAAAGGCGCTCGGCGCGGCGGCGGGCGCCTCGCCGGCGACTGTCGTCCGGCTTGCCCGGACGCTCGGATACGATACCTATCAGCATATGCTGATTGCCCTCGCCCAAAGCAGCGCCGCGGGTCCGCAGGCAGCAATGCCAAAGGAAAACGGCGGCAACCTGGAGGGCTTGTCCGCGCAGCTTCTGGCCGTCATACAGACCTCCATCGTGCAGACTGTCTCCCTCCTGAGTCTGGACACGCTGCGCGAGGCGGCCCGCATGATCCACGACGCCGCCATGCTGTATCTCTACGGGGTCGGCGCTTCGGGCCTGGTGGCGCAGGACCTGATGCAAAAGCTCATCTTCATCAACCGCCAGAGCATCTATCACAGCGACTCTTCATTCAGCGTCGCAAGCACGGCGCACATAACGGCCGATGACCTGGTCATCGGGTTTTCGTATTCAGGCCGGAACCGGGAGGTGCTGTTCGCGACCGAGACGGCGAAACGAAACGGCGCCAAAACCATTGGCTTTACCCAAGCCAATTCGCAATTGGCAAAGCTGGTCGACCTGCACATTCTCCTGCCCCATGTGGATGAACGGCTTTGCGGGGGCTCCCGCTTGTCCCGCTATCCGCAGTCGGTCGCCGTGGACATGCTGTACATGATCTTGCTGCACAGCTGGTCGGCGGAAAACCAAAAACACGCGGGCGAAACCAGCCGCGTGATCCTCGAGCACAGCGCCCGGCGGTAGTGCCCCTTTCATCCTATTGGGTTGTCAAGCATATACCCGCATTGACCATTTCCATGCTGCGGTTTGGCAAAGGTTCGTGCTTGATAAATGGGAACCCTCCTGAAATTCCACCCGCTTGGCCGGCCCTGTATGCTGTCCATCTGGGCATGGTCTGTTCTTCCCTTGGCCACCAGCCGCAAGTTCCTGGCTGATATCGCACAGGATCACCTCGTATCCATCCGCCGCCGAGAGCGTCTGGACATTTCCGCAACCCATGGTTCCCGCGCCAATAACGCCTGTTTGTATGCTTGCTTCCTCTGAATTGTTTTTAAGTCAGAATTGCGGAAGATTGAAACGGTCCAAACAGGCCATGCTTGGCATCGGGGTCATACCCGCCTCAAAGTCCTTTACAATATCCACAATGGTCTGACAGGTGGGCGTGGGAATGCCAAGCTTTTTGCCCCACGCGCACGGAAGGCCGACGATCTGGTCGATTTCGCATTTGCGGCCTTTTTCCATATCCTGAAGCATACTGGCTTTCAGCGAGCGATGCGGCTTGAAGTACTCCCTGAGCCATCGCATGGATTTTTCAAGCCCTGCCTGGTCGTCAAACTCCAGCGCGTAGTAGCTCCAGCCGGGAACCAAATCTTCCAGTACAATGTTTCGCGCTCGTACGATCTTGCACATCTCATTGCCCACCCACGCCGCGGCGGCAGTGGCTTTGTCATGATCCAGAATGTCGGCGTATGGGCTCCCCAGCGCGGCGGACATCCCGCTAAGGGTCGCGTTCTGAATGAGCTTGGACCAACGGATGCCGGGAAGATTTTCGATGAGGATGCATTCTCCGGCCAACGCCAATATCCGTTGCGCTTCCCGCAAGCGCGGCGTTATGCTTCCGTCTTGCTCGCCGATGTCGATCCGCATGCTGATCGGGTCGCTGGTCAACTCGGAGACGCCGGGACCAATCCAGGTGGCGCCCCATCCGACGGTTCCGCCGATGACCCGGTCGGCGCCGACTATCTGGCTGACGCTTTCCTCCGGAATGCCGTTTTGCAGCGTGCATACTACGCTGTCTTTTCCTAAATGAGGCATCAACTGCGCCAAGGCCACGTCATTATACGTTTGCTTGGCCAGCAGGAAGACGATATCGTATACGCCATCCATCTGAAAGGGTGTTATTGCGGTGACGGGGATGTTTTTCAGGTCCATTTTCCCGGTGATGGTGGCGCCATAGCGGTTTAACGCGTCTACGTGTTCCTGGTTTGCGTCAATCAAGGTCATCTGACCCCCATTTTGGGAAACCAGCGCGCCGATGATTGTCCCCAGAGACCCGGCGCCCATCAATGCTATCCTCTTCATGTTTCGCTGCTTTCCTCCTACCTAAGCCCAAGCATTTCGCGCGCTTCGTCCGGGGTGGCTACCTCCCTGTCAAGCAGGCGAACGAGCCCGGCCATCTTTGCCACCGGCTCCGCGTTGGATTTTGCGAGTACACCCTTGGACAGGTACAGGTTGTCCTCCAGACCGACGCGCACATTGCCGCCGAGTATCATGGCTGTCGTGGTGATGTCGTACTGGGCTTTCCCGGCTGCCGCGCAGGACCAGACAAAACCGTCGCCCAGCACCTTTTGGGCGGTGTTATACAAGAACAACAGGTTGTCCACCGTGGCCGGCAGGCCGCCCATGATGCCGAGCACAAACTGAAGGTAGATCGGCGCCGCAAGCTCGCCCTTCTTCACAAACCAGGCGATATTGCTCAGCATCCCCGCCTCGTACACCTCAAATTCCGGCTTGGTGCCGTTTTCACCCATTACCCGTATGTACGCCTCGATGTCCTTGAATGTATTGGCAAAGGGAACCGCGTAGGTGTTCTTTACAAAAGGGATCTCCCAGTCGTATTTGGGCTCCTTGATCTTGTCGGCGATGGGGGAGAAGCAGAAATTGACCGAACCCGCGTTGCACGAGGCCAGCTCCGCTTTGCATACGGGCACGGACCTAAGCCTCTCTTCAACGCTCATGCCGATCGCCCCACCGGTTGTTATCCCAACGACCACATCGCACCGGGCACGCACCCCGTCGGTGATATATTGCATGAGCTTCGGGTCGCTGCTGGGACGGCCGTCCTTTGGCTCGCGGGCGTGCAGGTGCACGATCGCGGCCCCCGCCTTATGCGCGGCCACTGCCTCTTCGATAATTTTGTCCGGTGTGTCGGGCAGATACTCCGACATGCTGGGGATGTGTACCGCGCCCGTGACCGCCGCCGTGATGATCACTTTCTTTCCCATAGTTCACTCCTCCTAGCCTATTGATACCCCTTGCTCGCCTTCAACTGCGTTAAAAGCCTTTTATGAAAGGCCTTCTTCACTTCTTCACGGGTTTCGGCCGGATACTCAAAAAATCCCTCGCCGGTTTTCAGACCCAGCTTTCCCCGCGCAACCTTTTCGCGCAGATATGCGCTGGCCTCGGTTGCGTTATCCAGATCTTTGAACAGGTTGTCCTCAACGGTGCACCATACGTCAAGGCCGCCCATGTCAGAAGTCTCCAGGATACCGCTCGTCGCGCTCCGAAACCCCGGGCCGAATTTCAGCGCCCTGTCAATATCCTCCGGGGAGGCCACCCCCATCTCCATCAGGTGGAATACCTCCCTCGCCATCGCGTGCAGGATTCGGTTCGCGATAAGGCCGGGAACATCTTTCCGTATTGTAATCGGTTGTTTTCCTATGGCGATATGCAGATCGTATACCGCTTGAAAAACGGCGTCCTCCATATTCCCAAAGCGGGACAACTCCGCAATGGGGATCAGGTGCGCCGGGTTGTACCAATGGCATATCATGGCTCTGCTTTGACGGCGCTGCGGCAGGTGGCCAACCATGCCATGCAAGGGGAGGCTCGACGTATTGCTGGCCAAAATGGTGTGCTCCTTGCACAGCGCATCCAGCTTTGTGAAAAGTTCTTTTTTGATGCCAAGATCCTCGGGGACCGCTTCCATGACAAAATCCGCATTTTGGACGGCTGCCCCCAAATCGCTGAAGAGCGTTATATTGTGCAGGGCCGTTTGGATTTGTTCGGGCTGAATATAGTTTTCGTCCGCCATGAGCCGCAGTTCATCGCGTATCCGCTCCAAAACCGTGTTTCGGACGGCATCATACGCCTCGTACAGGCTTACCTTGTATCCATGTAACGCAAACACGCCGGCAATGCCATGCCCCATTGTGCCGGCGCCTATGACGCTCACGGAATGGATCATTTCCGTCACTTCCTTAAAAACGAACGAAATGGGGATTAACTGCTTCCGAGGTACGCCTCTATCACCTTTGGGTCGTTCCGTATGGTTTCGCTGTCGCCCGAGAGGACGATCCTCCCGGTTTCCAGCACGAACGCGCGATCGGAGATTTTGAGCGCGGAATTTGCCATCTGCTCCACAAGCAGAATGGTCACGCCGTCCCGGCTGATCTCCTGCAGCAGCGCGAAAACATCCGCGATGATGATGGGCGCAAGGCCGAGCGACGGCTCGTCAAGCAGCAAAAGTTCCGGCCGCGTCATCAGCGCGCGGGCGATGGCCAGCATCTGCTGCTCGCCGCCCGAAAGCGTGCCGCCCAGCTGCTTATGGCGCTCCTTCAGCCGTGGGAACCGCGCGTACATCGCGTCCATGCGCTCCCGGATTTTTCCCTTGTCCCCTTCGGTATGCGCGCCCAGCAGCAGGTTTTCCTCCACGGTGTGCAGCGGGAATATCTGCCGTCCCTCCGGCACCAGGCGGATGCCCATTTTCACAAGCTGCTGCGGCTTTGTTTTGCTTATGTCTGCGCCTTTGTATAGGATTGTGCCGCGGCTTGCCCGCTGAAGGCCCACAATCGTGTTGAGCGTTGTGCTCTTGCCGGCCCCGTTCGCGCCGATGATCGTTACGATCTCCCCGGCCCCCACATCAAAGGATATTCCGTGGATCACCTCGGTTTTCCCGTATGAAAAAACCATGTCCTTCACTTGCAGCACATCGTTCACCTCACTCCCCAAGATAGGCGGTACGCACGGCGGGATCCTGCGAAACCTTCTCGGGCGTGCCTTCCGCGATCTTTATGCCATGGTCTATCACGGTTATCCAATCGGAAACATTCATGACCAGGTTCATGTGGTGCTCAATAAGAAGGATGGAAATGCCCGTGTTGCGGATTTTTTTCATCAATCTGGCGAACTGTTCCGTCTCGCTTTCGGTCAGCCCCGCGCAGGGCTCGTCCAGCAGCAGCAGGTCGGGCTTGGCGATCAGGGCGCGGCCGATCTCCATCAGCTTCTGCTGCCCGGCCGACATGCTGTCGGGGGGATCGTTTGACTTGTCGCCAATGCCCAAAAGCTCCAGGCATTCCTGCGCCGCCAGGTACGCCTCGCGGTCCAGTCTGCGCTTCTTTCGGGTCTGAAGGAGGGCGTGGAGGAGCCCGTAGTGCTTGTCCAGGCGCGCGCCGGTGGCAACGTTGTCGATGACGGAAAGCGAGCCGAACATGCGCACGTGCTGATAGGTTCGCGCCATGCCCTTTTGCACAAGGGCGTAGGTTTGCATGCCGGTTATGTTCTGGCCATTGAACCAAACCTCGCCGCTTGTCGGTTTATCGATGCCGGTAATGCTGTTTACGGCCGTCGATTTTCCCGCGCCGTTGGGGCCAATCAGGGCATGGATGGTGCCGCGCTTGACGGTCAGGTCAAGGTTTCCCACCGCGGTAAGGCCCCCAAATTGTTTGGTAAGGCCGCGTACGACCAGAACATCCTTCGCCGCCCCCTCGCGCGCGGCGGCATACTTCGTAAAATCGATGTCGGGGTTTATGTCCATGCCGCGGATGTATCGGTTGTTCTCGATCTCCCGGAACCGATCTTTGATAATGCCCGCGATTCCTTTGGGCATCACCTGGGTGATGATGATCAGCATGGCTCCGTAGAAGATGACCTTCATTTCCGGGTTGGCGTTGAACAGCTCGGGGACCGTCGTGATCGCGACTGCGCCTACGACGGGCCCGGATAACGTGCCGGAGCCGCCCGTGATGACCATCAGCAGGATCATGATCGACAGGCCGAACCCGAACGAATCGGGGCTGATATATCCGGCATAGGTCGCGTAAAAAGCGCCGCCGAGACCGGTGATGACGGAGCTTATGAAGAACCCGATGATGCGGCTCTTGCGGAAATTGATGCCGACGCCGGTGGCCGCGATTTCATCGTCCTTCATGGCGAGGAAATCCCGTCCCCATAGGCTCTTTTTGATATTCCGCTGGAGGATGAACGCAAGCACCACAATCGCGAACGTGACATAATACTTGGCATTCAAGGACACCTGCGTGCCGAAGAAAACCCATCTGGCGACGCGGAACCCTTGGGAACCGCCGGTGAAGCCGCTCTGGCTGAGAATCTGCGTGACGACTTCGACAACCCCGAAGCTTACGAGCGAAAGATAGATTCCGTTGACCTTGTAGGCCGACAGGGTGATGACAAAGCTCATGATCCCGGCAGCTACCGCGCCGATGATGGCGGACAGTACGAACGGAAGGCCCAGGGTGGAATACATGATGGCGGCCGTATAAGCGCCCGCCGCATAGAGAGCGCCGGTCGAGAAGGTGGTGATCCCGCAAAATCCCGACGCGATATTAAACCCTATCGAAAGGATGCAGTAGACGAATATGACCAGAATGAATCCGATGTAGTACCTGCCCAGGAAGGTGGTGGCCGCCAGACAAAACAGCGCAAGGGCCGCCCAGAGCGCGTAGAGCGCGGCGCTATACCTGTTCTGCTTTGATTCTGTTGCGCTTAAAAACTTTAGCATTTACGACCCCTCCCGGCAAGAAAACTATAGCCAAAATCATAATGATGAAGCTGAACGCGTTGAGGAGGCTCGGAGATACGCCCAAAACGGTGAGCAATTGTTCTGTTAAGCCAATCGCGATGCCGCCTATGAAAGCGCCCTTGGTATTGCCAAAACCGCCGATCAGAGCCGCCGCGAAGCCTTTGATGCCGATGGACGATGTCATCCGATAGCTCGCGTATGTGTACGGGGCGATCAGGCAGCCCGCTATGGCCGCGACGA
>CAZUIA010000072.1:0-1632 GCA_964620835.1 uncultured Oscillospiraceae bacterium
TCGCCCGCGCGTGCGCGTCGATGCGTTCGGCAAGTTCTCCCTCGTACAGCGCCCGCGCGCCGGTTTCGGCGATCAGCCGGAGAGACCGGCCCATCTCGGGAACGGCGAGCCTCTCGCCCGGCCGGAATGTGCGGCGCGCCGGGTTATATAGGTCGAGCCAAGGCGTCAGCTCGGGAAGGCCGGCGGCTTCAAAGCGCGGCGTGTTCTTGTTCAAAACGCCCGCGTTGCCGGGGGAGAGCGGGTATCCTTCCGCGAGCGCGATCGCGGGCGCGAACGCCCGCGCCATCGGCAGGCGACCGAACCGCTCCGAAAGGGCAGCCCACCCGGCCGGCGCGCCCGGCACGGTGACCGGCAGCCAGCCGAGCAGCGGCACGCTTTCATGCCCGCTCTGGGCAATGGCCTCCGGGGTCATCAGCGCGGGGGAAAAGCCGCTCGCGTTCAGCCCGTACAGCTTCTGATCCATCGAGACAATCGCGAAGCAGTCTCCGCCGATGCCGTTGTTTGAAGGATCGACGACGGTGAGTGCGGCCGCGACGGCCAGGGCCGCGTCCACCGCGTTGCCGCCCTGCTGCAAAACGCGGAGGCCGGCCTGCACCGCGAGCGGATGCGAGGCGGCGACCATGCCGTTTTGGCCGTACACGAGCATCCGCCGCGACGGGTAGGGATAGTAGAGCGCGTCAAAGTATTCCATGGTGCATCCTTTCCGTTTTTCGCCGTGCGCGGCGAAACGGGTTACTTACAGCAGGTCAGCACTGCCAGGTTGTGGAAAATCCGACGGATGCGGAGGATCGCGTCGCCGCTGCGCGTGGGGTGCACGCGGTTGGTCAGCAAAACGGCGTATAGGCCAAGCGCCGGGTCGATCCAAAGGCTGGTGCCGGTGAAGCCGGTATGGCCGTACGAGCTTTCGGAGAACAGATCGCCCCCCGGGGAGCTTCGCGCGTCCTTCCCTTGCCAGCCGAGGCCGCGCGCCAGATTCAAGCCCTGCGTGTGGTTTTTTGTCATCAGCGCCCGGGTAAGCGGGTGCAGGAAGTCGGTTCCGTCCGCAAGCTTTTTGCCCAGCATCGCGCGGCACAGCGCCGCCAGGTCGGACGCCCCCGCGAACAGCCCCGCGTGGCCGCAAACGCCACCCATCCGAACCGCGTTTTCATCGTGCACCTCTCCGATCACGACGCGCCCGCGCCACGGATCGTCCTCCGTCGAGGCGATGCGCCCGTGCAGCGGGGGCGGCGGGGTAAACTGTATATCCTGCATTTGAAGCGGGTCAAACACCAGGGCCCGCATCGCCCGATCAAGCGGCATGCCGGCCGCCGCCGCGACGATTTCGCCGACGAGGATGAAGCCGTGCGAACAGTATTCCACCGAAAGGGGGGTACGGCTTCTTGGCGGCAGAAACCGGATCGCCGTCAGGATCGCCTCTTTATCGGCGCATGTTTTATACAGCGCGCCCTGTGTCGGAATTTCGCTCGTATGGGTCAGCAGCTCAAACAGGGTGGTCTGTCCGCGCGCGCCGCCCGCGAACGAGGGCAGAAACAGGCCGATCGTGTCCGAAAGGCACAGCGCGCCCTGGTCAAGCAGGCGCATCGCCGCCGTCGCGACGATGGGCTTGGTGACCGAGGCCAAGTCAAACAGCGT
>CAZUIA010000072.1:1642-11942 GCA_964620835.1 uncultured Oscillospiraceae bacterium
AGCCGCCCCCCTGCCGATTCCAAGCGTCCCGAGCGTTCCGCTGTACAGCTCGCCTTCCGCCGTGCCGACGGAATAGGCGGCGCACGTGAACGCGCGCTCCTCTATGCAAGTGTTCAAATACTCGCGCAATCTGTCCATTGTTTTATGCTCCGGCCTTATTCGTACAGCCGGAACGCCTTCGTCTTTTCCACGAACCTGTCCACCAGCGGGCGGTGCTTTTCAACCAGCGCGGCGGCGGACAGGCCCTTTCTGTATTCGTCGGTACCGAGCAGCATGTCGATTTTGTACCTGCCCTCCATGGAGGAGCGGAACGCGAACTTGTCCGGGGCCTGCTCGCGCATCGCGTCCAGCAGCAGCATCGCGCCCAGGAACGGCTGCATCACGGTGCGGTCGGTCACGTGCATTTGCACGCCATAGCACACCTCTCCCTGGTGCTTGTGGTACACCGGCAGGAAGCTGGCGCGCCTGAAATGGATGCCCGGCACATCGTACGCCGTCATGCGCCTTTCGAGCGCCGCCGCGTCGATCCACGGAGCGCCGATCAGCTCAAACGGCAGCGTCGTGCCGCGCCCTTCCGAAAAGTTCGTCCCCTCAAACACACAGGTGCCCACATAGCATAGCGCCGTGTGCAGCGCCTGGCAGTTCGGCGACGGCGCGACCCAGGGCGTATCGGTATCGTCCAGATACAGCGTACGCCGGTACCCTTCCATCGTCACAACCGTCAAGTCCAGATCAAGCTGTAGATAGTCCTTCACATACAGCGCGTATTCGCCCATCGTCAGGCCGTGCTGCGACGGCATTTCGTAATCGCCCACGAACGACCGAAACGCGGGGTCCAGAACCGTTCCGGACGCCTGCACGGCGCTGATCGGGTTCAGGCGGTCGAGCACGACGACGGGCTTGCCCGCCTTGGCGCACGCCTCCATCGCGTACGCAAGGGAGTACAGGAACGTGTAAAACCTGACGCCGACGCACTGCAGGTCGTACAGGAACACATCGAACGAATCGATCATCTCTTCCGTCATCCGGTTTGTGGCGCCGTATACGCTGAAAACCGGCACGCCGGTTTCTTCGTCAATATAGGTTTCGATATCAGCTCCGGCCTGCGCGTCGCCGCGGATGCCATGCTCGCAGGCAAAGAGCGCGCTGAGCTGATAGCGCCTTTTCACAATGTCAACGGTGCTGACGAAATCATGAGAAATGCCGCAGGGATTGGTCATCAGCCCCACGCGCCCCTTGCGCAAAATGGAATCCGCCTTCTCAATCCGATCCAGCCCGCACCATACTCTAGTTTTCATGGGTCGTCCGTCCCTTTCGCTCCACCTGCGCCGTTTCGCTCAATGCGCCAGCGCGGAATTGATTTCGGTATTGCTGTGGCGTAAGCTTTGTTTTTTCGCTGAACACGCGAAAGAAATAGTTCGCGTTTTCGTAGCCGACAGAGGCTGCAATGTCCGTCAGGCTCATCGACCCCTCACGCAAAAGCTTTTTCGCCTCGGCGATGCGCAGTTCGTTTCGGTACTGGCTGAACGTTTTCCCGGTTCGCTGCGTAAAAAGCTGCGAGAGGTAGTTTTTGTTGATGAAATGCGCGGCCGCGATATCTTCCAGGGTCATCTGGCACATATAGTGCCGGCGGACGAACAGCAAGATCCGCCCGAAGGTATCGACAGCGTCGTTTTTTAGCGGGTACATATCCGGGCGCGCCTGGCAGTATTCAAGGGCGCGGCGCATCACATCCCGCGCCTCGCGGTCGCTGATGGGTTTTAGCATATAGTAGAACGCCTGTTGGTTGAGCGCCTCGCGCGCATACTCGAACTCCTCATGCCCGCTGACGACGACGAACAGCGACTTCACCCTTTCATCCCGGCATGCCCGGATCAATTCAAGCCCCGATTTGTTTTCCATGCAGATATCGGTGATGACAAGATCCGGGGGATCGCCGTGGATGCCCGCGTACGCCTCCTCGGCGCTCTTGTATTCCCCGGTCAGCGTGAAGCCGAACGAAGGGAAATCAAAGCTGAGGCGCATATCTGCAAGCGCCCAGCGATCGTCATCCACCGTAACCGCTCGGTACATCTCGTTTCTCCCATCCGGGCAAGGCCCATCGCTATGAACCCATCATACCCGTGCGCGCGCATCCGGTCAACCTCGGTGAAAAGCAGCGGGCGTCCCGCGTACGGGACGCCCGGGGAATGCGGGTTACTTCGCGAACGCAGCGTTCAGGTCGTTCATAACCGGTTCCCAGATGGCGCGGTTGCTTTCGATAAAAGCGTTCCATTCGGCCGCGACATCCGCCTTTTCCGCCAACATCAGCCGGATGATCTCGGAGGGAATATCCACCGAATATGCGGCGCGCGCGTCGCTGGAGAAGAAGTTATAGTCGTAGTCGACCGGCAGCAGGACGCCGTTTTCCACCTTTTCCTTGTACAGCGCGACGACGCTGTCGATGACGCGCTGGTCATAGATCGGGCTGACGAAACTAAAATCGTCCGGCAGCACGCCCAGCAGGTAGAAGAACTGCCAGGAAGGATACAGGGCCTTGGTGGATGTGATCGATCCGTCCTCGTTCGGCGCGCGCAGCAGTTCAATCTTGCCTTCCGCGTCGAAGTCCCAATCCTCTCCCTTAAGGCCGAGCGCGATCGTGATCTCGCCCTCCTCGGTGCAGATATAATCCATCATGGAGAGGATGCGGTCAAACGTCTTTTCGTCGATGTCGGGGCTGAACATGTGCAGTGACCAGTAGTTCGTCGAAACCGGCCCGTGCCACCTGCCCTCGTCGTCCACGAGGATCGTCAGCTTGATGTTGTTGTACGGATCCGGCACCACGCCGGCCTGGGTCGCGCTGTTCATAATCCATTCGACGTTCGTGATCCCGCCGGAGTCAAACATCGCCGCGCCAAGCCCGGCGGCAAACGCGTTTCTGGATTCAGCGCGCTGCAGCAGGTAAAAGTCCGGGTTGATCAGGCCGCTTTGGTACCATTCGCGCGCCTGCTCGATGCCCTTTACCGTGCCCTCAACCTGCGGACCCCAGATGTACGTGCCGTCTTCCTGCTTTGCAAAGCGGAGCCACGCGGGGTTATAGAAGTTGACGAACGGCTCGAACATTTCACCCTTGATGCCCATGGCGCCGATCGTTTTGCCGTTGCCCGCCAAATCCTTTTCAATGGCCAGCTCGAGGAACTCCCGGAGCTGATCCACGGTGATGGTCAGGCCGAACGGCTCAAGGCCGAGCGCCTCCACCCAGTCCGCGCGGTAATAGAGCGACAGGTGCGACACAGGCGTGTCGACCGGCGAGAAATTATACAGCGTCGCGTGCGGGATGCAGTAGAGCTTTCCATCCACGGTGTATTTGTCCGCGACGGCCGTTGCCTGAATCATGTTGTACAGGTTCGGGTATTTCGTTTCCCATCCGTCCGGCAGCGGCGCAATCAGCCCCTGGTCCGCGTAATCCAGATATTCGGTGTAAATGATGCTGTCCATCCAGACGATGTCGGGCATCGTTCCGCCGTTGATCCAGATGCGCGCCTTTTCGTTGGCGTCCGCGCCGGTGGTCGGGAACAGTTCATATTCAAAATTGAATTTCTCGCTGAACAGCTTATAGAGCGGGTCGGAATAGTAGTCGAGCGTATCGCTGACGTTCGTGCACGACGTGGTGAACTTCACCGGCTCCAGCGCCTCCGCGAGCGCGGCGGCCGTACCGAGCAGCAGCGCCATCACCAGCAGCAGGCAAAACAGCTTTTTCATGAAACACCCTCCTTATTCTTGTTGCCCTTGGGATTTACAACGCAGCTTCGTACTGAAAACCGTCGGCGCCACACCTCCTTAGGCCGTTTTTTACATTTTTACCGCCCCAATCATGACACCCTTGACGAAATAACGCTGCAGGAACGGGTAGATGACCATAACCGGCAGCATGGTCGCCACCATCGCGGCCATCTTCACGCCCTGTGTGAACAGCCTTTCCTCGACGGACGAGCTGCTGATGTCCCCTTCAAGCGCCGCGCTTGACACGATGCCACGCAGGAACACCTGCAGCGGAATGCGGGACCCGCTGTTGATGATCAGCGTGGACCAGAACCATTCGTTCCAATAGGCGACGGCGGTGAACAGCGTGAACGTGGCGATGATCGGAAGCTGCAAAGGCAACATGACCCGCCAGAAAATCGTCAGCTCGTTTGCGCCGTCGATCCGCGCGGCTTCCTCCAGGCTTTCGGGCGTCTGCTCAAACCCCGTTTTCATCACGATGATGTTAAACGGCGAAACGCCCATCATCAGGATGATCGCCGCACGCGAGTTGATCAGCCCGAGGTTTTTGATCAGCAGGTAGGTCGGTATCATGCCGCCGCCGAAAAACATCGTGAAAAGCATCAGCGAAAACAGCAGCCGCTTGCCGGGGTAATTCTTCCTTGAAAACGCATACGCCGCCAGCGTCGAAATCGACATGCCGTACACGGTGCCAAGGCCGGTGATCATGGCCGACGACGCGTATCCGTTCCAAAGCCCCTTACCGCGGAACAGGTGCAGATAGCTGTCAAAAATGGGTTCGTGAGGATACAAAAGGCCGGAGGTCATCGCGTATTCCGCGGGCGATATCAGGGAAACGACGATCGCGTTGTAAAACGGATAGACGATGGTCAGGACCAGCAGTGTCAGCGCGGCGGTGACCAACACATCCCCTGCCGTGAACCGGAAAAGACGGCGGCGCCTCATGGGCACTCTCTCCTTTCTCATCATCGGCGCTACACGAACAGCCCGCTGCCCTGAATGCGCTTAGCCAGGATATTCGCCGAGAGCAGCAGAAGCAGGTTGACGACCGACTTGAACAGGCCGACTGCCGTGGAGAACCCGTAATCCGGCCGGGCCTCGAATGTAATGCGGTAAATATAGGTATCGATGATGTCGGCCGTCTGGCGGACAGAGGGGTTTTGCAGGTTGAATATCTGCTCAAATCCGGCGTCCATGATGCCGCCGACGGCTAGGATCAGCATAATGACGATTGTCGGCCGGATACCCGGCAGCGTAATGTGCCAGATGCGGCGCAGGCGTCCCGCGCCGTCGACGATGGCCGCCTCGTACAGCTCGGGGTTGATGCTGGTGATCGCCGCGATGTAGATGATCGCCGACCAGCCCATGTTCTTCCAATTGGCCGTGGTGTACAGGATGGTGCGGAAATACTCAGGCTTGGCCAGAAAGCCGATCCTTTTCCCGCCCAGCGAAGCGATCATCTCGTTCAGCGCGCCGTTGGTGCCGAGCAGGTTGATCATCACCGTTCCGACGATGACCCAGGACATGAAGTGCGGGAAGGTGAGCACCACCTGATACAGGCGCTTGACCTTCCGGCCGCGCATCTCGTTGAGCAAAATCGCCAGCGCGATGGGCACCCAGAACTGGAACAACAACCGCGAGAAGCTGATGACGATGGTGTTGGTGAGCGCGGTGACCGAATCCGGCGTAATGAAAATCCGCTGAAAGTGCTTCATCCCCACCCACTCGCTGCCCAAGATGCCAAGCCGCGCGTTGAACTTCTTAAAGGCAAGGAGCAGTCCATACATCGGACCGTATCGGAACAAACCGAAGAAGCCGATCATCGGCAGCAGCATGAGGTAGTAATACCTTGCATGCCACATGTTTCGCAAGAGCCGTTTTGTGCGCACGCTGGCCCCCCCTTTCCACGCTAGGCAACCTGAGTATAGCACAGGGCCTGGCGGGAGGACATGCACATAGTTTATGTTTGACTGCACATAAATCACATTATGGTTTTGACTCTTCGGAACAATTGGGCGGCCGCTGCGCAATCGTCAGCTTCGCGCAGAGCCCGCCGCCTTCCCGCGCCTCAAACAGCACGCGGCTGTCCTTTCCGAAAATGAGCAGCGTGCGGCTGGCGACGTTTTGTATGCCGATGCGCACCGCCGTGTCGCTGGGGCCGCGCTCCGAAAGGCCCCTAAGCGTCTCGTTCAGCGCGTCAATTTCGCCCGGTGGCATGCCGCCGCCGTCGTCCTCCACGCGCACATGCAGCGTGCCCGCCCGCATCTCGCCCTTCAGGCAGACATTGCCAAGCTGCCGGTTCGCGCGCGCGAACCCGTGCAGCACCGCGTTTTCCACCAGGGGCTGCAGCACCATGCGCGGCATCAGGCAGGCGAGAGATTCTTCCGACACGCTGACGGACAGCGTATACCGCCCGCCGTACCGGAGCGTTACGATGTCAAAGAAGCGGTGTACCGATTCCAGCTCGTCCGCGAAGGTGACGGTATGCCCGCCCTTGATGCAATAGCGGTACATCGACGCGACCAGGCTGCACATTTCGCGCACCGCGCCAATCCGCCCTTCGGCGGCCATGCCACGTATACACTCCAGACTGTTATAAAGGAAATGCGGGTTGATCTGGGTTTGCAGCAGCATGATGCGCTCTTTCAGGTTCGCCAGACTGACGCGGTAGAGTGTCTGCTCTGATTCGGCAACCTCCCGATTCATCTGTTCGAGCCGCGAAAGCATGCTGTTGATCCCCTCTGTCAACTGCACCAGCTCGTTGCAGCTTTCGGCCGGGTTTTTTACCTGGCCGCTCAGGGTGCCAATGTCCTCCGTCTGCTGAGCGATGTTGATGATCGGGCCGAGGATGCGTCGTTTCATCGCCGCAGTCAAAAGAACCATTGCCAGCACGGTGACCCCGCCAATGACCATGCCGAGGCTGCGCACCGCCCCGACGCCGCGCAGCAGTTCCTCCTCGGAAAAGGCTGCGTACAGCGTCCAAGGCGTTCCGGCGACGGCGCTGCTGATCACGCTATACGGCCGGCCGCCGATGCGGATCTGCGGCCCCGCCGACGCGTGCCACGCGCCCGAAATTCTGGGGTCGCTCGTCGTCAGCACCTCGCTGCCGTCCGAAACCCAAAGGGGCAATCCATCGGCGAATTCGTCGCGGAACAGCTCGCGGACCGAACACACGGCCGTCACCGCGCCGAGAAAGGTGCTGGCGGTCTTATTTCCGTGGTTGGCGTAGACAGGCGCGGCAATCGCGAACACGCGATCGGCCCTGCCGAGAATCTCGTATTCGCTTGACATGAGCACGTTCCGAAACGGGGTGTACAGTTGGTAATCGGCTATCATCCGCCTGGAGGCCATGAATATGCCGATGTCGTTGGTTGTCCCGGCCTGCATTGTCGCGGCGTCCGGGCGAATCAGGCACAGTTCCAGCGCCTGGGTACGGAATTTCGTCACGGTGGCAAGCGTCTTTCGGATGCCGTCAACCTTGGTGTAGCGGCCGGCGGGCGTGTCCTGAAGGAACGCTGTCACCTCTTCGGATTCCGCGATGTTCATCACATCCTCCTTGATCTCCTGCACCTGCCGCTGAAGGCGCGCGCTCATGCCCGAAAAGCCCCTGAGCACATATTCCCTTGCGCTGTCGCGCGTGTTTGTGACGAATACCTCGTATACGATCAGCATCATGATTAGCAGAAAGGCGGTCGTCAGCAGGCAATACAGATATAGCATGCGGGACACAGAGAATCTCACGCGGCCCATCCTTTCTCCCGGAGGCTCACTTTCCCCCTATTCTCGCACACGCCGAGGGCTTTTGTAAAATATAATTCATGAACTTTAAAATCCTTCTTGGCAAGCTAGATCGTGTGACAAGAGTTGTGTGAGGATATCCAGCCAAATGATCAACAACGAATATCCCGGCAATTGCGTGCCAGGGAACATCAGGGTTGTCGGCTTTTATGCCATCAGATAGGTTCTTTACAAGTTCACCAATGTTGAGTAGCGTCATGCATGCCGCCCGCGAGGTTCTTTCGTCACTCATGAAGCGAGGCTCATCATATCCTTCAAGCAGTTCCTCAATAACCCGGATTTCTGAAAGCAGCTTTATGATGATCTGGTGGTCTCTACGCTCCAAGCAGCATCACCGTCTTTCCTGGTTTTATTATGGCGGTCTCCGTGAGAGGTGCGTGGATAATGTCAACCGCCAAGCCGAGTTGGTCCTCCAGATCATACTTTAGTATTACAACTATAATACTAAGGGTGGTTTGGCGTGCCGATTTTTAAATTTGACAAATCAGATGGATTGTGCTATGGTGAACCCGATATTCTAAATGCTACATTGTCTCGCATGTTTTGTAAGTCATTGCTGTATTGAATGATTTATTAAAGCGTGCGTTTTTGCATGTAAAGCGGAATATACATAGCAAATTGGAGGTACCAACATGCATAGTGGTACGGTTAAATGGTTCAATTCGGAAAAGGGATATGGTTTCATTCAGAACGACGATGGCGGCGATGATCTTTTCGTCCATCACACCGCGATTATTTCGACCGATGCGCGCAAATCGCTTCAGGATGGCCAACGCGTAAAATTTGACACGATGCCCGACCCCAAAAACGACCGCAAGCTTTGCGCGACGAATGTGCAGGCGCAATGAGCGGGGAAAACGAGATGAGCAACACAACCTTTGCAGAGCTGGGCGTCTCGCCCGAGATACTCAGAAACCTTCGGCATATGCAGTTTCACGGTGCCACCCCTGTGCAGAGCAAGGCCATCGGTCCTTTTTTGCGCGGCAGTGACCTGCTGGTGGAGGCGCCGACCGGCACTGGCAAGACGTGCGCGTTCGGCATCCCGATCGTGCAGAGGCTGGATCCGGCGGCGCGTGCTCCACAGGCTCTAATCATCAGCCCGACACGGGAACTTGCCCTGCAGATCACGGCCGTTCTCCTTCGGCTTGGACAGGACATGCCGACGTTTCGCGTCGCGGCGATCTACGGCGGCGAAAACATCAGCCGGCAGTTTGCTGCGCTGCGGCAGCGACCGCAGATCATCGTGGCAACACCGGGCCGGCTAGCGGATCATTTGGACCGTGGCACGATACGGCTGGACGAGATACGCACCGTGGTGCTCGACGAAGCCGACCGCATGCTGGACATGGGCTTTCGCCGCGACCTCAATCGCATCATGGAGCGCATCCCCAAGGAGCGTCAAACGGCGATGTTCTCCGCGACGCTTTCAAGTGAGATTCTGGATGTCGCCAAGGCCTACCAGCGGCGCCCGGAGACGATCCGTGTGGACCCCGGCACGGCGACCTTGGACGCGGTGAGGCAATACGTCACAGAGGTTCAGACGGGGTATAAGAATGTGGAGCTGTTTTCGTTGCTGGAAAGCGGGCTATATCCGCTGTCGCTCGTGTTTGTGCGCACGAAGCGGCGTGCCGCTTCACTGGCCATCACCCTGGCAAAGCGTGGCCTGCACGCGGGCGCGTTACATGGAAACATGTCCCAGCCCCAGCGAGACCGGGTGATGCGGCAGTATCGGCAGGGTGAGCTGGATATCCTTGTTGCGACGGACATCGCCGCGCGCGGGCTGGACGTGCAAAACATCAACGCTGTCATCAATTACGATCTTCCGGAAGATCGCGATGCATACACGCACCGCATCGGCCGGACCGGCCGTGCGCAGCAGCGTGGCGTAGCGTTGACGTTTGTTGAGCGGGAGGAGTTTACGAAGCTTCGCCAGATCATAAGCGGCAGACAAATAGAAATGATCCCCAGCCAGGCGTTGGCCGCCGCGCAGTAAAGGGGACAAAGTGAAAAAAAGCGCAGACAATAATGGACTTTCCGATGCTGTCTGGCAGCGCGTTTTCGCCTTACCGATTGCATACCATCAATATGTTTATGATAGGCAAGGCGTTAGCTTGAACCATGCCGTTTCAACGCTGATTGCACAATTGGTGACGCAGCACAATGAGGAAAACACCAAAAACCAAAATATGCATATACCGGACGCTGAGGTTGTAAACCTAATTGTCGAGCGCGTCGAGCAATTCATTGGGAACTACTTGGGTCAGGTGGACAGCTACAACGATATTGTGCGTAAATACCGGCTGGGAAAAAACGAGTAGGAAAGAGGAGGCGGCAGGATGGCAAACGAGAAGATTGAGAAAGCGGTGCGCAAAAAGAATTTTGGAATGCTGCAAAAGCTATCGCAAGGACGCGACGCAGCGGTGCGTACGGAGGCAATCGAGGCAATGGGCCGGCTGGGTGGAAATGACAGCTTCAATGAGCTCACCGGACTTTTGCGCAGCCCGTCTGCACCGACGCGCGCCGCCGCTGCGGACGGGTTGGCTGCGCTGGGTGATGAAAAAGCTCGCGCTTTTTTGGAACACCAGCTTGAGCGGGAGGACGATCCGATCGTACAGGCAAAGATCCGTGATGCGCTGGCCTCATCCAGGTCAGCGCGGTAAAAAAGAGCCGGGTTAAATGCCCGGCCCAGACTGTTGACAAAGCCCCGGGAGAGCTCGAGAGGGTTCGCAAACCCTCTCGA
>CAZUIA010000073.1:0-11838 GCA_964620835.1 uncultured Oscillospiraceae bacterium
AACTTCACGCTGGAAAAGGTGCTCTTTGACAACTTCGAGCAGGTTCCGCTGCCCGCGTATACGGAGGCTGAAATCGCCTACGCCAAGGCGCTCGTCGATAGCTACGAGGCAAAGCCCGACAGGCTGCCCGGGTTTGCCACCCAGGAGGACCCGGCCATCGCGGAGTGGGTGCAGGAAAAGACGAAGGGCGGCACGCTGCCGATCAACGATTTCCTCATGCCGCTGTATTCGTCGCTGAAGTTCCGCTTCGGCTCCACGGACGTGGGGGATGTCAGTTGGCTGACGCCCACGGCGCAGGTCCACACGGCCTGCTACCCGTCCGGCGCGCCGGGGCATTCCTGGCAGCACGTGTCCTGCGGGGCGACGTCGGTCGGCCACAAGGGGCTTTTGCTCGCGGGCAAGGTGCTCGCGGGCGCGGCGATTGATCTGTACGAAAACCCGGACATCCTTACAAAGGCGAAGGCCGAGTTTGACAAGAAGGCTGCCGACGGCTACCTGTGCCCGATTCCGGACGACGCGGTGCCCACGGCGGTCGGGGACAAGATGTAGGGCAAGGGACGCATAGGATGGGGGCAGACGGCCGTCGCGCGCCGGGCCATGCGCAGGCAAAGGGCCTTTGGTTGCGGACGGTCGCAGAGCCATCCGACTTTCGGGCGCCGGGCGGGAGATTTCCCTGCCCCGGCGCCTTTTGCGTGAGGACGAAACCGCCGTGCCCGCGCGGACCTGCCGTTTCGCCACGGAGAAGCATATTTTGCCATTTTTCTTCAAACGCCCCTGGCGCTTTGACACGTTTTCCGGTATGCTGTTTCAAAGGCCGCGCGCGCCGGAAAGCGGGCCGGAAGAATGGGAGGATGCACATGGAGATCACCTTGCGGCTGGAACGCCCCGGCGACTACCGAGCCGTCGAGGAACTGACGCGCGACGCGTTTTGGAGCGTGGGCCAGCCGGGCTGCGACGAGCACCTGCTGGTGCACAAGCTGCGCGCCTGCCCGGCATTCGTGCCGGAGCTTACCTATGTGGCCGAAATAGAGGGGCAAATCGTCGGACACATCCTGTATTCCAGGGCGAAGATCGTGGGGGACGAGGGGCGGGCATGGGAAGTGCTGACGTTCGGCCCGCTCAGCGTGCTGCCCGCGTACCAGCGAAAGGGCGTCGGCGGCGCCTTGGTCCGGCATACGCTGAAGGAAGCGGCACAGCTCGGTCACCGCGCCGTGGTCATCTACGGCCACCCGGATTACTACCCGCGCTTTGGGTTTGCAAACGCGAAGCAATATGGGTTGACGACGCCCGACGGGAAGAACTTCGACGCGTTCATGGCGCTTGCGCTCTATGACGGCGCGCTTTTTGGCATCGGCGGCAAGTTCTACGAGGACGAGACCTTCCACGTAAGCCGGGAGGAGGCCGCGCTGTTTGACAAAGGATTCGCGCCCAAGGAACCGGGGGAGGGCATCCCCATCGGCGTGCTGCTCCAAAGGCTGTCCGCGCCCGCCCGCAGCGCCGTGGAAGCGCACGGCCTGAAGTGGCTGAAGGACCTGGAGCGCTTCAGCGGGCGCGAGATCGCGGCGTGGCACGGGGTGGGGAAACGCGCGCAAGAGGTGATCGACGCGGTGCTGGCCGAACACGCGCTGCCGCCCAAGCGGTGGGAAAAATGGCGGTGAACGGCCGGAGGCCAACGTCCATCCCAGGCTGTTGCTATCCTCCCCTGGGAGAGCTCGAGAGGGTCCGCAAACCCTCTCGACTTTAATCAAATCCAGCGGCATGTACGGTGGATTTGCGCAGATTCCAGAGCCGTAGGCGGCGGAATCTGTCCTTTCTGCCTGAGGCCGCCCGGAAAACGCCGCAGCGTTTTCAGGCCGAATCCCCGTTCCCCCCTCCCGTTGACAAACCGCAGTTTGTCAACGGCTTGGGCCGAAGGCCCGTCCGCGCTTTTTTTTGACAGACATGCCCGGCCATGCTATAATACATTGCTTATTCTGGAAGGAAAGGTGTGTGGAGCTGTGTTCAAGCAGCGGACGGAGCGGCTGCTTTCGCTCCTGAAGGAGAGCGGCGCGCAGGGCGCCCTGGTGCACAAGCCGTCGAACATGCGCTATCTGAGCGGCTACACGGGCGAAGGGCTGCTTGTCCTTTTGCCGGGGCTGCTTTCGATCGTGACGGATTTCCGTTACACCGAGCAAGCGCAAAGCCAGGCGCCGGATTTTACGGTGCACATGACATCCCCGACGGTGCCGCACGAGGAGGTGGCCGCGGGCCTTGTCGCACAAGCGGGCATTGAAACGCTCGCCTTTGAGGACGACGAGGTCACCGTGCGCGGCCTTCAGGCGCTTGAAAAGCACATGCCGTCCGTCAAGCTTGTGCCGCAAAACCGCAAGGCGGAGCAGCTTCGCGTGGTCAAGGACGAAGGGGAGATCGCGCTGATTGAAAAGGCGTGTGAGATTTCCTGCCGGGCGTTTGACCATATCCTCGGGTTTATCAAGCCCGGGCTGACGGAGCTTGAGGTGCGCTTTGAGCTTGAAAACGCGCTGTACCGGTTCGGGGGGGAGAAGCTTTCGTTTGACACGATCATCGCCACGGGCGCGAACGGATCGCTGCCGCACGCCATTCCGGGGAAGCGCGTGATCGAAAAGGGGCACATGGTCACGATGGACTTTGGCGCCAGGTACGGCGGCTATTGCGCGGACATCACGCGCACGGTGGCCGTCGGCACGCTCGACGACAAGCAGCGCAGGGTGTATGAGACGGTGCTTCAAGCGCAGCTTCGCGCGCTCGATGCCATCCGGCCGGGCGCGGCCTGCCGCGAGGTGGATCGGGTCGCCCGCACGTTCATCGACGAGGCCGGGTACAAGGGCCGCTTCGGCCACGGTCTAGGGCATTCGCTGGGCCTGGATGTGCACGAGGAGCCGAGGTTCAACACCACCAGCGAGGCGACGCTTGAAAAGGGCATCGTCATCACGGACGAGCCGGGCATCTACCTGCCGGGACAGTGCGGCTGCCGCATCGAGGACACGGTGCTGGTCACCGCGGACGGTTGCCGGCGGCTTACCCCGGCGGCCAAGGAACTGATCATTCTGTAAACATTGGAGGGACTTTCGTGATCACTGCCGGAGAATTTCGTAAAGGCATCACCGTGGAATGGGACAACGGCGTTTGGGTCATCGTGGATTTTCAGCATGTCAAGCCGGGCAAGGGCGCGGCGTTCGTGCGCACCAAGATCAAAAACGTCATGACCGGCGCCGTCGTGGAGCGCACCTTCAACCCCACCGACAAAATGCCCCGCGCGCACATTGAAACCAAGGAAATGCAGTATCTATACAACGACGGCGAGCTATACTACTTCATGGACGTGGAGACGTACGAGCAGCTGCCGCTGAACAAGAGCGAGGTGGAGGACATGATCCACTTCGTCAAGGAAAACGAGAACGTGACCGTCAAGTTCTTCAAGGGCAAGGCCTTCTCCGTGGACGCGCCGAACTTTGTGGAGATGGAGATCACCGACACTGAGCCGGGCTTCAAGGGCGACACGGCCTCCAACACCACCAAGCCCGCGACGACCGAAACCGGCTACACCCTGAGCGTGCCGCTGTTCATCAACATCGGCGACCGCGTCCGGATCGATACCAGAACCGGCGAGTACATGGAGCGCGTATAAGCGAGAAAGGGAGAACATGAGCAATCTATCCGACCGCGTGGCCTACCTGAAGGGGTTGGCCGAGGGCATGGAGATCGGCGAGGATTCGAAGGTCGGCAAGCTGCTGCTGGCGATCATCGAAACTCTGGGCGAGACGGCCGAGGCGATTCAGCAGCTTTCGGACGAGCATGAGGAGCTGGACGAATACGTCGAGTCCATCGACGATGATCTGGCCGAGATTGAGGAGGCCCTCTTTGACGACGACGATGACGGCGAAGAGGAGGACGAGGACGAGGACGACGACGATCTGATCGAGTGCGAGTGCCCGCATTGCAACAACACGATCTATTTCGACGCCGAATCGTTCGACCTGGCCGAGGACCACAACTGCCCCAACTGCGGCAAGCCCCTGTTTGACGAGGACAGCGGGGAAGACGGAGAGGGCGAGTAATACGAATTCCAAGTATGCATGCATCCCCGCGGCGAATCTTTTTCCGCTCCGCGTTGCCGCTCTCCGGTCGGCGTAGCGCCGCTACGCCTCCAAACCGTTGACAAACCGCGGTTTGTCAACGGTTTGGAAGGGATTCGGCCTGAAATCCTGCGGGATTTCCGGGCGGCCGAAGGCAGAAAGGACAGATTCCTCCGGCTACGCCTACGGAATCTGCGCAAATCCACCGTACATGCCGCTGGATTTGATTTAATTCGAGAGGGTTCGCGAACCCTCTCGAGCTCTCCCGGGGCTTTGTCAACAGTCTGGGGGCTGCTGTGCTTTTTCGCGCGGCAGCCCCTTCGGCATGTCCGAAATGTCACGCCCCGGCCCCTCTTGGGCAGCCTGCGCCAAAACAAAGCCAGCGGCCGCCGTCAGCTCTCTTCCAGGATTTCCCTGACCCGCTCCAAAAAGACCCCGCCAAACTGCTTGAATTTCTCCTCGCCCATGCCCTTTACCCGAAGCATTTCCGCCCGCGTGCGCGGACGAAGCCTCGCCATCTCGCGCAATGTCGCGTCCGAAAACACCATGAACGCCGGCACCCCCAGCTGCATCGCGATGCGCAGCCGAAGCTGCCGGAGCGCCTCAAACAGCGCCGCGCTGTCCGCATCCTCCACAGCGGGCGCCCAGTCAAGCGGCGCTGTCGGGATGCTTTCCTCCTCCAAAGGCCGCCGCGCCTTGCCCGGCAGCTTCAGCAGGATCGGCGTCTCGTCCCGAAGCGCCGCGATTCCCCGCTCCCCAAGCGCCGCCACCGGCAGCCGTCCCTCGGCGATGCGCAGGTATTCCTCCACCACCAGCTGTTCGCCGATCGCCTTCAAGTCCTCGGCGCGCATCCCGGAAAGCGCGGCATAGGACGGCTGGCGTGCAAGCCCAAACTGGCGGATCCTCGCCGTGTTCGCCCCGCGCAGGCATTCAACCACCGTGCCGATGCCAAACCTTTCGCCCGTGTCCCGCACGCAGCGAAGCACCCACCGTGCCGCGTCCGTCACGTCGCGCGCCGCGAGGCTCGCCGCGCAGTTGCCGCAGTTGCCGCACGGCGCGCCCGCCGCGTCGCCAAAGTAGCGCAGGATGTGCTCCCGCAGGCACTCCCGCGTCACGCAGTAATCGGTCATCCGCTGCAGGCGGGCCCGTTCAGCCTTTCGTACCCTCGCCCGCTCCGGGGGTGAAAGCGCGTCGCCCTCGATCTCCTGGTCGATCAGGTACCGCTGGATGCCCACGTCCTGCCCGCTGTAGAGTAGCACGCACCGCGCCGGCTCCCCGTCGCGCCCGGCGCGGCCGGCCTCCTGGTAGTAGCTTTCGATGTCCTTGGGCATGTTGTAATGGAGGATGAAGCGCACGTTCGACTTGTCGATGCCCATGCCAAACGCGTTCGTCGCCACGATGACCGGCTTTCGGTCGAAGGTGAAGTCCTCCTGGTTTTCGCGCCGCTCCGCGTCCGAAAGACCCGCGTGGTACTTGGCCGCGGCGACGCCGCGGGAAAGCAGCAACGCCGCCACCTCTTCCACGTTTTTTCGCGTCGCGCAATAGACGATGCCGCTTTGGTTTTTAAACTTTTTGATCAGCGAAAGAAGCGCCGCCTGCTTTTGCCTGGGGCGCAGCACCTCGTAGTACAAGTTCTTCCGGTCAAACCCCGTTTGCACCGACACCGGATCGCGAAGGCGCAACAGCTTTAGGATGTCCTCCCTGACCTTGGGCGTGGCGGTGGCGGTAAACGCGCCCACCACCGGCCTTTTCGGCAGCGCGTCAACGAACGAGGGGATGTCCAGATAGCTCGGCCGAAAATCCTGTCCCCACTGCGAAAGGCAGTGCGCCTCGTCCACCGCGATCATCGCGATGTTCGCCCGGGCCGCGAACGCCAAAAACCGCTCGGTCAGCAGCCGCTCGGGCGCGACATAGATCAGCCTGTACCGCCCCCCAGCGGCGTAGCGAAGCGCGGCGTCAAACTGTCTCTCGGTCAGGGAGCTGTTCAAAAACGCCGCCTTGACGCCCGACTGCACCAGCGCGCTCACCTGGTCCTTCATCAGGGAAATGAGCGGCGATACCACCAGCGTCACGCCGTCCATCAAAAGCGCGGGGATCTGGAAGCACAGCGATTTGCCGGCCCCCGTGGGCATCACGGCCAGCGCGTCACGGCCTGAAAGCAGCGCGTCGATCACCGCGCGCTGCCCCGGGCGAAAATCGTCGTAGCCAAAGACGCGTTTGAGCGCCGCGCGCGCCGCGTCCGGCATCTCCTCCTCGCGTGCGCCCTCACCGCCCCGCAGCAGCCACGCAAGCGATGGGCCCGCGTGCGCCGTCTCCAGCGTATACGTCACGCCCGGCGCTTTGCACTCGATATCGGCGATGAGCGATTCCATCCGGATGCCCCCGTCCTCAAGACCGCCGTGGGTGTCCCTTTCGCCGTGGTTGTTGTGCAGGTGCACATGGCCGAGGTACGGGGCCAGGGCGCCGACCCAGCCGCGAAGCGGCACGGACGGCTGCAAAAAGGCGTGCCCCACGTCCAGGCAGACGCGAAGGCGCGGGTCATCCACCCCGCGCGCGATGTCCGCCAGCAGCGCCGGGTCCTCCTCCAGCACGTTTTCCAGCAGCAGCTCAAAATCGTCGGGCTTGCCTAACAAGAATTCGCGCCAGAAGGCCACGGAGCGCTCCACGAACCATTCCTTCCAATATACCTTGGGGATATACCCCGTATGGACGACCATGCGCCGGATGCCATAGCCCCGCGCCAGGCGATACGCCTGATCAAACCTTCGGACCGCGACCTCGCGCACGAGCGGATCGATCGCCGCCGGGCAAAGCTCCGCAAACGGCGCGTGCAGCACGCAGCGCGCCGCGCCGACCGCCTCGATTTTCGGGCGTACGGAAGCGTCCCACGCAAAGAACGCGGGCTCGTCCATGTTGGCGGCGGTGCAAAACTCGTCGATCTCCAGCCCCGCGCCAAAGCGCGCCGCCGCCTCGACCGCGTCCTCGGCGATGGTGGCGACATACAGCCGTGTTGCCGGAAGCATGGGTCCCTCCTCATCCTCTTTGCGCGTTTTGCGGGGCATCATGGAAACGGCCGGCGCGCCCGCGGGCAAAGAAAAAGAGCCGCCGCGCTTTGGAAGGCGCGGCTGCTCCCCGGACGCACAAAGCGTTACTCAGCCGAAAACTTGGAAATGGACGAGTAGATATCGTTCTCCGACTCGCACCAAATATCGTTCCAGGTTTGGCTATACAGAAGGCCCAGCAGAGATTTCGCGTTGACGGAGACCTGCTGTCCATTATCCATACCGACGATGCGAACCTCGCCCGGCAAATCGCTGACGATCTTGCAGAATTCCAGCACGTCGCTCTGTGTGTCCAAATTGATTTTCATCCGCATACGTATGCCCCCCTTTCCTTTGGTTCTATTGGTAGTATAAGGAAAGAAAGGCGATCTGTCAAGCGAAACCCCCCGGTTGCGCCAAGGTTACTCCTTTTCCAGGTATAAGTCCAGCAGCGCCTTGAGCTCCTTCGCAAACTCGGCGGCGGTTTGCTCGGGTTTGCGCTCAAGCCGCTCGATTTCCTCTATCTCAAACCCTTCGCCACGGGTCTCTTCCCATATATCGGAAAGCGCCTGGTCAAAGCAGGTTTTCGTATGCCTGGAAAACGCCAGCCGGTTTTTCATGCCCCGCAGGTTGGGCGTCACCGCCACGGGCCCCGTAAAGCCGGTGACCGTGTTCACGATGCGGTACAGCCCGCCGACCTCCACGCGCTCCTTGTACGCCCGAACCATCTCCCGGCGATCCGATTTATCCGGCATCATGAAACACGCTCCTTTTAGTAGTTTAGTAAACTAGTAAAAGGATACACGATCCGGCTCTCTTTGTCAAGCCATCTCCACCATATGCTCACACGCGTCCGCGCCGCCGGAGTGCCGCCCGCCGCGTTTGCGCAAAATAAGAAACACGCGGCAGGTTTTTGAAGAAGCGGCGCGAAAAGTAAACCGGGCGCCGCCGGCGCGCACAAACAAAAAAGGAGAGATGCGCATGCGATTTTTGTGGACAAGCGTATTGGTACAGGACATGGAAGCATCCCTTGCCTTCTACCGGGAGATCGTGGGCTTGCCCCTGGACAGGCAATTCGCCGCGCCGGACGGGTCCGCGTACGCCTTCCTGGGGGAAGGGGAAACCAAGCTGGAGCTGATCGCGCACCCGGCCGAGGGGACACCCGTCTTTGGCAGGGAGGTCAGCATCGGGTTTTCGGTGGACTCGCTGGACGAAAAGCTGCGCTTTGTGAAGGAGAAAGGCCTTCCGGTCGAAGGGCCGTTCGCACCCGGGCCGGCGGTCCGCTTCTTTTTCGTCCAAGACCCCAACGGCCTTCGGGTACAGTTTGTGGAAACCAAATAGGCGGTACCAGATGAAAAAGGCGGGCATCCTTTCCCCATATGGAGAGAGGATGCCCGCCTTGGCTTGCGTGGGCTTTCCGTGTTGCCTGCGCGTTACACGATACAAAGCGCCGCCGCGCCCGAACCCTTGAGATCATCGGCGGCGCAAAAAACGCCCGGTGCCCCTAAAGCGCGGGCAAGCCCCGGTTGCCTCCGCCGGGAAATACGAATATTTTTGAGGATATGATTGTATTTGTTCGTATTTTTGGGTATAATACAACCTGTTTCCTGATTTTACCCTGAAAAGGAGCGCGAATCATGCGGAAAGTGGCCCTGATCCTGGGCAGCGACAGCGACCTAGCGGTCGTTACCCCCTGCGCCGACACGCTCAAAACGCTCGGCATCCCCTTTGAGGCGCGTGTGCTGTCCGCCCACCGGACGCCCGCGGCTGCGGCCGCGTTCGCGAAGGCGGCGCGCGAAAACGGCTTTGGCGTGCTGATCGCCGCGGCGGGCAAGGCGGCGCACCTGGCGGGCGCACTGGCCGCCAACACGACGCTGCCGGTCATCGGCATCCCCATCAAGTCGTCCGCGCTTAGTGGGCTGGACGCCCTGCTTTCCACGGTGCAGATGCCCTCCGGCATCCCGGTCGCCACCGTGGCCATCGACGGCGCGCAAAACGCGGCGCTGCTGGCCGCCCAGATGCTGGCGCTCAGTGACGCGCCCCTGGGCGAAAAGCTGACGCGGATGCGAAACGACATGGCCGAGCAGGCCGCGGCAAAGGACGAAGCCGTCCGGGCGCGGTTTGCCGAATGAAATAAATTGAGAGAAAGAGCGGGTGCTTTCCATGGAAAAGACCGAAATGCTGTACGATGGCAAGGCGAAAAAGGTGTACGCGACCGCGGATGACACGCTGTGCATCGTCGAATACAAGGACGACGCGACCGCGTTCAACGGGCTGAAAAAGGGGCAGATCGCCGGCAAGGGGGTCATCAACAACCGGGTGACGAACCACCTGATGCGCCTTGTGGAACAAGGCGGTGTGCCCACACATTTTGTCAAGGAGCTTTCCCCGCGCCAGACGCTGGTGAAAAAGGTAAAGATCGTGCCGCTGGAGGTCATCGTGCGCAACATCGCCGCCGGGTCGCTTGCCAAGCGGCTAGGCCTTGCGGAAGGATACAGGATGGCCCGCACGGTGCTGGAATACTGCTACAAGGACGACGCGCTCGGCGACCCGATGGTCAACGAAACCCACATCCTGGCCATGGGCTATGCGACCGAACAGGAGCTTTCGCAAATTTCCGAATACGCGCTGCGGGTGAACCGGGTGCTGTCGGACTATTTGAAGGACCTGAACATCGAGCTGATCGACTTCAAGCTGGAGTTTGGCCGGCTGCCGGACGACACGATCGTGCTGGCGGACGAGATTTCGCCCGACACCTGCCGCTTTTGGGACAGCCAAACGCATGAAAAGCTCGACAAGGACCGCTTCCGCCGCGATTTAGGCAACGTGGAGGGCGCGTACCAGGAAATCTTAAAGCGCCTGCTCGGCGAGTGAGGCGGAAGAAGCATGTTTGACAAGCTCCATGAGGAATGCGGCGTTTTTGGCGTTCTCAGCCGCGACGGGCTTGACGTGGTGTCATCCTGCTACTATGCGCTCTATGCCCTGCAGCACCGCGGCCAGGAGAGTTGCGGTATCGCGGTGGGCGACGAAGGGGTCATCCGCTACCACCGGGACGCGGGCCTTGTGAACGACGTGTTCACCAAGGACGAGCTGGCCGCGCTGGGAAACGGTACCATGGCCGTCGGGCATGTGCGTTACGGCACGACGGGGCTGTCCCGGCGCCTAAACGCGCAGCCGCTCGTCGTCAACCATGTCAAGGGCACGATGGCGCTTTCGCACAACGGCGCGCTCACGAACGCCTCGGAGCTTCGCGAGGCGCTGGAGCTGACCGGCTCCATCTTCCACACCACGAGCGACACCGAGGTCATCTCCTACGTGGTCACGCAGGAAAGACTTTCCGCGCCGTCGATCGAGCAAGCGATCGAGCAGGCCATGCCGCGCCTTTTAGGCGCGTACTCGCTGGTGGTCATGTCGCCGCAAAAGCTGATCGCGGCCCGCGACCCGCACGGGTTTCGCCCGCTGTGCATCGGCGCTATTGGGGACAGCGTGGTGTTCGCGTCCGAATCCTGCGCGCTGGACGCCGTCGGCGCGTCGTTCGTGCGCGACGTGAGGCCCGGTGAGATCGTCGTCGCGGACAAGGCCGGCCTGACGAGCATCGAAACCCATTGCGAAAAAAGGCCCAAATCCACGTGCGTGTTTGAGTACATCTATTTCGCAAGGCCGGACTCCGTCATCGACGGCAGCTCCGTCACGGTGGCGCGGCAGCGCGCGGGCGCGTTTTTGGCGCTCGAGCACCCGGTGCAGGCGGACATCGTCGTGGGCGTGCCGGACTCGGGCATCGACGCGGCGATCGGCTACGCCCACCAGTCCGGCATCCCGTACGGCCTGGGGTTCATCAAAAACAAATACATCGGCCGCACGTTCATCCAACCCCTGCAGAAGGACCGCGAGGACAAGGTGCGCATCAAGCTGAACCCGGTGTCCTCCACGGTCAAGGGAAAGCGCGTGGTGCTGATCGACGATTCCATCGTGCGCGGCACGACCAGCGCGCATATCATCAAGCTGCTGCGCGACGCGGGCGCGCGCGAGGTGCATATGCGGTCCGCCGCGCCGCCGTTCATGCACCCGTGCTTTTTCGGCACCGACATCGACTCCAGCGAAAAGCTGATCGCAGCCAGGCACACCATCGCCGAGATCCGGGATATCCTGGGGGCTGATTCGCTCGGGTATTTGAGCTGGGAAAACGTCACCAAGCTGGCCGACAACACCAAGGGCTTTTGCACCGCGTGCTTTACCGGCCTGTACCCGACCGAGCCGCCCAAGCAGGGGGGCAAGGGCAGGTTTGAACAAAGGATTTCAGGGGAGGGCGCATGAAAAGCTTCAGCGACAGTTACCGCGAGGCGGGCGTGGACATCACCGCGGGGTATGAGGCGGTCCGGCGCATGCGCTCGCACGTGGACAGGACCGTCACGCCCGGCGTACTCAGCGGCCTTTCCGGCCTAAAGAAACCGGTGCTGGTCAGCGGCACGGACGGCGTGGGCACCAAGCTCAAAATCGCCTTTGCGATGGACAAGCACGACACCGTGGGCATCGACTGTGTGGCCATGTCGGTCAACGACATCGTGTGCGGCGGGGCCAAGCCCTTGTTTTTCCTTGACTACATCGCCTGCGGCAAAATGGTGCCCGGGCGCATCGAGCAGATCGTCAAGGGCGTGGCCGAGGGGTGCGTGCAGGCGGGCTGCGCGCTGATCGGCGGCGAAACC
>CAZUIA010000074.1:0-11787 GCA_964620835.1 uncultured Oscillospiraceae bacterium
AAGGTCCCGCGGGCCTTTTCGTCCGCCGCGCTGCCGCTCGCCAACCGGCGCCGCCTCGCTTCGTTTCGGCTCCGGGCGGCGGACGAACCCCCTCCCCCACCTTTTGGAGTTGATACGCTCCGCCGCCGCAGAATTCCTTCGCATCAAGCGCCCGGGCTACCGAAACCAAAGCAGCACCCGACCAGATGGGAGGCATCACCATGCAAAAGAAGGCGCGCGCGAAGGGCATCCCCTGGCCTGCGCCTTCCTTTTTTCGGGCAAGGCCGCTGATGTGCGGGGCGCTTTGCTTTATCTTCGGCATCTCGGTTTGCCAAAGCATCCCGTACCGGCTTTGGATGTGGGCGGTCCCGGCGGCGCTGTTTGCGCTCGCGTTTGCCGCGTCCAAGGTTCGGCGCGCGGCGGCGGCGCTTTTGTTTGCGGGCTTGTTTTCCCTGGGCGCGCTCCTCGGGGCGATGGCATGGACGCCGCCCCCGCTGCCAAAGACGGGCCGCTGGCGCGTCGAGGGGACGGTCCTCGGGCCGGTGCGCCGAAGCGACAAGGCGGTGCAGTTCACGCTCACGGATGTGCGGGTGCAGCGCCAAGGCGAGGAAGCCTGGACGCGCATCGATTCCAGCGCCTACTGCTACTTTCCCGGGCAGGCCGCCTGGCTTTCCCACGGGCAGCGGGTGGAGGCGCAGGGCAGCAGCTACCTGCCCCAGGGCGCCCGAAACCCCGGCGGGTTTGACCAGAGGATGTGGCTTTCGCAGCAGGGGACGCACGTGCGGCTGTACCTGGGCGCCGCGCCGCGCCAGCTCGCCCCGGCGGGCTTGAGCGTCCGGGGCGCCGCCCTTTCCATCAGCGAGGCGCTCGGCCAAAGGATGGACGCGCTCTTTGGCGGCGCGTCGTCCGTCGTGCGCGCCATGCTGCTGGGCGACCGGGTGCACATGCCGGAGGACTGGTCCGACTGGATGCGCGACAGCGGCGTGGCGCACCTTCTGTCCGTGTCGGGCCTGCACGTGGCGCTGTGGTACGCGCTTTTGTCCGCGCTGCTTTCGCCGCTGCCCGTGTCCCCGCGCGTTCGCTGGCTGCTTTTGGCGGCCCTGCTCGGCGCGTACGCGCTGGTCACCGGGCTTTCGGATTCGGTGCTGCGCGCGGTCGTCATGCTGCTGGCCCTTGAGGGCGCGTCCGTTTGGCGAAAAAAGGCCGACCCCCTGACGACGGTATCGCTTTCGGCGCTTTGTATCCTGCTGTTTCGCCCCCTGGATCTGTTTGCGCCGGGGTTTCAGCTTTCGTTCACGGCCGTGCTCGGCCTTTCGCTCCTTCGCCCGCCGCTTCGCCGGCTGCTTCCCGCCGGCCCGAAGCTCCTGCGCGATGGCCTTACGGCGACCGTGGCCGCGCAGGCGGGCGTCCTGCCCGCGATGGCGCGCTGGTTTGGCACGGTGTCGTGGGTGAGCGTGCCGGCGAACGTGCTGGCGGTGCCCATCGCGGGCCTGCTCGTGCCGACGGCCGCGCTGGCGACGGCGCTTGACGCCCTGTGGCCGCCGCTCGGCTGGCTGCCGGCCTTGGCATGCCGCGGCATGGTGGCGGTGATGCTGTTCATTTCGCGCGCCGCGGCCGCCGCGCCGCTGCTGCGCGTGCCCGCATTTTCGTGGTGGGCGATCGCCGCATATGGCGTGTGCGCGCTTTTGTGCTCCACGGCGGTCGTGTGGAAATGGAAAACCCGGTGCGCCGCCATGGCGCTGGCGGTATGCGCCGCGGTTTCGGTCGGCTACATCGGCGGCTTTTCGGGCCCCCGGTACGTGCAGCTGGATGTGGGGCAGGCGCTGTCCGGCGTGCTGCACGCGGGCGGGAAAACCTATGTGTACGACTGCGGGGAGGAAAACAGCGATCTGACCGAGTACCTGACCTACTGCGGCGCGAGCGTGGACGGCCTGTTTCTGAGCCACCCGCACGCGGACCATACCGGCGGCCTGACCGAGCTTTTGGACGCGGGCATCCGCGTGGGGACGGTCTACGTGCCCGCAAACGCGACCGCGTTCGGCGCGGAAAGCGGCTATGCGAAAAGGCTGGAGAGGGCGCTTGCACAGGGCGCGCGGGTGGTCGAGGTCGCCGCGGGGGACACGCTTTCCCTGGGCGGCGTCAAGGCGACCGTGATCGCGCCCGAGCGGGAGGTTACGCGCGGCAGCGATCCGAACGATCGGTCCATCGTGCTGCTTGTCGCGGCGGGCGAAAAGACGCTGCTGCTCTTAGGCGACGCGGACGGCCCGGCCGAGCCGCTGGGCGTTGACTGCGACGTGCTGCAGGTGGCGCACCACGGCAGCGCGAGCGCGGCCAGGCCCGCGTTTTTGCGGGATGCTACGCCGGACATCGCGCTGATCTCCGCGGGGAAAAACAGCTACGGCCATCCGGACGGGGAGACGCTCGCGAGGCTCCGGGACGCGGGCGCAGAGGTGTATTTGACGCAGGATTCCGGCGCCCTGACGGTGTATTTTGGCAAGGATGACATACGGGTGGAGGTCTATTGCCCATGACGCACAACGAGTTTTTCGATTCGCTCAAGCGGGGGGAGGTCCGCTCCGTCTACCTGTTTCAGGGCGAGGAGGAACATGTCAAGGCAAGGGCGCTTGCCGCGCTTGAAAAAAAGCTTTTGCCCGAGGGGCTGGAGGCGCTGAACGAGACGGTGCTGACAAACCCGCCGGCGGGCGATGTGATCGCCGCGGCGGAGACGCTGCCGATGCTTTCGGACAGGCGCCTGGTCCTGGTGAAGGACAGCGCGCTGCTCTTGTCCGGCAAGGCGGCGGGCGAAGCGGAGGAGAGCGAGAAGCTCGTCAGGTATCTGGAAAACCCGCCCGAGACGGCATGCGTCGTGTTCTATTGCCCAAAAACGCCCGACGGGCGCAAAAGGCTGCCGCAGGCGCTGGCCAGGCAAAGGGCTGTCGTCCAGTTCGACCGCTTGTCGGACGCCGACCTTTCGCGCTGGATGCTCTCGCAGCTTCGGCCGCTTGGCAAGACCCTTTCGCCCGAAAGCGCGGCGCTGCTCGCCTTTACCTGCGGGCGGGATCTGCTGACGCTGTCCCAGGAGCTTTCAAAGCTTGGCGCGTACGCGGGGGAAAGGGCGGAGGTCACGCGCGAGGACATCGAGGCGGTCGCGGTGCCGTCGCTGGAATGCACGGTGTTTCAGCTCGTGGACGCGCTGGTCGCGGGCAAGGAGGCGGAAGCGTTTTCCCTCCTGCGAACGATGCTGGAAAACGGCGAGGCGCGCATCGGCATCCTGGCCATGATGGCGCGGCAGTACCGAAACCTGCTGCAGGTGAAGCTTTTGCAGGAGGCGCGCGTGCCGGAAGCGGAGATGCAAAAAAAGGTCGGCGTCCCGCCGTTCGCGCTCAGGCGCCTTATGGCGCAGGCCAGGGGCATGGATGCGAAGGCTCTGCGCCGGAAGCTGGACCTGTGCGTGGATACCGATTACGCGATCAAAAGCGGCCGCGTGCGCGAGGACGCGGGGCTGGACCGGGCGATGCTGACGCTGTGCCAAGGGGCGTGAGGGCGCGCCGGAAAAGCCGCCCGCCTTTTGACCGTTTTCAGAATATATCCCACGCAAAGGAAGGGGTCCGGGACAATGCCCCCGGACCCCTTCCTTTTTATCCAAACATCCGTTCGAGTTCTTCGTATTTCTCGTGCGTGATGAGGGCGTCGTGCCTCGTGCCGCGCAGCTTGACGATGTACGTCCAGCGGCCGTAGGGCGTGATGGTGTCAATGTGGTTCAGGTTGATGATGTACGACTTGTGGCAGCGAAAGAACATCTTGGGGTCCAGCCGGGCCTCCACATCGCCGAGCGAGTCGCTCGTCACAAACCGCCCCTCGTTCACCGTGTACAGCACGGTCGAACGGTTCTCCCGCTGGATCAGCAGAATATCGTCCAGCCCGACAACATTGACCCCCTCCCGGTGCTTGAGCATCAGCCGGCCGGCCGCGGTCTGCGGCGGCACAGCCGGGCGGGGCGGGGCGGCGTCCGCCGCCTCGCGCATCGCGATCACCTGCTTTGCCCTTTCCAGCGTCTGCAGCGCGCGGTCCACCTTGAAGGGCTTGAGCAGGTAATCAAACGCGTATACCGAAAACGCGTCGGCCATGTACTGGTCATGGGCGGTGATAAAGATCAGGATCGTCGCCGGGTCGGTATCCTGAATCACCCGCGCCGCCTCCACGCCGGTCATACGGGGCATCTCCACATCGAGCAGCACGATCTGCGGCCGCTTTTCCTCCACGATCTCAAGCAGCCCTTCGCCGTTTTCCGCTTCGCCGACGATGGTAAGCCCGCCGCTTTTTTCCAGCATCTTGCGCACCACCGTGCGCATGCCGGCCTCGTCGTCCGCCAGCGCGACACGAATGGGGTTCATCGGCTCACCCTCCCAGCGCGCCTGCGGCTTAGGATTTCCGAATAAATGACGCTCTTGACGAGGGCCGCGCCATCAAACGTGAGGTCAAGGCCCGGGACATGCGCCGCGTGGGCCGCCAGGTGCGGCGCTTCCTCGGTCGAGCGGTCAAGCCCGGTGGTGGGATCCCGCGGATCGCCGTAAGCAGCTTCCAAGCCTTCCAGGGAATGTGTCCCCTCCATGAGCGTGCCGCCCCAAGCCATGCTGCCGGACGCCGCTTCCATCGTCGGGTAGGCCTGCGCGGGGCGCGCCGGCCGATCCATCTCCGTTGGCCTGGCGGGGGCGCGGCGGATGGGCGCTTCGCCGGGCGATGCGTGCGCGGAACGCCTGGCCTGCTCCGTGCGCTTTTTCGTCCCGTTGTTGATGGCCGACAGCACCCATCCAAGGAGCGCCACGAGGATGACAAGCTCCATCGCTTACTTCTTCTTGCCCGGCTGCGGCTGCTGCCCCGAAGCGTCCGCCTCCGGCTTGGCCGCACGGGAAATGCTCTCGCGCATCGACGTGTCGGCGATCGTGTTTTGCATCTGGTAGTAGTCCATCACGCCCAGCTTGCCCTCGCGAAGGGCCGCCGCCATGGCGCGCGGCACCTCGGCCTCGCTTTCGACGACCAGCGCGCGCATCTCCTGGGTCTTTGCCTTCATTTCCTGCTCGTGCGCCACGGCCATCGCGCGGCGCTCCTCGGCCTTGGCCTGGGCGATGCGGCGGTCGGCCTCGGCCTGGTCCATCTGAAGCTGCGCGCCGATGTTGCGCCCCACGTCCACGTCCGCGATGTCGATCGATAGAATCTCAAACGCCGTGCCCGCGTCCAGTCCCTTGTTGAGGACCGTGCGGCTGATCATGTCGGGGTTTTCCAGCACGGCCGCGTGGGTTTCCGAGGAGCCGACCGTGGTCACGATGCCCTCGCCGACGCGCGCGATGACGGTTTCCTCGCCCGCGCCGCCGACCAGCCGACCGATGTTGGCGCGAACCGTGACGCGCGCCTTGGCGCGAAGCTCGATGCCGTCCTTGGCGATGGCGGCGACGATCGGGGTTTCGATGACCTTGGGGTTGACGCTCATCTGCACGGCCTGCAGCACGTCGCGGCCGGCCAGGTCGATGGCCGCGGCCTGCTCAAACCCCAGGGGGATGTTCGCGCGCTGCGCCGCGATCAGCGCGTTGATCACGCGGTCGATGTTTCCGCCGGCCAGGTAGTGCGCCTCCATCTTGTTGAGCGTCACATCCAGGCCCGCCTTTGTGGCCTTGATGAGCGGGTTGATCAGCCGGGACGGGATGATCCGGCGCACCCGCATCGCGACCAGCGACATGATGCTGACCTTTACGCCCGACGCGCGGGCCGAGACCCACAGGCCGACGGGGACAAACGTGAAAAACACCGTCAGCAGCACGAGCACCACAAAGACCATCACCATCAAGCCAATGTATTCCATACACACGCCTCCCTTTCTTCATTCCCGGTTGTCACAAGCTGTTTTCACCGGCGGATGCGCCTACGCTTCCCGCACCACGATCCGGCTGCCCTCCACGCGCTCGATGCGCACCCTGACGCCCTGCTTGATGAACGTGCCGTCGGATACCACGTTCAGCCGCACGCCGTCAAAATCGGCGATGCCGGCGGGCCGAAGCACCGTGCGGGTCTCTCCCTCGCGCCCGATGAAGATGGACATGTCGCTGCTGGCCGTGTAGCCGCTTTCCGAATTCAGGGCATCCTTTAGGATGATGGGCGACTTGCTGAGCCGCCCGCTGGACGCCGATTTGAGCGTGATGGACAGCAGGATGGCCACGAGCGCTACGATGAGCACCACCAGCCCAAGCCCGGCCAACGGCCCCGACTTGATCCACAGCATCACCGTGCCGATGATGAGCAGGACGATGCCGGAAATGCCGGGCACGCCAAAGCCGGGCATAAAGACCTCAACGGCAAGCAGGCCGAGGCCCGCGACCACGCAGATCACGATGGGAAAATTGACCAGAAGGAAATCGAGCATGGGCTCCCTCCTCTCTTTGGTACTGTTATCATAGCACCAAACCCGCGTGCCGCCTAGAGCATGCGACGCAAAACATACGAAAGGGGCGCTCAAATGTCATTTTGGGCCTTGCGCCCAATGCGGCTCGGCCGCCTTGGCAAGAAAAAAGCCCGGCGCACGCAAAAAACGGCGGGCCGTACAGCCTCGCCGCCTGGGATTGCCGGGTCTATTGCACGGGGGTGTTGATGGGCCTTCGGGCCTCGTACGCGTTTCGGATCGCGGACAGGATGTTGCCGTGGCCGTCGTTTAGGCTCATGGTGGCGCTGCTGGTCACGTCGGCGAGCATGGCCTTGTCCTGGTCGGTCAGGGCCTCGTACTTCTGCGCGTCCTGCTCGTTGGCGCTGTCCTTCACCAGCGGGCGGCCGTTCACGTCCGAACAGTACGCCTTGAACCACTGGTCGATCTCGTCCACGGTTTTGCCGATGAACAGGCGCTGGAACGCGTCCATCTCCTCGCTCCAGGTGCCGCTGTTCATGCGGTAGCTGTCGCCGCGCTGCCGCTTGCTCCGCCAGCCCTCGATGTCGGCCAGGAACTGTTCGTCCGTGTCCGGCAGCTTCTGGTCCACGGTGCCGTCCTTGTTTTCGTCCCAGTTATAGCCGCCCTGGCCGGGGAACCCGCCGAACTGCGGCATGCCCGCGCCGTCGTAGTTGGGCGTGGCGACCTCCAGCTGATCGACAAACAGGTCCGCGATGCGGCCGTCCTTGTCAAACAGGGCGCTGGCGAACACGACGTTGAAGCTGTAGACCTGCACGTCCTCGTTGTCCTTGCCCGGGCCGATGCGGCCGAGGGTGGACATGCCGACGCCGAAGGTCTGATCGGCGCTGGCGACGTCCGTCGTGGGCGAGGCGGCCGGCGCGGGGTATTGATCCGGGTTGATCGCGTTGTTGACGGCGGCGATGATCGCCTTGCTGGTGACCGTCGCGCCGCTGACGATATCGACGTCGGTGCTGCCCTTGGCGACGATGTCGCCGGGGAGCTTTTCAATGGCGGGCGTGCCCACGCCCTCCGTCTCCTTGTGGTCGACGACCTCCACGGAGGTGATCTTTTCGCCCTCCAGCGTCACGGCGACGGTCAGCTCGCCGCCATAGCCCTTGGCCTTGCCGGTGCGCGATTCCGCTTGCGCGCAGGCGGTCAGGCAAAGCGTCAGGCAAAGCGCCAGGGGAAGCAGCTTTTTCATGGAAATGTTCCTCCATTCCTCTCCGCGCATAGGCGGGCTTGTGCGCTTTAGCATGCCCGGCGATCTGCCAGGTTATCCCCATACAAAAAACACGTCCCCAAAGGGACGCTTCCAAAAACGGGAAAGGCGGCCGGGCCGCTTCCCTTAGATCAATTGCTGCTCGTTGATGATGAGCTTGAACGCAAGGCCCAGCTTTTCGGCCGCCTTGCGGCACAGGATCATTCGGTCAAGGAAAATTTCAAAGTAGTCCATGACCGAGCTGTATTGGTTTTCCACCGTCAGCTTTAGCTTGAGCAGCGAGTGTTCCGCGTTGATCTTCACCAATGACTTTTTCGCCGAGTAGTTCACCCGGTCGTGGATGTCAAAGGTGGTCGTGTCCGGGTTTCGCACGCGGCTTCTGCGCACATCCGTCTTGTCGCCAAGGATCAGCGCCGCGGTGATGGGGTTCACCGGCACGGCGGTGCCCTCGTCGTGGTTGCCGATGGCCTTCACGACCGTCGCGATTTCCTCCGGCGGCGCGCCCATGTCCGACAGGATGCGAAAGGCGATCAGCGCGCCGCTCTGGGCGTGGTCCACGCGGTTGATCAAATTGCCGATGTCGTGCAGGTACCCGGCGATCCGGGCCAGCTCCACGTCCCGCTCGGGGTAGCCGAGCGTTTCGAGGATGTATTTGGCCGTCTCGGCCACGCGCGTCACGTGGGCGAAGCTGTGCTCCGTGTACCCCAGGGCCATAAGGGTTTCGTCCGCGCTTTGAATATAGGCGTTTACCGCCTCGTTTCGTTTGATGTCCTCAAAGGTGATGAAATTTGCCATGAAAATCCTTTCTGTGATGCGGTTCGCGGCCTACCGTTCCTTGCTTTGGAACGTTTCGAACCGCTGGATATCGTCCTGTTTGCCGATCACGATGATCACGTCGTCCGCCTTGAGCCGGTACTCGGGCCGGATGTTGGTGGTGACGCCTTCGCCGTTGATCAGCGCGATGATGTTGATGCCGTATTTTTGCCGGAAACCCGCCTCCACAATCGTCTGCCCCACGACGCGGTCCGTGAGCCGAAGCTCGGAGATCTCGATATCGCTGGAGATGGACAGGTAGTCGAGCACGTTTGTGGTGGTCAGCCGCTTGGCCAGGCGCTCCGCCATGTCGGACTCCGGGTAGATCACCTCGGCGCCGAGCGTTTCCAGCACGCTTCCCTGGTCCTGGCTCATCGCCTTGGCGATCACGCGCTTGACGCCCAGGTGCTTGACGGTCAGCGTCGTCAGGATGCTGGTGTCGATTTTTTCACCGATGGCCACGATGACCGTGTCGCAGTTTTGAATGCCCGCCTCGGTCAGGGTTTCCCGGTCGAGCGTGTCGGCGACAAAGGCCGCGTCGGTGAAGGCGCGCGCCTCGCGGATCTTCTGCTCGCTGGAATCGAGCACCACCACGTCCCTTCCGCTTTCGGAAAGCTTTTTCGCAAGCGTAAAGCCAAAGCGGCCAAGGCCGATCACCCCAAACGAGCCGGAGGCCTGTTTTTCTTTTCCGGAAAGAAACGCTTTTTCCTTTGGCATGGTTTTTTCTCCTTCTATCTGTTACTGCCGCATCATCCGATGGGCATCGGTTCCTCGGAATAATGTACGCCGGGAAGGTTTCGGAAGGTGAGCAGCGAAGCGACGGTCAAGGGGCCGAGCCGGCCGATGTACATCGTCAGCGTGAGGGCCAGCTTGCTCCCGTCGGATAGGTCCGGCGTGATGCCGGTGGACAGCCCGACCGTGCCGAATGCCGACACCACCTCAAACAGGAGCATTTCCACGTTGTAGTCCGGCTCAAAAACGCAAAGAAGCAGCAGCATCACGCAGCACAGCCCCATCGCCAGCGTGGTCACGACGAACGCCTTGTATAGCGTACCCCGGGGCAGGGTGCGGCGAAACGCCGTGGCGTGCTTGTTGGCGGCTATGGCGTAGGTTCCCACCAAAAGGGAAAAGAAAGTCGTCGTCTTGACGCCGCCGCCGGTGGACCCGGGCGACGCGCCGATGAACATCAGCATGATGACGATGAACAGCGCGGCGCTTGAAAACTCGCCCAGCGGAAACGTGGTGAAGCCCGCCGTCCTGGCCGAGGTGCTGGTAAAAAACGCGCCGAGCCAGGTGATGTCCGTCGTGGCCTTGATGAGCACCGTGCCAAGCGCGAGCAGCGCGGCGGTCATCGTCAGGACGACCTTGGTGTGCAGCGAAAACTTTCGAAACGAACGCTTTTGCAGCACGTCCACCACCACCAAAAAGCCGATCCCCCCCAGGATGATCATGGCGGCGGTGGTGAGGTTGAGGAGCACGTCGTCCTGGTAGGGGATGAGGTTGGTCAGCCCGCCCAGGATGTCGAAGCCCGCGTTGTTAAACGACGCCACCGCGTGAAACGCGCTGACGCCCAGCGCGTGAAGCGGCGCGTAGTGCCTGGAAAAGACCAGGTAGCTGAAAAACGCGCCGACCGCCTCCACGCACAGCGTCATCGCGAGCACGGCGCGCACCAGACGAACCACGCCGCGCGGCGAATCCAGGTTCAAGCCCTCCTGCACGAGCAGGCGCTCCTTGAACCCCACGTGCTTTCGGGCCAGCAGGATGAACCCGATCCCGACGCTCGACACACCCAGGCCGCCCACCTGGATCAACAGCGCGAGCACCGTGCGGCCAAAGACCGTAAAGGTGTCGTAGGCGTCGACGACCACCAGGCCCGTCACGCAGACCGCGCTGGTCGCGGTGAACAGCGCGTCCACGAAGGAAACGGCCTGGCCGTCCCGGATGGAAAGGGGCAAAAGCAGCAGCGCCGTGCCCGCGAAGATGAGACCCGCAAAGCCCAGGGCGATCAGGCGCCCCGGCTTGATCCGGTGAAACATTTGGAACAAAACCCGTTTCATGATGTCATTCCCTCGTTTGCTTTTGCCACGCGGCCGTCTCAAGCCGCCGCAGTTCCTTTTCCAGGGCCGCCCGAAGCGCCGGCAGATCCTGCCGGTACGTCTCGTACACGTCCCGCATGTCGATGGCCTCGTAGGTGTGCGCCGCGACGTTTCGGGCGCCTCGGATGCCCTGCCAGGGAATGTGCGGCGTCGCGGCGAGAAAAGCCGCGGTATAGGCCTTGGACAGCTCCCCGATGTTGATCAGCGACATGACGACCGCCTTTTGAAGAAGCGGGGAGGAGAGAAACGCTTCCTCGGACACGCCGCGCAAAAAGGCGTCCACATCGTCCAATTCGCGCAGGGTCTTGCGCGTGACATCCAGGTCGCGGACCTTACCGGTCATAGATGCACACCATCTCGGGCGCCTCCGTTTGCGCGGGACGGCGCTTCACCACGTCCACCGGCACGCGCAGCAGCTCCTCCAGCGCGCCCCGAAAGCCGGCCACCTGATAAAACGAAACGGGCGAGTGATCAAATTCCACGTACAGGTCCACGTCGCTTTGTTCCGTCGCCGTGCCGCTGGCGTAGGAGCCAAACAGATACACGCGCGAAACGGGGTACCGATGCGCCGCTTTCCCTACCGCCTGCGTGATTTGTTCCCGGCTTAGCATGAAACCGCCTCCAAGGGCCCATTGTACTCTATCGCCGCTCTATATTCAACGGTGGCCGGCGAATTTTCGTGCAAGCGAAGGTTTCCTGTTTTGACAAAAAATTTAACGAGACACTTGACTAAATCGATAAAGCGACGTATAATGGGCGACAATCCACGCACAGGAGGACCTTTATGATGCAGACGGGGGTGGATCTGCTGCGGCCGGACGAGCGGGCCACGCTGTTGCTTCGCGGCCTGTACGAGCGCTACGGCTACAAGAAGTTTCGCATGAACCGCTTTGAGGAATACGACTTTTACGCCCTGCACCGGGATTTTCTTTCAAGCGGGCAGATTTTGACGTTCACGGGCCTTGACGGAAAGCTCATGGCGCTGCGGCCGGACGTGACGCTGAGCATCGTCAAAAAGACGCGGGCGGACGCGGGCGGCACGGAGCGGTTATACTATGCCGAGCCGGTGTACCGCCCCTCGCGCCAGGGGGACGAATACCGCGAGTCGTTTCAGGTGGGCCTGGAGCACATCGGCGAGGTGACGCCCTATGCCACCGTGGAGGTCGTGTTTCTGGCGGCGCAGAGCCTTTCCCTAATCGCGGCCGACTGCGCGCTGAACCTCTCGCACACCGGTTATGTCGCCGGGCTGC
>CAZUIA010000075.1:0-11622 GCA_964620835.1 uncultured Oscillospiraceae bacterium
GCCGGAAATCCTGTTCATCAGCTTGGCCAGCAGCACGCCGCCCGCCGTTCCGCCCGCGAAGGCGAATACGCCCATGGCCAAAATGAGAAGCGTTCGGACGTTCAGAAAGGTTTCCGCCTTCGCCGTCGCGCCGACGGTGACGCCCAGGAAAATGGTCACGATGTTGATCAGCTCGTTCTGCGCGGTCTTGCTCAGGCGGTCCACGATGAGCGCCTCCCGAAAGAGGTTGCCGAGCATCAGCATGCCCACCAGCGGGGCAGCCGACGGCAAAAGCAGCGACACGACGATGGTCACCAGAATCGGGAAGATGATCTTCTCCTGCTTGGACACCGGGCGAAGCTGCTCCATGACGATCATGCGCTCTTCCTTGGTGGTCAGCGCCCGCATGATCGGCGGCTGGATGACCGGCACGAGCGCCATGTATGAGTAGGCGGCGACCGCGATCGGCCCGAGCAGGTGCGGCGCGAGACGCCCGGCGGTATAGATGGCCGTCGGCCCGTCCGCCCCGCCGATGATGCCGATGGAAGCCGATTCCGCGGGGTTGAAGCCGACAAGGTTTGCAAGGATGAACACGATGAAGATGCCGAGCTGCGCCGCCGCACCGAGCAGAAGCGCCTTCGGGTTAGCGATCAGGGGGCCGAAATCCGTCATCGCGCCGACGCCCATGAAGATGAGCGGCGGGTAAATGCCCAGCTTTACGCCTTGGTAGAGATAATACAGAAGGCCGCCGTTCGTCTGCACATACTGATACATCACCGAGCCGTCGTCCAGAACCACCCGGATGCCTTCCTTGCCGTTATGGACGGGATCAGCCAGGTAGGCATAGACCGGGCCGTCCATCATCCCCGCAAGCGGCAGATTGGTCAGCAGCATGCCAAACGCGATCGGAATCAGCAAGAGCGGCTCAAACTTTTTGACGATCGCCAGATAGAGCAGCACGCATGAAATTGCGATCATGATCAAATTGCCGGGATGCTGAAACAACGCCAAGATGCCCGAATCGGCAACCAAGCCATGCAACGTTTCCCCAATGTTCAGTTCGGGCATGTCTCAACGCTCCTTTTCCCGTTGTCAGCCAAGAACGACCAGCACTTCCCCCGTATTGACGGCAGAGCCCTTGGAAACAAGCACCTGCAGAACCTTGCCGTCGGCGGGCGAGGGAATCTCGTTTTCCATCTTCATGGCTTCGAGCACCACCAGGATGTCGCCGCCTTTCACGGTCTGTCCTTCCTGCACATTGACGCCCAGGATCGTGCCCGGCATTGGGCTGGTGACCTTTTTGCCGCCGGAGACGGGCGCGGAGGCGGGGGCCTTGGCAGGGGCAGGCGCGGGCGCGGCGGGTGCCGGAACGGGTGCCGGAGGGGGCGTGGGAACGGGAGCGGCGACAGCCGCGGGCGCGGCCACGGGCGCGACGCCGCCGATTTCTTCCACCACAACCTCATAGGAACCGCCGTTGACCGTGATCAGGAATTTACGCATAGGGACTCCTCCTCAAATATAAAGTGGATGACGATGTATCAAACGGTTACGCGTGAACCGGTGTAACGGAACGGATCGCGAACCCGCCTTCGGGATTTCTGCCCTCGGCCTCCAGCGTGGCGGCGATCGCCGCGGCCAGCACCGCGTAGAGCGCGTCGTCCTTCCGCGTGAGTTTGGGGCCGTTTGCCACCTCTGCCAGCGTGCGCACGGAACGGATCGCAAACCCGCCCTCGGGGTTTCTGCCCTCCGTCTCCAATGTGGCCGCGACGGCCGCTGTCAACACCGCGTACAGCGCGTCGCTGTCCCTTCCCAGCGGCGGGCCGGGAACATAGGTGCGCGGGGCCTGCGGGACGGGTGGCGCCGCGGGCGGGTGCCGCAGCGGCGCCGCAGGCGGGGCAACCGACTGCTCCGTCTCGGGGCTCTCGTTCATTTGGGCGGGGCGCGCGCCCTTGAGCGCCTTGATGCAGCCGATCAGAATGATGAGCCCGACAAAGACGACCCCCATACCGATCAACGCTACCTTCAGGCCGTACCATAACATATCCATGATGCCGTCTCCCTTTCACGTTAGGATGCTGTATCTTTCGCCGAAAAACGACGGAAAACAAAGGAAAAGCATGGCTGTGCACGCCGTTGCATGGACACATGTGAAGATAGTCCAATCCTTTCCCCATTTCTACTATACTCCATTTTTCCCCTATTTCCTGCCTTTAGAAACGCGTTTTCAAAAAAAAGCGCGGACCGCCGTCGAGCGGACCGCTTTTTTTCTTGTGTTTGGGAAATGCCCGCGCAGGCGCGTTGTTCTCGCCGGGGATGGCCGCGGTTCAGGGGTCTACGGCGTATGATCGCGCGCTCCCGTATTCGCCGCGTGTGAGGCCCCAAGGGCAAGCGCACCCGGGTGCGCGCTTCATACCCGCTTGAGCGACTCAACCTCGTCCCGCGTCAGCGCGCGCCATTGGCCGCGCTTGAGATCGCCAAGCTGCAGCGGTCCGAACTGCACCCGCCGAAGCAGCAGCACCGTGTGCCCCACGGCTTCCAGCATGCGGCGCACCTGCCGGTTGCGCCCCTCGTGAATGGTGACGAGCAGCACTGTTTCCACCATGGTGCGCCGAATGGCGCGCACCTTCGCGGGCGATGTTTTGCGCCCGTCGATCTCCACGCCCTCGCGCAGGCGGCGGATGGCGTCCAGCGGCACGTCGCCCGCGACGCGCGCGAGGTAGACCTTCTCCACCTCGCTGCTGGGGTGCAGCATCCGCTGGGCCAGCTCGCCGTCGTTGGTCAGCAGCAGCAGGCCCTCGCTGTCAAAGTCCAGCCGGCCCACCGGATACAGCCGCGCGGGGAAATCGCGGAACCGGTCCAGCACCGTCGGCCGCCCTTGCGGGTCGCTGACGGTGGAAACCTCGCCCATGGGCTTATGATAGAGGATGTACTGGCGCACTTCCTCCGGCCGGACGGCCTGCCCGTCCACGCGCACCTCGTCGCCGTCCTGAACCTGCGTGCCCATCTCGGTGACCACCATGCCGTTGACGCTGACGCGGCCCGCGGCGATCATCTCCTCACATTTTCTGCGCGCCGCGACGCCTGCGTGGGCCAGGTATTTCTGTAATCTCATACGCGTCCTTTCCCAAAAGCTTACAGGGAAAACCGCTCCTTGATCCTTTGCGCAACCTCGCCAGGGGTAAGCTCTCCGTTTTCGATCTTGATGTAGTTTTCAAACGGAACCTCGCCGTCATGGCTGACGCAGCGGTATTTCGCGTCGTCGGCAAGCAGCCTTCGGCGGGAGGCTTCCACGTCCCGCTTGGAGGCCTTGTGCCTGAGCCTGTTTTCCGTGGCGTTTCGCAAAAGCCGGATTTCCTGCGGGGCGACCAGTTCCGCATAGTATACCCCGGCGTTTTGCCGTTTGAACATGTCGCTGACGTGCCGGATATATGCCCAGTCGGACGGCTGGTCAAACGCCCACATGAACGTGAAAATCATCCCGTACGCATCCGATCGGGCGAACTCCTCGAAGATCACGTCGCGAAGCCGCGCCACGGCGTTTTGATGCCGGTATCCGAAGATCTCCAGCACGGGCTCGATCATCATGTGGTTATGAAACAACCGCAGATCGGTGATCCGCATCAGCGCTTGTCCGACCGTCATCTTGCCGACCGCCGTGTCTCCGATCAAAAACAGCAGTTTCATCCGTATTCCCCGCTTAGGTGAAAAATTTGTAGAAATACAGCGCGCTTTCGCGCATGCCGATGGCCTTCATCATCTGCTTGGACCGCGCCGCGTAGCGGAGCGTATCCACGCCGCCGAGCTGAAAGCCGCAGCTCGTCAAAAACTGGCACGCACCCGCGTTGACGTCCTGCGTCTCGGCCGTCAAGCCCAGAAGCTTTCGCTCCTTGGCCCAATCCTCTGCCAGCGCGATCATCGCCTCGCCCACGCCGCGCCGCCGAAGCGCCATGGACACGCGGATGTCCCGCACGCGCGCCAGGTTGAATTCGGCCGTTTCCAGCAGGATCTGTCCCGCCGGCGCGCCGTCGAGCCAGGCAAGGTACACGCCCTTTTTCCGATCGGCCATCCAGCTGTCAAAATCATCGGGCACGTCCTTTTGCGCGTTGCCAACCCGCCACAGCGCGCCCGGCAGCGGCTTATAATCCAGCTCAAACCCGTTTGATTTCGTGCGCACGATCACGCGCTCGCTATCCAGCCGCCTGTCTTCGACGGTCCACAGCAGCGAAGCGATCTCCTCGGTCAGCTTTCGAATCTCGATCATTCGTACCCAGCCTTTCTTTTGCGGCGCTTACGGCACGAGCAGCGGCCAGCAAAGCAGCCACCTTAGAAGCGCGGAAGGCTTTGGCCGGACCGGCTCCGCCAGCACGATCGGCCTTCTGGAAAGCTCCTCGCCGTTTGCGCGCAGGATGGCCCAGCCCACCTGCGCGCCCGACGGCTGCGGCGCCAGGACGGTGTCGGGCAGTTCGATTTCCAGCAAGGGCATCTCCGTCTCCGCCACCGGCGCGGCGAGCGCGCCCCGCAGCACGACCGGCACCGATTCCTGCTCCCCGCCCGTGACGGAAACCACGCCCACGCGCTCCCCGTCCGGCAGCATTTCCACCCAGGTGTAGCGCGCGTATACCAGGTCCATGATGCGCGCGGCCTCCACAAACCAGTTGGAGCAGTTCAGCACCACGCCGACGATTTCCATGTCCCCGCGCCGCGAACCGAACACCAGGCAGCGGCCCGCCGCGCGCGTAAAGCCCGTCTTGATGCCGGTCGCCCCGTCGTAGCTTGTCAAAAGTGCGTTCTTGTTGTGCAGCACGCGCATATACTCGCGCCCCTCCCAGGGAATGGACGCCCGCTGTGTGGATACGATCTCTCGAAACACCGGGTTTTCCATCGCCGCCGCCGCGATGACCGCAAGATCTTGCGCGGTGGTGTAGTGGTTTGCCACGGGCAGCCCATTGGGGTTGACAAAGTTCGTATGGTTGGCGCCGAGCGACCGGGCGCGCTCGTTCATGACGGCGCAAAACCCTTCCACCGACCCGCCGATGTGATCGGCGATAGCGACGGCCGCGTCGTTGCCGGAGGCGATCATCAGGCCGTAGAGCATCTGCTCCAGCGTCAGCTTTTCGCCCAGCGAAAGGTATATGGAGGTGCCCGGCTGCCCGTAGGCGGCACGGGTTGTTTCCACCAGATCGTCGAGGTTTCCCTGCTCCAGCGCGATGAGCGCGGTCATCACCTTGGTCGTCGACGCCATGGGCATCTCGGCGTTTTCGTTCACGGCAAAGAGCGTACGGCCCGTTTTCAGGTCCAGCACATACGCCGCGCGCGCGGAGGTCTGGTCCGCCGCAGCCCAGGCAATACCTGCATTATACAGGAGCGCCGCCAGCATGAAAAGCCCCGCCCATCTTTTTTTCATTTCCTTCCCCCCCACGCCCTCTTCCGTGGAGTGTATGAAAAAAGCCCGTCCGCTATGAGACGGGCCTTGAGGAGGATTTGGAAGCACGAAACGCCTTGAGGAAAAGCGAAAAGCAAGCCAACCTGCGGCCGTGCCCTGCGCACGGCGGCCGAAAAGCGCGCCGATTCGCCTCGGCGCGGCGAAAGCCTATTCCAGGCGTTTCTCCAGCGCCACCCGGGCCGCGCCGCGTTCGTTTCCGTCTTTCAGATAGATCACCCCGCACGGCCGGTATCCGTTTCGAACGAGCATGCGCTGCATCACCAGATTGTCTTGGTGCGTGTCGATGCGAACGCTCAAAACGCCCCGCGCGCGGATGACCGCCTCCGCTTGCCGTATCAGCTCATCCGCCGCGCCGGTTCCCCGCAGCGCCGCATCGACCGCGATGCGGTGGATGCAGGCGTAGGGCTCCGGAGTCGTCCAGGCACCTTCGAAGATTTCATCATAGCTGCTTTCGCCGGTAAAGACGATCGTCGCGATGCCCGCGACCTCTCCCTCGCGCAAAAGCACATACCCCTGCCAGAGGCGCATGTCCTCCCGCATCACCTTTTCGTCCGGGTACCCGTCCTGCCACTGGTCCACGCCGCGGGAGGCCAAATACGCCTGTGCCTTGGTAACAATGGCCATGATGGCGGGCAGATCCCGCTCCCCGGAAAGCCGAAACGCCATCATGCGCCCACCAGCCGCACGCGGGCCACCTGCCTGAGCGCGCAAAGCTCGCCCAGCATGCCTTCGTCCGGGGCCTGGCCAAGCTCCAGCACCGTGACGGCCACCTCGCCCCGGCTCTTGTTGACCATGTTGACGATGTTGACGCCCTTTTGCGAAATGATGCTGGAAATCTGGCTCACCAGGCCCGGCGCGTTGTCGTGGATGATCAGCAGGCGGCTGCCCTCCGGCTGGCCGAGCGTGATCTCCGGCAGGTTCACGCTGTTGTGAATGGTCCCGTTTTCCAGGTATCCGCGAAGCGCCGCAGCGGCCATCACGGCGCAGTTTTCCTCGCTCTCGGGCGTGGACGCGCCCAAGTGCGGAATGCACAGCACACCCGGCACATGAAGCATGTCCTCGGTCGGGAAATCGGTCACATAGGTGGCAAGCCGGCCGCTTTGGATCGCCGCGCGCACGGCGGGGCCGTCCACCAGCTCGGCGCGGCTGAAGTTCAGAAGGTGCGCGCCCTGTTTCATCTGTTCCAGCAGCTTCGCGCCAAACATGCCCTTCGTCTTGTCCGAAAGCGGTACGTGCACGGTGACGTAGTCGCTCTTTGCCAGGACCTCCTCCAGGGACTCCGCCCGCTTGATGGCGCGGGACAGGGACCATGCGCTTTGCACCGAGATATACGGGTCCACGCCGATGACCTCCATGCCAAGGCCGTTTGCCGCCGCGTTGGCGACCAGCGCGCCGATCGCCCCCAGGCCGATTACGCCCAGCGTCTTGCCGCGAAGCTCGGGGCCCACAAACTGCTCCTTGCCCTTTTCCACGAGCTTTGGCACGTCCGGCTGGCCCTTGAGGTCCTTGACCCACTCGATGCCCTCCAGCACCTTGCGGCCGCTCATCAGCATGCCGAGGATCACCAGCTCGGCCACGGCGTTCGCGTTGGCGCCCGGGGTGTTGAACACCGCGATGCCGCGCTTGGTATAGTCGGCGATCGGGATGTTGTTGACGCCCGCGCCCGCGCGCGCGACGGCCAGCAGGCTTTCGGGCACGGGAAGGCCGTGCATGGAGGCGCTGCGGACGAGCACCGCGTCCGGCGCATCCTCGGCGGAAGATATCGCGTAGGTTTCCTTCGGCAGTTGGCTGTAGATCACATCCGAAATCTTGTTCAGCGTTTGAATCTTGAACATGCCTTTTTCCTCCGTCAATGCTTGGCTTCAAAGGCCTTCATGAAGTCGATCAGCGCCTTGACGCCTTCCACGGGCATGGCGTTGTAGAGGCTGGCGCGCATGCCGCCGACCGAGCGGTGGCCCTTCAGGTTCACCAGGCCGGCCTTCGCCGCCTCCTTGACGAACTGGTCGTCCAGTGCCTCGTCGCCGGTGACGAAGGTGATGTTCATGCGGCTTCTGTATTCCTTCTGCGCGGGGGATTTGAACAGCTTGCTCTCGTCCAGGTATGCATAGAAAAGGCGCGCCTTTTCGATGTTGATCTTCTCCATCGCCTCCACTCCGCCCAGGTCTTTGAGCCATTCAAAGCACAGGCCGGCCATGTAGATGCCGTAGGTGTTGGGCGTGTTGATCATGCTGTCGTTTTCCGCCTGCTTTTCCCAGTTCATAAGCTTTGGGCACAGGGGATTGGCCTGGCCGAACAGGTCCTTTCGCACGATCACCAGCGCCAGGCCCGCCGGGCCGATGTTCTTCTGCGCGCCCGCGTACACGGCGCCGAATTTCGTGATGTCGTACACCTCGCTTAAGATATTGCTGGACATGTCCGCCACGAGCGGAACGCCGCCCGTTTCCGGAAGAGCGGTATAGCGGGTGCCGTAGATGGTGTTGTTCGTGGTGATGTGCACATAGCCCGCGTCCGCATTCAGCTTTCCCTTCCAGTCGGGCACATAGGTGTAGTTGTCCGCGCGGCTGGAGGCGACGGTGCACACCGTCAGGTACCGCTTTGCTTCCTCGGCCGCCAAATGCGCAAAGTTGCCGCTGTCAATGTAATCGGCCTTGCCCGCCCGGTTCAGGTTCAATGGCACGGCGGAAAACTGCTCGGTCGCGCCTCCCTGCAAAAACAGCACGGCGTACGTGTCCGGAATGTGCATCAGGTCGCGGATGCCCTGAACCGCCCTGTCAAAGATGGAAAGATACATCTTGCTGCGGTGGCTCATCTCCATAACGGACATGCCCGTGTCAGAAAAGGTCACCAGCTCTTTTTGCGCGCGCTCCAGCACAGGAAGCGGCAGCATCGACGGACCCGGAGAATAATTATAAACGCGGTTCATCAAAGCCCTCCTTGACACGGACGGAACGGATCCCTCCGTTATAATGGTATATTTCTCGTATTATGCGCTGACAGGCGGAAAAACGCAAGTATAAAAACGAATAAATTCATTTTATGGGTGCCAAAAATATCGATAAAGTTTTGTCAAACGCTTCCAAATGCATCAACATCCAGGCCGGACAGGCAGGCAAAGGCCGCCGAAGGGTTCCTCCTCGGCGGCCTTAAGGCGGGTTTTGCGCTTTGCTATCTTTCGTCCATCATTTTTTGAACGGCGCGCTCTCCCCTGTCGGTCAGCGCCATGCTGCCAAGCTCAAGCTTCCCCGTGTCAAACTGGAAGTCCGCCCGTTTCTTTCCTTCCTCGACCGTTTTCAAAAAGTACGCGTACAGGTCGGAGGATTTGTATTCGGCATACGGGTAGCCGGAAAGCGGGATGTCATAGTCGAGCGAAAGATAGTCGGCCGATTCCAGTTCATCCAGCGCCTCGGCGACCTCCTTCACGTGCGCCATGGTATCCCCGGGCGAGCCCAAGTATACCGGCGCGAGTGCTACGGCAAAGGCCTGCGCGTTGTCCGACTGCACCAGCACAAAGCGCGCGACCGGCAGGTAGCGGCGCTCGTGAAGCGCCAGCAGAAAGTTCATCTGCAGGTTGGACAGACCCTCAAGGGGAATCGCCGCATGGTGTTCGTGACCGCACCCACAGTCGGGGCCGTGTACATGCGGATGATCTTCGTGTTGATGCAAAGGAACCGCCTTTCCGCCTCGCAAAGCGTGACTGACCAGTTTTCCCCTACTATACCATATTCTTGCATTCCACTCAACACCATCAAACGAGCCCGGTTGCCGGGGTTACGCCGAGACGTTTGCCTGGTTTGTGCCGCCGGCGTTTGGGAACGGCTGTTTTCTCCGCTGTTTTCATGGTATACTATGCAAAGACCCTGCGGAAGAAAAAGGAGGCGTTCCCATGCCAAAATATTTGATCGTTGTGGATATGCAGAAGGACTTCATTGACGGCGCGCTCGGAAGCCCCGAGGCGCGAGCCGCCGTTCCCTGCGTGGTGGAACGCATCCGGTCCGCGCTCAAGGAGGGCCGCACGCTCCTGTTCACGCAGGACACCCACGAAACGGATTACCTGGATACAAACGAGGGCCGTCACCTGCCCGTCGTCCACTGCGTCAGGGGAACGGACGGCTGGAAGCTGCACGAGGCGGTCGCGCCGTACGCGGCGTCCACCGTCGAAAAACACGGATTCGGCGCGCCCCGCCTGGTCGAGATCCTGCAAAAGGCGGCGACCGGCGATGGGGCGAACCTTGACATCGAGCTGTGCGGGGTCTGCACCGATATCTGCGTCGTCTCCAACGCGCTGCTGCTCAAGGCCCATCTGCCCGAGGCCGCGCTTTCGGTCTACGCAAACAGCTGTGCCGGTGTCACGCCCGAGCGGCACAGCGCCGCCCTGGAGGTGCTCAAATCCTGCCACGTCGATGTTCGATAGCCCTATAGCTTGGTAAACATCGCGCGGATCATCGGCGCGACGGCTTCCATCGCCTTTTGTTCGTCCTCTCCGTCGATGATGAGCACCAGCTTCTCGCCGACCGGCACGCCCAGCGACAGTACCCCCATCATCGATTTCACGTTGACGGTTTTGCCTCCCTGTTCGATGAGGATGCGGGAGGCATATTTGCACGCCTCCTGCACCAGCAGCGCCGCGGGCCTTGATTGCAGCCTCTCCTGCCCTTTCAGGCTCAGTTCCTTGCGGATCATGAAAGCCCCTCCTCTTCCTGTCGCTCGATGGACCGGGCAATGGCCTCAATGCGGCTGAGCCTGTGGTACACGCCGGACTTTCCCACCTTGGGATCCAGCAGCGCCCCCAGCTCCTCCAGGGAGATGTCCGCGTGCTTTTTGCGCTCCACGGCAACCTCGCGCAGCGTATCGGGCAACGCCGAAAGGCCGATCGTCCGTTCGATCCGGTCGATGGCCTTCATGTGCCGGTCCGCCGCGCCGAGCATTTTGGTGATGTTTGCCGCGTCGCAGTTGGCGGCACGGTTCGCCCGGTTTCGCGCCTCCTTGGTGATGCGTACGTTCTCCAACTCCAGCAGCGCGCTGTGCGCGCCGATGCGCGAGAGAATAAAGACGATGCTGTCCGCGTCCTTGACATAGGCGACGAACGCGCCCTTTCGTTCCGACACCCCGGCATGGATGCCGTGAAACGCCTGCAAAAAGCGCGACAGCGCCCGCGCCGTTTCCCCGCACGCGAAGACGAACTCCATCCGATAGCCGCGCTCGGGGTCCTGCAGCACGCCGCAGCCCAGGAACACCCCGCGAAGGAACGCGCTCTGGCAGCACTTTTTCGTCATGCAGTGGCGCGGAATTTTCATGTCAAGCGGCGAAAGGCCCAGCGCTTTCAGAACCTTTTCCGCGTCCTGCTGCTCCAGGCGGATCTCAAACGTGTTGCGGCCGCCCAGGCGGCTTGCGTGCGCGATGCGAAGCCCCGGGGTCACGGCGAACGCGCCGCGCAGGCGCTTGACCGCCCAGCGGGCCGTGCCCGCGTTCTCGGTGCGCATGCTCAGGCGAAACCCGCCGCCGCCCACCAGGGAGACGGTCCCGCACGCCAGCGCAAAGCCGGACAGCTCGGCCAGCCGGCAGCAATCCCTGATGGGCCGAATGGAGTCCTCGCGCGTGAGCGCGTCCCTCGTCCTGGCGGCGAACGATTTCATAGGTGCCTCCAGTTCTCCTTCTCCAGCTCGATGTCCCGGTGCTGCACCAGCGCCGTGTAGCCGGACGCGCGCAACCTTTCGCCCAGCGATTCGGCAATGGCGACCGAGCGGTGCGCCCCCCCCGGTGCACCCGACGCCGACGACCAGCCGCCGCTTGCCCTCGTTTTCATAGTGGGGCATCAAAAAGAGCAGAAGGTCCATGGTCTTTTGCAGAAACTCCTGCGTCACAGGCGCGCCGAGCACATATTCGCGAACGCCGCTCTGAAGTCCTGTCTGAAACCGGATATCGTCGATATAAAAAGGGTTTGGCAAAAAACGCACGTCCAGCACCAAGTCCGCGTCGCGCGGCAGGCCGCGCTTGAAGCCGAAGGACACCAGCTCCGCGTGGATCTTCTGCACCTCGGCGCCGCTGTCCAGGAACAGCGTCTCGTCCAGCCGCGCCCGAAGCTCCTTGGGGCGAAGGCCGCTGGTGTCCAGCACCATATCCGCCATTTCCCGAAGCGGCTGCAGCCTTTCGCGCTCCTTGGCGATCGCGCGGGGCAGGTCGCCCGCCTGCGCGTGCAGCGG